>CAZHEZ010000089.1:0-28779 GCA_964531315.1 uncultured Candidatus Obscuribacterales bacterium | reverse complement strand
CGCCAAAACCCGGCCAGAGGAATTCGCCTTTCGCGCCCTTGAGGAACCAGTTGACGCAAAAGATCTTCGGCTGGACTTTGATTTTTTCGCCGATCTTCAGCCAATGCGAAAAATATTCGCCCATGTGGTATCCGCAGAAAGGCAGCATCGCCATTGGATCGCGGCGCACTGCTCCCAGCTTTCCTTCTGCGGCTGCCGTGGTTTCCGAGCCCATGGTCGCTGCCATGTAGACTCCATGCATCCAGGAGAATGCTTCGGTGACGAGCGGAATGGTCGTGCAGCGGCGGCCGCCGAAAATGAAGGCGGCAATGGGCACGCCCAAAGGGCTGTCCCAATTTTCGTCCAGGGATGGGCACTGGCTGGTCGGCACGGTGAATCTTGCATTCGGGTGAGCAGCCGGACGTCCGCAATCGCGAGTCCAGGCCTTGCCCTGCCAGTCCAGCAATTCTTCAGGTGTTTCGTCGGTCATGCCTTCCCACCAGACGTCACCATCTCTGGTCAGTGCGACATTGGTGAAAATGCAATTTTCCTTCATCGTCAACATGGCGTTCGGATTGGTTTTGTCCGAGGTGCCGGGAGCGACGCCGAAGTATCCGGCTTCGGGATTAATGGCATAAAGGCGGCCGTCTTTGCCCGGTTTGATCCAGGCAATGTCATCGCCGATGGTCGTCACCTTCCATCCTTTCACGCCGGCAGGTGGGATTAACATGGCCAGATTGGTCTTACCGCAAGCGCTCGGGAATGCCGCCGCAAAATATTTCTTCTGACCTTCCGGCGACTGCACGCCCATGATCAGCATGTGCTCGGCCAGCCAGCCTTCTTCTTTGCCCATGGTGGACGCGATGCGCAGGGCGAAGCACTTCTTGCCGAGCAGAGCATTGCCGCCATAACCTGAACCGAATGACCAGATTTCGCGAGTTTCTGGGAAATGAACGATGTATTTTTGGTCGCGATTGCAGGGCCAGCTTACGTCCGGTTGCCCGATTTCCAGGGGCATGCCCACGGAATGCAGGCACTGAACGAATTTGCCGTCAGTGCCCAGCATATCTACTGCGGCTTTGCCCATGCGGGTCATGGTGCGCATGCTGACGACTACATAAGGTGAATCGGTGATTTCTACACCGACATGAGAGAGGGGCGAGCCTAAAGGTCCCATCGAAAACGGCACTACATACATAGTGCGACCGCGCATGCAGCCGGCAAAAAGGGAGGTCAGTTTTTCCTTGGCGTCATCAGGCCTCATCCAGTTGTTGTTTGGACCGGCCGTTTCTTTGGAATCGCTGCAAACAAAAGTCCGATCCTCGACTCTTGCGACGTCAGATGGATCGGACCAGGCGAGATAACTGTTGGGACGTTTGTCCGGGTTGAGCCTCAAAAGTTTGCCTTCGGCAACCATTTGCGTGCACAGGCGATCGGTCTCTTCTTTGGAGCCGTCGCACCAGTAAATGCGCTCCGGTTGGCAAAGTGCGACCATTTTTTCCACCCAGTCCGTGAGGGCCCTGTTCTCAACCTTGTAGCCACTGACTATCGACAAATTTGAAAGGTTTGCGGTGGTTGGCATTTGAACCTCTAAGCTCCTGTTTATGTCTTTCTCAAGCACTGGATTGTCTCCCCTGTTGAAAAAAAATGCCCATTTGATATGGCAAAATCTGTGCCGGCACGGTTCCCATCGGACCAAGCCAGGCGTCTACGTATTTTTGAAAAGCCGACCTGTCTGAAATGTCCGACAGGGGTCTCGAAAGCACCGAAATGATTATCTCATTGAAACCTTTATATGAACGGTAATGAAGGGATCTTTAGTCTTTGCTCTTGCTAATTGCAATTCTTGAGCAGGGCTAACGCTATTGGGCGATTGGTCGGGTCGATTTTGGGGGGCGGGCAAAGACTGTTCAATTGAACAGTTACTGGCGCTTGGATTTTTCCTATTGTGTGTACATCGACCAGCCGGTCGGCTCCCAAATCTCTCCCAGTGAGGATCGCTACTATGTCTAACCCCTTCCAAAACCATCAAGGCGACAACCACCAGTTCGACGTTCAACATGCAATCGATGATGCAGCTCATTTGGGCGGACAAATCTGGCACGACATGAGAACGGAAGGTCCGAAAATTGCCAATTATGTCGGCAAAACTCCTGCTTTAGGCGACGCAGCCGGAGCCCTTTGCTCGCTGGCTATTGCTGCCGCGCCTGAGGCACCGCCTGTGGCTATCGGTCTGGGCACATTGGGTGTGACCATGTTCGGTGCCAAGCTGGTCTACGACCTGGCCAAGCCCGCCATCGATAAAGCCGAAGAAGCAGTTTTGAAATTTCCAGCCATCGGCCAATAAATCTACAGTTTTGAGAAAGTTTGTTGAGGGGAGCCCTAGCCGTGCGTAAGCCGCCATGAAAATGGCGGCTTTGCATTGCTTGCTGCCATTTAAAAACTTTATGGAATCACAGTCGTGACTGTGCGGAAACTCTTTCTAAACTGGGCCAGAGTGAGCCGAAATGCGCCATCGGCGACACCGTCTAAAGGCGCACCGTTGGGATAATGCGGTTCGCTCTTGGGTGTCCAGCCCCAGGGATTGCGCACAATAATCTCGCGCTTGACCGGGTCGTATTTGAGTGTGTAGAGATGGGTTCCGTACACGCCGTTTTCATCGGCGTCGCTGTCGGTCAATTCTATAAATGAACCGGCCGCTACCGGTAATTGCCACTGCGTTGCCGTGCTCAATACACTGTGTAAATTGGGCGCATTCATATCCAGCTGAATGGGTGTAAGCCCCGTCAAAAGTGCGAAGGCCTCCTCTGCCGTGCCGCCGTTGAGAATGCTCACTTCGATTTCCGATTTATTGTAAAACTTCTCTTTTTCAAATGCCCTGGCTGCTGCCTTTTCCAGGACGGACACCCAGGTGCCGTACTGGCTGCCGCGCGCATACAAGGCCATTTCCAGATTGGTTGGTGCTTTCACCGTATAAGGTTTATCCGGCTGGCCGGGAAAGGTGACCGTATAGGTGCCATTAGCGTTGTCCTTGATCATTTTTTCAATCAACTCCGGCCTGGTATCGGCAAGAGCGGCCACGCTGCCCATGAACCAGCAGTCGCCGACGAAGCCCTGACCGACGGCATCGGATTTGATGGCGTCTCTTGGATCCTTGAACTCTCCGAAGAGTTTGTCGCTTTTGTCTTTCATGCGCATGAAAGTGGCGGCAAACATCTTATTGATCTCGTCGAGCTGCTCTCGTTTCATGGGATTGAGAGAGGCGGCCATCAAGCCGGCGGCATCGGCCGGCGTGATTTTTCCGTCTCTTTGCGCCTGGCTGTCGATGATGCTGAAGCCCCTTATTAGTGAGGCCACAAAAGCAGCATCGGTGGCGCTCAAATCCGTTCGATTGAGGCTGTTCTGCAATTCCTTCAAGCTCAGCCCGCCGTCCTTGTTTTCATCAAGAAGAGGCAATCCGGTTTTCATCCATTCCAGTAAATCTTGTGCAGTGCACAGTTCTTTTTTTGCCTCTGGTGCGGCGGCCGCATCGACAGTTTTTTTTGCTCTGGTGATTTTCTTTTCGCCGTCGGCAGAAAAAGTATAGACATCGCCATTGGCTGGTAAAAAACGCATCATGCCTGTCTTATCGTATGTGAAAGTGCCGCGCATCTCCTGATTATTCATGACCAACCAGCGGCATTCACCGCTGGCGCCCGGCTTGCTTAGACGTTCCAGCAAGACCTGACCATCGCGAAAAATTTTGAGCGGTCCATTTTCGTCTTTCAGAATTGTCGCTGAGCCTTTTGCCTCAGGGTAATTGATGATGACGCTCTTTTCATTGTCAATCACAGACGGCCCGTCATTGATCTGGAATGCTTTTCTTGTCCAGGTCAGGGCTCGGGCAAAATCGCCGAGTTGTGAGCCTGCTTCATTGCCGGGCAGCGATTGGATTTCGGTCGGCTTTTCAGGCGCTTTTTCTTGAACCGGTGCTGACTGATCGCCCATGGCATAAACTCCTAGCGGCGAGGATTTAATTCAACTTTCGGCCCCGGCATTTGCAAATACCAGCGGCGCACTTGTTGCGGATTGGTGGGCTCATTGAGGTCGGCGATAATCTTGTCTATTTCATCCAGTCTTACTTGCGTGTTGGGCATATCCCAGGCCACGTGCCTGCCCCCATAGAGCAAAGGAGAGAATGTTTGTCCATAAGTCGGGGCCACATTGCGAAAGAGAGAACCTCCGGCGCCACTGAATGCGGTGTCGCCGCCGACATCGGCAGCGAAGTTCAAAGAAAGCGATCCAATGCTGTCGTACTTGCCGTTCCATACATCAGGGGCGTACATACGACCGCGATGAATGATCGATGTTGTCGCTCCACCGGCCAGATTGGCCAGAAGCATATTGGTGCGGTTCAGCTTGGTCAGGGAATTAAGAGCGGCGATGCCGCTTCTGTATTCGGCATCACCAAGGGCGGTAAGAGGCAACCGGCTGGCCATGCGCGTGTACCAGGGCAGATTCTTGCCCATATTTTCCAGCCCTTCGGCGGCCAGTCGCTCAGCCGTACTGATTTTTTCTGCTCCCGACAGTCCTTCCAGCGCCGCCGAATTCATGCCGGTGGCCGCCAGGGCGCGCTCTGAGGCTGCCGCTGCTTTGGCGGAGGCGGAAAGACCTGAGTAAGCAGAGCGGTACATGAGGGCGCCGGCGCCGCCGCTCAGTCCATCTATGCCGCCCACCAGAGGATCGTACCAGCTTACTTCACCTTCGACTGCGTATTTCAAACCGGTTCTCACTGCCGCTCCGGCCGCAAATCCGGCCGCCAGGGCTGCCGGTCCACTCCAGCCTGTCGCCACTACTACCAGTGCCCCGGCCGCAATCGCTGCCGCGCTGTACATGAGTTCCTTTAATAAGCCTTTGAGAAAAGATTGCTCTTCCGGTGCCTTTACCGGCCTCATGGCAAATTCCTTCAATTCTTTCAGTTGAGTTTCGGATTGCTTGGCGAATTCCGGATCCATTTTTTCCAGATCATTGAATATTTGCAGCGCATCGCCGTGTTTTTTATTGGCCAGTGCAAAAACGCCTTTCATCAACTGCGTGTAAGCCGGAGCATGCTGCAACAATCCAATTCCGTCCAACGCTGTTTTTGCTTCTTCAATCTGTTTTGTCAGTTCAGATTTTTCTTGATCAGTTTGGGCTCTAGCCAAATCAGCCTGGAGTGCATTAACTTTGGCGCCTTGAATGTCTTTTATCTTGCTGATTTCTTGAGCGGGCAGTTCTTTAACCTCTGCGGCGGCCCGGTCGAGATCTTGAGAAGCCTCCTCCAAATTGAACCCGTTTGGACCAATATGGCGTTGGAATTTGACGAGATTGTTGTGGAAGGCGAAGACTGAATTCTCTTTGCCTTCGGTCTTGGCAAAGAGCATCATGTCCAGATAGGTGCCTGATTTTTGTGCGGTAAATTCCGGATCGATGAGGGCGGTTTGATCCATCAAACTTCTGACTTGACCGTATCTGCCCTCGGCCGCTGCCTGCATCACAGCCGAAAATCGCACTGCTGCTCTGGCGTGAAGAAGCTCTTCAATACAAGATTGGTCGCGCATCAATTGATCGCGTCTGGCGGCGATTAATCCCGGGATTTTCAATTCCTTTTCAATGTTGGCCTCTTTGCCCTTGAGTTCTTCCAGATTGATGCCATCTGCCTGGGCCAGCGATTTGTCGAAAAGTGAACCGGAGTCGCTCATGTTTTTATAAGACAATTCTCTTGTTGCCAGCCGGGCCGTTTCCAGCGGATCTTGGCCGCCGGCCAATTCCTGCCTTCTCAATCTATGTGCGATGTCATCGCGTAAATCGGCGCTCAGGAAACCCCATCCGGACTTGCTTTGCGCTGCTTCCTCAATGAGCTTGTTGGCTTGTTTTAGATCGCCTTTATCGGCCAGAAAAGCGGCCATTTGTTCGCGCACCGTGCGTGGTGCCTCAATTACCTGCTCGGTTTTCCATTTCAACAATTGCAGCTCTTGCATGTTGAAGGTATCGAGGGGATTTTGTGAAGCGATCGCCCGCTGGGGTGGGTTGAGAAACCGCCGGTTGGCAGGCTGGAAGATGTCGTCTTCAGAGTTGAGGCGAGTGATTTCCTTTTGCCTGGTCGCCATGGTGGTGTCGATGACCGTCAGCAGCGCCAGTGCCTTTTGAGGATCTCTGTTGTCGGCTCTGAGAATTGCCGCCGAGTATTCCTTCTCGATCAAGGCAGGCAATTGACTGAGGCGTTCGTGGGCGGTCATAGAAAGCGTTCCGCCCTGACCATCGGGCACTTTTACCTTTTCGTCCGGGTTGAGACGCCTGAGGGCTTCCATCTCTTGCACGTGCAATTGTGCAAAGGCGATGTTGTCCAGAGGGTCAGGCCTGTATGGCAAACCGTGCTGCAGGAAATCCTGCGGGCCCAGTTGTGTAATTGCGATCGGAGGCTTGTCTTTTGGAGGTTCTAAGTATTCTAAGAGAAACGAGTTGATCGGCTCAGAGGTTCGGTTACCCCCGAGTTCCTGGATTCTGCCATCGCCCATTGTGGTTCCTCCTTAATGGAGTCGGGTCGCCATTGCAAAGCAGCGTCTGGGAAGGAACCGTCTGCATGTATACGAGAACTTTCAGTTTTGGACAGAGGCGGCCAAAGAACAAAAACCTACCGCGTGATAGTCGGCACTTAATGAAAGAATTTCTTGAAAAGCAGTCCTGAGTACCACTTCTATTCTTAATGCAATCAACTGGGTACAATAAACACCTGGGAACTGAAAAGCGTGCGGGCATGAAGCTCACAACACGAATAATTCTTGTCTTTGTACTTGCGGTGCTGGCGATATTTGTCAGCGCCTTAGTGTCACATCAAAATACAGTCAGGGTCAATGAAGCGCGCAATTGGGTCGAGCACACGCAGATAGTGATTGGCCGTCTGGATCGCCTGTACGGCTTGATCAAAGAAGCGGAAACAGGAGTGCGCGGCTCTCTTGTCATGCATAAAGAAAAAATGCAGGCTGACTATAGCCGGTCGAAATCAGAAGTCAATGGCGTTTTTGAAGAACTGGCCCAACTGATTTCTGACAACCCGAGCCAAAAGGAACGCCTGTCCAGATTGAGAACGCTTTTCGGCGAGCGCGACGGCGAATGGCAGGAATTGATGAGCGCCTCCGGAGCGATCGGCTCGCCGTCCTGGCAAAAGGCTCTGGAACAGTCTTTTGAAAGCCATTATGCCAGTAAGCTAAAAAATCTGATCGATGAAATGAAAGTTGATGAGCAGTCACTCTTGACGGCCCGCACCCGGGCTTCATTGCAAAGCGTTGAGAGCAGCCAGCAGGCAAATATTGTTGTGACCGGACTGCTGGTCCTTTTGCTTGGTGCCATCTCGATTATGGTCGTCCTCTCCATCAACAAAGCGATTGCCGCACTTCTGGCCGGAACTCGCATAATAGGCGAAGGCAATTTCAAGCATCGCATCAATCTTAAGAGCGATGATGAATTGGGTTTACTGTCCGTTGCCTTTGACGCGATGGCCGGTCGAGTGGAGGCCCTGGACGCCGAAAAAAGCGAAAAGAATTGGATCAAGAAAAACATCAATGAATTCGGTTTGATGTTGCAAGGGCAGCACGACTTTGAACTGGCCGGCCAAGCGTTGCTCAGCCGACTGGCACCACTTGTGGAGGCACGACAAGCTGCCCTTTATCGAATTGATAAAGAGGCTAAAGACGGCCAATTGCTTTTCGTGTCAGGATTCGCTTGCGACACAGAAAGCGGGATTCCAAAAACGATCCGGTTTGGTGATGGTGCGGTTGGTCAATGTGCAGCCGACAAAACCAGGATTCATTTGCAAGGCGTCGATGCGCATTCATTCAAAATCAAGTCTGCCTTATCCAATGCCAGTGCCGCCGACGTCTACATATTGCCTCTTAAATTTGAAGGTGAAATTCGAGGCGTTATCGAGCTGGCTACCGAGCAAAAATTCTCGAACACGAAATTGTTGTTTGTCGAACAATTGTGCGATTTGCTCGGTGTGGTTTTCAATTCTATAGAGGCGACGCAGGTGACGGAGAGGCTGTTGGAGGAATCCCGACAGCTAAATGAAGATTTGCGGATGCAGCAGGAAGAATTGGAAGCGCAAGCGGAAGAATTGGAAACGCAGCAAGAAGAATTGCATCGTGTCAACGATGAGATGCAACTGAAGGCGGAAGCTCTGGAAGAGCAAAATGCGCTCATATTTGAAAAGAATATCGAGTTGGAGGGCATGCGCCAGAGCCTTGAGGATAAAGCCTATCAACTGGCAGTTTCGTCGAAATATAAATCAGAATTCCTGGCCAATATGTCCCACGATTTGCGCACACCTTTGAATTCGTTGCTGATTTTTTCCGAGCTTTTAGGCGATAACGAGGAAGGCAATCTTACTGAAGGGCAAGTTGATTTTGCCAACAATATCAATATGGCAGGCAAGACGCTTCTTGCCTTAATCGATGACATTCTCGATCTGTCGAAAATTGAGGCAGGGCGGGTGACGCCCGATATCAGAAATGTCGAGTTGGCCGATGTGCTCCTGGACATTGAAAGAAGCTTCAGAAAAGTGGCTGAAGGCAAGAAATTGCAATTTGATATGAAGTTGCTTACCGGCACTCCGCGCATCATGCGCACAGACGAACGTCGTTTACTGCAATTGTTGAACAACCTTTTAAGCAATGCCTTCAAATTTACAGACAAGGGTTCTGTCCAAGTCACCGTCAGTGCCACAAAAGGCGATGAGGGCAATGGCAATGAAGGCGAATCCGACTTCATTACGTTTGCCATTAGTGATACAGGAATAGGTATTGCATCGGGGCAGCTGTCCCTTGTATTTGAAGCATTTCACCAGGCTGATTCATCATCGACAAGAAAATTTGGCGGCACTGGGCTCGGCCTCTCGATTTGTCGCGAACTGTCTGCCCTGTTGGGTGGCTGGGTGGATGTGACAAGCGAAGTTGGCAAGGGAAGCACGTTCAGGCTGCACCTACCAGTTACCTATAAAGGCACTGTTGCAGTCAAACGCCGAGCTGTTTCTAAAGATGAATTGCCACCCTCGCATATTGTTATGCAGGTGGAGAAGGATGAAGTTGCATTTCAACATCCGGATGTTCCTGACGATCGCATGCATATAAATGAAGGCGATCGGGTTATTCTCATTATTGAAGACGATAAACCTTTTGCCTCAATGCTCCTGGAGCTGGCCAGAAAAAATAAGTTTAAGGGTGTGGTGTCATTGCGCGGGCGCGATGGATTGGTGCTGGCTCGCCGTCTTCTTCCCGATGCGATTACTCTTGATCTGCAGCTGCCGGATATTGAAGGCTGGATGGTTCTGGATCAGTTAAAGACCACGGCTGAGACGCGCCATATTCCAGTTCATATCATTTCGGCAGCCAGCGAGCAGAATCGTGGACTCAAGCTGGGTGCGATTGGCTACCTGGAAAAGCCTGTCACCCTGGATACACTGAAGGAAGCAATCGACAAAATCAACGCCTGCTTACAGAAGTCGAGTGGTGCGGTTTTGATTGCTGAATCGGACGAGGAATTGAGGCGGCATCTGGTTAAACTGTTGGAAAACGGCAACTTTACCATTGAGTCGGTTGCTCAGGGTGAAGGCGCAATCAAATCCTGGGCAGAGCGGTCTTTCGACTGCTCAATCATCAACATTAGTTTGAGTGACATGGATGGACTGACGCTGGCCAAGAGATTCTTGTCCGCTGACTACTCGCACCCCCTTCTTGTTTTCAGTAATCAAGGACTGTCGGAAAGCGAGAAAGCAGAGCTGGAGGCGCTCAGCAAAATAAATATCGTCAAGGAAGTCGATACACCGGAGCGTTTGCTGAGTGAAGTTGGACTCTTCCTGCATCGGGTCGAGACTAAATTGCCGCTCGAAAAGCAGCAATTAGTAACAAAAGTACTGCAGGAAGATACCTCACTGTTCGGGCGCAAGCTGATGATTGTGGACGACGATCCGCGCAATATTCAGGCGCTCTCATCCTTGCTAAAAAGGTATCAGATGAACATAGTCACTGCTGAAAATGGGAAAGAGGCCTTGCAGACGCTAGCTGAACATAAAGATGTCGATGCCATTCTCATGGACATCATGATGCCGGAAATGGACGGATATGACGCCATGCGGGCAATCAGGGCGCAGGCGGAGTTTCAGGCTCTGCCCATCATTGCGGTCACGGCGAAAGCTATGCAAGGCGACCGGTTGAAATGCCTTGAAAGTGGCGCTTCGGATTACATTACCAAACCTGTTGATAGAAACCAATTGCTCTCGCTGCTGCGCGTCTGGCTCTACAAAGCTTGATCATGAACGACTGGCATTGCGACTTGATTGAGTTCGACAAAGAAATCGCTCCTCTGTTGCAGTCAATTTTTAGAAGCACTGGCATTGACTATCGCAATTACAGTAAGAACTTTTTGACAAGGCGGATATTAGCGTTTGCCAGAAAGCAAAACTGCGCCACCATAGAAGAGGTAGGCGGGAGAGTCTTGAACGACGAAGCCGCTTTGAGAGACTTTGCAAACACTTTGTCTCTGCCGACGACGCGCATGTTTCGCGATGCCGGGGTATTTCAGCAGCTGCGAAATCGGGTGATTCCATTTCTTGAAGAAACGCAACTGGCAAAGGTCTGGAGCGCCGGCTGCTCGACCGGTGAGGAAGCTTATTCGCTGGCTATTGTGTTTAAAGAAGAAAGACCGCCAGGAAAAACTCTTATATTTGCTACCGACTGCAACGAGAAGGCGTTGATTGCAGCCAAAAAGGGGATTTTCCCGCTGCGGCACATGCGCGCTCATACTTTCAATTATCTGGCTTCCGGAGGCAAAGGCGATTTCTCGAACTATTACAGTGCCGATCATGAAAACGCCATGATGAACGAAGAACTCAAACACAACATTGTCTTTGCTCAACATAATTTGGCTTCCGATTACACTTTCAATGAGTTCGATCTGATTTTGTGCCGTAATGTTCTCATCTATTTCAACGGACAGTTACAACAACAAGTGCTCGACCTTTTGTATAAAAGTTTGCGCCCGGGCGGAATTCTCATATTGGGTGACAAAGAATCGCTGCGATCAGTGATGCCGACAAACAGCTTTGTCGATATGGACCGAGCATTACGGATTTTCAAAAAAATTCAGTAATTTGCTCTATCTTTGCGTCCGTTATCCGCTCTAACCAATTTTCTTTTCGGACAAAAGTTCAATTAATCGATTGGCGCCGTTCAGCGGATTCTTCAAGTCATGCGTCAGGGTGGTAATGAAATCCTCTCGCTCGTAGAGCATATTTGCCCGTTCGATTGCATGCATGATCGAACGCGAAGGCAGCCGCCGTCCCAAATTCATCTTCAATAAGCAGAATTTGCAGATGTTTCTTGCTCTTCAACCTTTTAAAATCCCGGAAATTGCATCTGCGCCCGGCGAAAAATCCGGAAAGACGGCTTGCAATTGACGCGAAGAAAGCTGCAGGTGTTCGCCGACTACCGATGAGATTACCGAGCGGAAGTCCGTCCGCACCGGCAGGTCCCTGTTTTCATACAAGGATCGATCGGAAATCCCGTCCCAGTGACCCTGAAGCTTGCCTCCCTGAATCGCCCCACCCAGAGCCCACATGAAATTTCCGTGCCCGTGATCGGTGCCGTTATTGCCATTTTCCTTGACTGTTCTGCCAAATTCCGACATCACCAAAATGACTGTTCTCGAATAAGTGTCGCCCAGAGCCTCTGCCAGGTCGCTCAGCCCGTGTCCCAATACTTGCAAGTGATTGGCCAGCTGTCCTTTGCCGTTTCCCTGATTGACGTGCGTGTCGAAGCCGCCCAGGTCAACGAATGCCACCTGCACTTTAGGTTCTTCGCTCATCAGCTTCCCGAGTTGCCTGCCGAAAGCATTGAAGCGGTTTGCTGTGATTGCCCCGCCATTGGCCTGCATTTGTTCGTCGTTAAGCTTTTCATTGATGGTTGTGCGTGCTTCAATACCCTCTTGGAAGGCCTGTTCCAGTTTGTCTCCTCTGCCGTCATACATGCGTTGAAAGCTGGCTTCTATCACTTCATTGTCGATTGGGCTGCGGCGATGTCTGACATCGGCTTTGAAAGTCGCGCAGGCAATCGGCCCCTGCAGAATACGCGGTGTGGTCGAGCCGATATTAAGCGCTCTTACCGGCGAGTGATTGTCCGGCAATTGGGCCAGCAGTCTGTTCATCCAGCCTGTGCTGGTCGACTTCTGTCCGGGACAGCCGCTTTCCATGTAGTCCTGAGCGTCAAAATGAGAGCGGGTCGGATCGGGCGATCCGGAGTTTAAAACAAAAGACAGAGATTTGTTTTTCCACAAAGGCATGACTGGCGCTAAAGCCGGATTTAATCCGAAGTGTCCGTCCAGATCGAGGGCCCCCAATTCGTTGCCGGGCGGCGGGATGGCAATATTGTTTCTGACCTTGTAATAGCTTTGGTCGGAATATGGAACCACGACGCTCAAGCCGTCTATGGCGCCTCTTAGAAAGACAACTACCAGCTTATTTGTGGCGGCTGCATTGGTTGCCTGGGGGTTGCCGGTGGTCTTAGCCCAGACACGTACTTTGGGCATTAGCAACGTCGCTGTGGCCAATCCTGCTGATTTTAAAAACTCTCTTCTGTTCATATTTCTTTTCCCGCTTTGCCTAATACATCATAAATTCAGGGCTGCCGATCACCAGAGACTGCCTCAGTTTTGGCTGAGCCTGCTCGATGGCGCTGACAGTTTTTTCCGATACCAGAGCCAGGCAGTCCGAGATATCTCCCGAGCCGTCATCTTGCACTTGCACGCCGGGCAGCTTGTTGGCACCAAGGGCAGTGGCGAAGTTGAGTCTGTTGATCAAGCTGTCCGGATTCAACCATGCTTCTTGCGTGTTCTTATATCCGTCCGGCGTCAGACATTTGAACAGTGGCTGGCCGGCTTGTTTCAAAAGGTTGAGCACCGGCAGCACGTTGACAATTTTGGCATCCGTCGCTCGGAAGCTGGAGACAACATAGCGATAGGGGGACTTGAATTTATTGTTGGCATATTGGCTGCTCCAGAATTCATCACTTTCAAAAAGCGTCCGCAAGACTTCGGAAATCTGCCCGTCTGTGCGCGTAAATGTGGCCGCCATTTTTTTGACAAGGGACTCGGGCGGCTTGTCCGCTACAAAATATTGGGCGAGCTGATAACTGATATGGTGGGCAGTGGACGGATGGCGGGCCAAAACATCGAGAACCTCCTCGATTTCCCTTTCTCCTGCGCCTTGAATGGTGTGCCCGACTATGACTTTGGTGCCTGTGTCGTGCCGCCTGGCATCGAAATATGAGCCGCTCTTATTGTCGCCGGGGATGGATTGGGCTGACGGGTCCGGTGCATAGTTTTGTATGCCCCTTTGAAAACGACCACCGCCTTGACCATTGCGAAATTGAGCCAGCATGGCCTGGCGATCTTGTTGATTGCGTTGTCCAAAGCCGCCTCCGGCGCCCGGTGGCAATCCCAGACCGGTAAGAACGCGGGCCAATTCTTGCACGTCCTTTTGCGTGTAGCCGCCGTCCACGCCCAGAGTGTGCAATTCCATAAGCTCGCGAGCATAATTCTCATTGATGCCTTTGAATCGGCCTTTGGCATTATTGCCAGCCGGTGTGAAACTAGCTTTTGTATTTTGCCAGTTGTCCAGATAGAAGAGCATGGCGGCGTGATGAGCCGTGGCTCCCAGCAAATCGCGGAAACGGCCCAGAGCATAGGGTCTGATTGCCGACTCTTGATATTGCCCAATCCAGATATGATCCAGCCCCTTGTCGCTGGACACATTGAAGTGATTGAACCAGAAGTCGGTCATCACTTCCTGCAACTGACGCGGGCTCTCAATTGCCCTGGTTAGATTTGCCTGGGCTGAGTCTTCGTAGATTTTTCCGTAAGTATCTTTGACGATTTTCCCCAGCGCTTTCTTGTCGGCTTCTGTATTGCCCTGTCCCTGCGAAAGAGCCTTAAGCGCCGGTCTTCCGTAGTTGATAAAGAGGGCAACGGGATTTTCGCTCAGAGCCGGCGCTTGTGCAACCTGAGCGACCGAATCGGGCATGGCAATGCTATCCGGCGACAGTTGCTCTCTTAGATATCTCTCCTCACCCAGGGCTTGGACCTTTTCCACATCGCCCGGCTTGAGACCGAAAGTGATGCGATTAAGAAGATGCGCAATTCCTTCGCGGGAATTTTTTTCCAGCAATTCCGGCCTGACGATTCTTGTGCTGGAGGCCTGTCCGGTCATCGGTTTACCGGCTGGTTTGTTTGACGCGGCCGAGCGGGCTTCAGCCTGAGAAACAGCTAGACCTATATCGACAGAAAGCAAAGAGAGCACGGCCAATCCGGTCAATGCGATACGGGCGGGTTTTATTTTGTGTCTATATATGATGGGGGGGGCTTTTGGAAGCCAGGCTTGCATTTTTTTTGTTGTCGGCATACTTATTTTCACCACAACGGGCACAACTTTAAATACGTAATCGGCGGCAAAAAAGTTCAATTCTTCGCAGTGAATTAATCTGCCCTATTATCTGGATGCCCAATTTTCGACTGCATTCCTTAAAAGATGGGGGCGGGCCTTCTAATAACTATAGGATCGAGACTCTCTGCCAGTTGCTCATGTTACGATCAAAGGTGAATTAGAACATACGCTCTGCGGCATCCATCTGGCGTCATCTCCTTGTTGTCTTTTTCAACAAATGCGCTTCGATATAGGAGCTTAGTGTTATGCAGACCACAGAACGCGCGGCACAATCAAAAACTTCAACAGCCCTGGAAATCAAGCCGATTGGCGACGAACACAGACCATGGCTGAGGCAAAAATTGCAGGACGTCTGGAGCGGCCGTTTCGTGGTCACCCGGGGCATTGCCTACGAACCAGCTAATTTGCCTGGTTTTATCGCCTATGAAGGCGGCAATCCAGTGGGCGTTGCTACCTACCATATTCACGATGCCGAATGCGAGCTGATCACTCTGGATGCACTTTCTCAATGGCACGGTGTGGGCACCGCATTGATTGAAGCGGTGGAAGATGAAGCGCGCAAGCAGGCATGCAGCCGCATGTGGATGATTACGACCAACGACAATATAGACGGGCTCAGGTTTTATCAAAGACGCGGCTATGTGATGTGCGCGGTGCATATTAACGCCATAGATCAAAGCAGAAAGATCAAACCAACGATTCCTCTGGTCGGAAATTACGGCATCGAGATTCGAGACGAGATCGAACTGGAGAAATATCTCTGGTGCTGGATCGGCTGGTAGAGCCATTATGGCAATCAGAGTTGACCACTCCAGGGTAATTCCTGTGGTAATTGCTGGCGCGCCAATGGTAATTTGAGCGCGGCGGCTTTTCGCCACTTAATCGGAATCCTTTACTAAAACTACTTATGTTGAAATCGGTGCCTCAAGCGCCTGCCCTTGTTTTTGAGCAAAAACAGAGGCGGATTTGGCGTCGGCTCAATCATTGAAAGAGGAGGGCAATATGTCCGTTCGAGATCTTGATAGCGCCCACGACAGAGAGCGGCTGGAAAAACTTTTCCAAATGTCGCCTCAAGATAAAGCCATACCAGCACCAATTGAATCGGCGCAGCAGACGGAAAGGCAGCTGAGCGGACGCTTACAGCCTTATTTGCTGGCGGCGGCGGCGACATTGATTATTGTCGGATTTTGGTATTTGCTTGCCCCGCTTCAAAATGAGCCGGTCAAAAAAGAAGCAGAATCCATCAGCATTAGCCCATCCCAGCCACAGGCTCCAGCGGTGAGTTCTCACCGGCACATGCAACCGCTCAACCACTTCACTGCCGATAAATTGGCCCTGACTGGGATTGTCGATGCCCGCACCCTAACCACGTCTTACTACTGGACGGTAATTGTCAAAAATAACGCTGAATTCAGGCAAGAAGCACGGGGCCGTTTAAAACTGCCGGAAGGCGCGGTTGTTTCGCGGGTCACCGAATGGATAAATGGAATCCCTCAGGAAGCCGCATTCAATACTGTTGATGCGACAAATTTTGCTTATGAGAATGTGGTCGCCCAAAAACGCGATCCCCTGATCGTTAATTGCAAAGGAGATGGAATCGTAGCATTCAAGGCATTTCCTGTGAATCCGCATGGCGGAATAGTTAAGATTCGCCTTGGCATAACCTCACCCATGACCTTAAATGATGAAGGCATCTGCTCCGTTGCTGCACCATATTTGATATCATCAAATTTTGCCTGCGAAAAGAAAGAAGAATTGCATATTGAAGGCAGGTCTATGATGACGGCCTCTCAAGATCAAGGTCTGGAGCCGGATATGGACATTAGCACCGAACCTGCTCCAGCCGGCAATTACACTATAAGAGCTCATGTTTCCCAGTCTCAATTGGAATCTTTGCGTATCAACAGCCAGGTTCTAAGCGACCTGTCTGGTTTTGCTATCAGAGCGACGCATTCTCCTAAAGGGCATTACATTCGTTTTTCACTGAAGCAAAATCATGATGGACACGGGTTTGTCCCCAACCTTTCGAGGACGACGACAAAGCCCAATCTGCCCATAGTAAACGATGAAAGCGCTGCTTTCAGGCTGTCGAATCTCTGGGCGGCTGAGGAAGTGGACAGGCTTAACTCCGGCGGCAGACGAAAAGTGGCAGAAAGGATGGGCTCTGTTTTCAGGCTGGTTACTCCGGTCAGCTCGGCTGTGGTTTTGGAATCGAGCCGAGACTATAAAAGATATGGGCTGCACAAAGAGCGCTATGCGGTAATCACCGATCAAACGCCGCCCCCTGAAAAGACACTTGCTGTGGCCGATATTTCGGCCGGCCTAAGCGGATCGCTTTTACAGGGCGCCACCAATGGAACTGTAGGACCGCAGGGTGCCGACGCTACCGTGATTGAGGGCGTCAATACTGCGGGCACGGTGATTTGTATTGGCGACCCGGCGCTGGATTTTGTAAGCAAGGTTCTGGGAAGTTTTTTCCAGTTGTGCCTGGTATTTATCGCCATTTTATCTGTCGCTAAACTGGCGCAGTTTAAATGGGCAAGTCTTGGCTGGAGCAAGAAATAGGAGGTCTGGCGCCGCGATTCTGAGAAATGGGCCCGCACAAACACTGCGGGCTCATTTTTGTGGGTGTCTAGTCGGTATGTCGGTGTTTCCTGCCTTCTGGGCACATTTCTATTGAATGGGCGTCTCTCTCTACACGAATACACGATAATTGCTTGTTTTGGGCTGCTAATGTTCGAAAGGCTTTCAAAATCATTGGTAATGGCGTTTTCACTTTGTCTTTTCTCAGGGCATCTTGGACTCCACCTTCCAGTCGGCGCCAATGAGGCAAAATCTAAAGCGGACGGCTTTGAAAGGCCCTACGGTTACTATACGAACCTGATTCTGGATGCGGTGAACGCCACAGACGACCAGCGCAAGAAGATTGCCGCCATTGTCGAAGAGCTGCGCCCGACCATACAGCCGCTCAGAAAAAAATTCAAAGAAAAACAGACGGCGTTTTTATCAGGCATGGCCACAGGCGTATCGGCCGAAGATCTTCTCTGCGCACAGCGTGAATTGGGACAGATTCGTGGTGAAATCAACGATCAATATTTATTGATGCGATTGAGAATCAGAAAGTTGCTGCAACCGGCTCAATTAGCCGCTTATGACGATTTTCTCGCCCAGCAGGGTTGGACCAAGAAAAAGAACGCCAAGTAAGTGCCCGGCTATTTGTGAGTGCTTTGTTTTTTTGCCGATTTCTGCAGCAAAGCCAATCGTTTGACATACATATCGGTGGCCTTTTCTGCGTCATCTTCTAGGCTGAGCCCGCGCCCAATCTCGTCGAGATCGGGTGTTTTAGGCGTCACCTTGAATGGCCTGCCAATCACCGCCAGAGCACCATAATTTTGATGGCCGAATAGATTGCGAAACTTCTTGAAACCAAGCCCTTGCACCACCTTCTGAAAGACAGTTGCCTCTGCCGGATCGGTCTTATAGTGCACACCGACTGGCACGATCCAGATTGGTTCTTTCCTTCGGCGCGCGCAGATTTTGGCAATGGCCATTGTGCCCGACTTGAAATCTCTTCTGCGCGTGACCTCATCGGGCACCAATTGTCCTTGCGGAAAGATCACCAGTTGAGCGTCCGGACCGCCCGAGGACAAAGCCGAGACTGCAGCTTTGAAAGCCTTTGTGCGTCCTTCTTGAGTTTCTTCATCCACGGCTATGGCGCCAGTCATGGTGGCAATCCAGCCCCTGTAGCCCAGCACTTCGGTAGTGCGAATCAAGTAATACATCGGCCTGACGCCAATCAGCGCCGAAACTATCGATGCGTCACCGGCATCGATATGAAAGGGGGCAATGATGCGTGGACCATGCGCAGGCAGTCGTTCTTTGCCCAAGATCTTGATTGGACCCACCTCTAGAAAACCGAGAGTAAAACAAACAAATCGGCTCAGCAAGCTGGTCAGAACGTAGGGCTCGGGCGGCACATAACCACCTTCTCTGACTTTCTTAACCTCGTCCCCCCAGAATTGCATGCGACCTTCTGCAGCGCTTAAGACCAGCCAGAGGAATAAGGCCACGCAGGTGATGATCAAAACTTCTTGCATGGCCAGCCCCTTTAGTCGCGATAGATCTCTTTGGGAACCAACTGCCTGCCTTCCTTTTCTTCATCGAAAAATCGTGTGTCGAAATAGTAGATTTCTTCCGGTATCACTTTGACAAATTTCCAAACTGCCGAGTCGCCCAGATGTTTTGAGGCATCGGCCGTGCCTCCGGCAGCCTCGGCCGCACCCGCTCTTCCATAGTAGACTTCGGCAGCCGCAGCTACTTCGTCGTCATCTAAGACTCGTGCAAAACCGGATAATTGTATACCTTTTACGTCGCCTCCCGCTGGCTGATCGGTTGCATAGATTGCCACCGCAATTGGTGCACTGCTGCCAATCGCCTTCATGTGGCGTGAAGCGGGCATGGAGATGAAGTAAATGTTGAAACCGGCGTCGTATGCAAAATAAACCGGGTTGGCCCAGATTCCTTCGGCGTCCTTTGTGGACAGACAGCAATAACAAGTCGACCTCATCGCGTCTTCAAGATGTTCGCGCCAGTTGAAGCTCACTTGATTAATCGCTCTGGTTTTTCGCTTTAGAAAGTAACTTGATGGACGCCGTTGCCGCCGCGCTTTTCAATCATTTCGGTGGCACCGTCGGCTTGCATGATCAATTCTTCGGCGGGCAGAGTCTCGCCTGTGGCAGTGCAAATTCCCAGGCTGACCGTGAAGGTGACTTTGTGCCACATATGATCCAGGCAAGTGCCCTGAATGGCGGCTCGGATGCGCTCTGCAAATTGGGCCGCTTGTTCAGCCGATGTTTCCGGCAAGACAACGATGAAGCGTTCGTTCAGATAGCGCCCCAATAAGTCGATGTCGCGGCGAATGATGGCGGAGAAACGTTGGCTGGCAGCCAAAAGCACCTCACCCTGCACCATTTCGGCGAAATTGCCGAATCGTTGAGGAAGGGTGGCGAAATCATCAATTGAGATGATCATGACCGATGTGGTGTGACCATAGCGGGCAGCGCGTTTGACTTCGGAGCGCAGGCGGGAAAGTACATAGCGAAATTTGAGCACCGGCAGGGTCGGATCGCTGAGAGCCCGTTTTTCCAGCTCTTCATCCGGCAGATTGGCGCACTGGCAGGGTCTCTGTCCGGAAAGCGAGGCGGCAGGGGGCTGACCGGGGGCCGGATGAACAGGATGTGCTCCAGTCTGCTGCAACAGGTCATGAGCATTCTGAGCCTGCTTCGCTTTCACCAGTTCCAGGGCACGCTGTGCTGCCTCAGCATTGCCGTGCATAGTATTGCGGACGTTGGACACACCGCGATGAAAGAAGTTGTCCTTAATAACCCATTCTTGATGCTCGTCTTTATTGGATGCCATATTTTTGGTTCTTAGCTGATTACCCATGTGACCATAAGCAACCCCCCGGTTGCCTCTGACTATATACCCGAGCGCAGCAACAATTCCTCGTTTTCAGGCAAGGCTCACTTTCTCGGACGTTAGTAAAGAGGAATTTGGCTGTCCGTCCTGTTAACGCACGCGTGTCGCTTCTCTTTTGGATTTTCTGTGCGTTCTTGCCGCCGGACGATAGGCGCTCACCGGCACGGGAGCCAGATGTGCATCCTCGTTGGCCAGAGTTTCATTGATAGTGCCGACCAGCCCGATTGCCTTGAGAGCGCGCAAAAACAGGTATGACACATCTATTTCCCATGGTTTCAAGCCCATATTGCTTGACCCTGGTACGGCATGATGATTATTGTGCCAACCGTCGCCCAGACAAATGAAAGCCATGAACCAATTATTCATGCTGTTATCAGCGATTTTGAAGTTCTTGTAGCCGAACTGAGAGAGGTGGCAAATGATATTGAGAATCAAAGGAGCGTTTAAAGCCATGATTCCGCCGAGCAGACTGGCGCCGGCCACGATTGGCCCGAATGCCACCCAGAGCAGGGCTCTGAAAGCCAGGCAGATGCCTACGCACAGTGCATAACCCCAGCGCCAATTTCCACGCGACTCAAGAAGCCTGTATACAGGGTCTTTCAAAAGGTCTCGGCTCTGCACCTTTGGGTTTATGTGTTCGGGATATTTCCATTCTCGGTAAAAGGCAAAAGCCTCAAAATAGCCCTTCAGCGGAGAGTGAGGGTCGAGCGGCGTGTCGGAAAAACGATGGTGAGTGCGGTGAATTGTCGCCCACCAGACCGGCGATCCGTGAAACGCCAGATAGGCTCCGAAAACAAAGAAGTACTCGACTGCCTTTGGACAAGTGAAGGCTCTGTGGCTTAAAAGCCTGTGCAGACCGATCGTTACTCCAAAAGTGTGCCAGAGGTAGAAGACAAGAGTAAGACCGGCAAAAACTGCTACTGATTCCAAATGACTCCACCTCCACAATGGACATCGAGAAAAGCGACGCGCGCGCAATGCGATGAGTATAGACACAACCACGATTGCCCATGCGCTACAGCGAGTTAATCCAGCTTGTCTTAGCGTAATATCATCCCCAAGCCTGCGCTCCCAGTTTGATGGACAGGCGCTGCTGTTCAAAAACGTGATTGCCAGCTAAAAGTGCTCAGTCAGTTTTGCTAAAGGGCACAGAGCCAACCAGTCGGCCGCAGCCATTAATGTCGGGGTCGGGAGATAAAGGTTTGTGTGTCTGATTTCAGTGTAAAAATGCCAGCTTCAGCCAAGAAAGTTAGCGTCGGTAAGAAGCTGGATGCTCACGGGTATGAGCTTGAGAAAGTAACCTAAAAATATAAAAAGAGGAGTGTATTGCAATAGTCAGTGATAAATGAGATTGCGCCTAGAATTCAAGTGCCTGGCGCTGCTAGAATGACCGGCAGTGCTTGGGAACGGAACGAGTCGGTTTCTCGTTCGTCATTATTCATCCTGTCGGGCTTCTTTCCCGGTTGGAGCAAGTGGTGAGACTCTCAGCTGCACTTCGTCAGAGGTTGCCTGCTCTATGCTGACATTTTGCATTGCCCTGGTACTGTTCGCAATGTGGCATGGAATGGGTGTCACTGTTGGCTTGCACAGACTGTTGACGCACCGTTCTTTTCGCTGCCCCAAACTGGTTGAATATTTCCTTGTTGCCGGCGGCTATTTTGCCTTTAATGGCTCGCCAATCTGGTGGGTGGCGATGCATCGCGCTCATCACAAATACTCCGATACACCTCTTGATCCTCATGCGCCAAGCGGCGGCATGGTGCGGGCCTATTTCACCTACCGAACCTTTAACTATCCGGATTACATGACGCCGGAAGTGATGTGTCCTGATCTGCTCAAGGACCCGGTCTACAGATTTTTGGAACAGCGCGACAAGCACTATAGTGTTCACTACACGTTGAATGTAGTTCTTAATATCTTATTTCGAGTGGCGTTGTTCGCTTGCTTCGGTTGGCCTATAACGCTGGCCAGCATTGTGATGGGTGTCGCCTACTTCAATCTGCCTTTGATCTTCAACATCATTTCTCACATTCCGAAGCTGGGCTACAGAAACTTC
This sequence comes from uncultured Candidatus Obscuribacterales bacterium, assembly GCA_964531315.1. Classification (GTDB taxonomy): domain Bacteria; phylum Cyanobacteriota; class Vampirovibrionia; order Obscuribacterales; family Obscuribacteraceae; genus QKMZ01. Next base: position 6,760 of record CAZHEZ010000089.1, on the reverse strand, counting down.
GCTACCAATGACACAAGCACCAATATCCCCTGGGCGGCATTGTTCTCTTGGGGTGATGAATGGCACAACAATCACCACGCTTTTCCTGCTTGTGTTCGGGCCGGAATGAAGCCCAATGAGTTTGACTTTTCATATGAGACGGTGAAGGTGTTGCGCGCTTTGGGGTTGGCCAGTCATTTGAATGAACGCTTCAGTCTGGCAGGACATGGATCCGTCCAGAGCATAGCTGATGGTGATCTGTTCGACGGTTCTGAACTTTCCCAGAAACTTGAGGAAGGAAAGCAACTGCCGAAGCCTGCGCCTGCCAGAAGACGAGCGATCGAAAAAGAGAAAAAAGCCCTGGCTGCGACCAGAAAGCGCTAGAGACGAGCAACGGGCCCAAAGGCTCAAATTGCCGATAAACCTCGAAATACGAAGGATTTATTACGCGATTTTTGCTGGGCATTTGGCACGAAAGTCCCATGCAATCAGGTTTTTCCGTCTTCCTGTCGGAGAAGCCAAGTTTGCGGTTTTGATATTGTGGCAATACGAGATTATGCCTGTTTCATAAACTCGCTTGCTCCTTTCAGATAGCCGCACATGCAGATTCGAAAAAAACAATCTCGTTTGATAGTCTCGGCTGTTTCCTCCGGCATCCTCCTGGCCTCGGCGCAGGTTACCTCTGTCTGGGCAGCTGACGAGGCGCTCAAAGGACGCGCAGAACAGCAGGGGCTAACTGGCAGTAGGGTTGAGCAGATTCTCCAGGGTGACGTCCAACAGGGCACCTTACAGGTTAAGGGGCAAACTGAGCAGCAGGTGCTGCAAGGTGGCGCTCAGCAACAGATGCTCACCGGAAGCGCCGAACAAAAGGTGCTTACGGGAGGCGCCTCCACCCGCCTGCTCAATGGCTCAATCAAAGACGATGCCACCTTGAATCCTTCTCTTATCCTTCTGCCTGCCGCATCTGACAAGGGACGCGGACTGGTGGGCGGTGTCAACGGTCAACAGCCAATGGCCGGGCAAGTCAATCAATTTGCCGGCAGTCAGCACTTTTTGCCTGGTCAGGCCACGCCTTCTCCATTTGGATCTCCGGGCAGTCCGCTTAATGCAGCGGCCGGCTGGCAGACTCACCCGATTGCGCCCATTTCCAGCTACACGCTGACGCCGAGAAACGGCGTTATGAATTTCGGCCCCAGTTATTCAATCACACCCGGCACAACCACCAAGGGCATCACCGAGATTGCGCCCCGCTATGAGTCCAGGCAAGTGCAATCGCGCGGCGGCGTCACCTCTTACGTGCCCGGCTATGAAGTGACGAAGGTAGCGTCCGATCAATCTTCCTCTGCCTGCCAGATGTTTGGACCGGGCATGGGACTGCGTGGCAATGGTCCGTTGATTGGCAGTCTGGCGCCGTTCAAAATGCAAGGCGACCCGAATTCCAAAGCCGGGGTGACGTCTTATGTTCCCGGCTACGAAGTCAAAAAAGTGGTTGAGAATAAAAGCAATGTGTCCGATTACACACCAGGTGGTGTCCTTTCCCACACGCAGACGCGAGCAGGCGTAGTGACCTGGGCTCCGGGCTATGAAGTATCGATTATGGTGCCCGGTTATAAGAAAGAAACGCTTGGCGGTCAATGGTCCGCCCCCGTAGGAAATCCGTCCGGCTTGCTGGCTGAAGCAGGCAGGTTGAAGACCGGCGGCGGCGAATTCGCCGAGCCGGTTGTCGCACAGCAAGAGCCTCTCAAAGCTAATGCATTGCTGCTGCCTTCGCTGAATGCGACAGTGGCGCCCTCCTGGGACGACTGGTACCACCGCGTTGCCGGAGCGATTTATGCCCGCTGGCAGAGTGTTGATGTCGGCCCTGGTGTGGCCACCGTGCGGGTGACTGTCAGTCAGGATCGAGCTCTTTCGGCGCAAGTGGAGGATTTCCAACCGGCCGACAGCGTGGCGCGCAACGTCGATGCCGAGACAAATTTCAAACAATGCGCGCTCAATGCCGTCCAACTGGTGAAGCAGTACGAAATTCCGAAATTTCCTGAAAATGCCGATTTGCCGCGTGTGACATTTGATCTGGAGATGAAGCGCAATGTCGAATCTCGACCCGGCTTCGACGTCGCCGGAGACACTAAGAACAAGCATTAGTTAGGATCGTTAAAATTTGCCGCAGTCGTCTTTGATTTTTCTGTCTCGGCTGGGCAAGTAAATTGGTGTGGGCCAAACAAATGAATCGTGTAAGCAAACTAATTGGACCAAGCTTGAAACATTTCATGATGGTTTTGTGTCTTATTATCTGAAACCTGGAACCCCCGTAAAGCAACAAATGGAAAGTACGACTGATTACTACGGACAATCAATATGGACGATGGCGGTCAATCAAGAGAGACGCAGAAAAAGGCGTGTCTAATCTGCCAGAAAGAATTTGCAGGTGATGTTTCTACCTGTCCGACAGACGGTATTGCCCTGACTGTTCTAGATATCCCGCGCGACGCCATGGTCGGCAGTCTGTTTTGCGATCGTTTTCAGATTACTGAAGTGCTGGGCGGCGGTGGCATGGGCATGGTTTATCGTGCCAAACATCTGCTCATGCAGCGTTCGGTGGCGATCAAAATTCTGCACACCAAAATGGTCGGCAATGCTGATGCTCTCAAACGATTCAAGGTGGAAGCACAAGCCGCCAGCACGTTCTCCCATCCAAATATCCTGAATGTACATGACTTTGGCGTTTCCAACCAGGGTCAGCCGTACATGGTCATGGACTATCTGGAGGGCATCAATCTGGCTTCCCTTCTCGATTCGGAAAAGCGAGTGGAAGTGCCGCGTGCCGTCGATATGTTTTTGCAGATGAGCTCCGCTCTTGCACATGCTCATTCCAAGGATATTATTCACCGCGATGTGAAGCCGTCCAACATCATGCTGGTTGAATTCGAAGGTCGCAAGGACTTCGTGAAGCTGGTCGATTTCGGCATCGCCAAGGTTCTCAATCCTGCCAATCCCGAGGCCGAAAATCTGACCAGAACCGGAGAGGTATTCGGCAGTCCGCTCTACATGAGCCCTGAGCAGTGCAAAGGCATGAAGCTCGATGCGCGCGCCGACATTTATTCACTGGGCGCTGTCATGTATCGTGTCGTCACAGGCAAGTCGATTTTTTCGACTACTGACCCGCTTGAAACAATGTTCAAGCAGGTAAGCGAGATGCCGCTCGGTTTTAAGGATGTTTGTCCTGATTGTGAAATTCCGGACAAATTGGAAGCGGTGATATTCAAATGTCTGGAGAAGGAGCGTGAGAACCGCTATCAGACTATGAGTGATCTGCGTGCTGATCTGCAGCTGGTCGCCAATGAGATGCGACCACTGCAAAGACAAACCGGCTCGATCAATACCTTGCGCCTCGAAGATGGGAAGCCGGCAGCCAAAGCCGCTCTGCCCGGTGACGATTGGCTTAGCGATCTTTCTGAAAACACTGGCGCGCTGCAAATCACCCCATCATTCTTGAATGTGCAATTGGAAGATGTGGCGAAAACAGTCGTCACGACGGGAGGCAATTTAGCACAAAGCACGACTCAAAATACCGCTCAAAACACCGCGCCAAATAAAGGGCCAAATATAGTTTCTAACGCAGTTCCCATTACCATTCCACTCAGTCCTTTTTCGGGCATGGTCTCCTCGACTGCCGCTGCCAATAACTCTTCCGCTGCGACCGGCAATCCTGCATCAACAGCTGCAGCTTCGCAGTCTGTTTCCCCGCCTCGTTTTGTAGCGGACAAAAAAGAAGACACCATCTCAATTGTAGTCAACAAAAAATCAGTCACGCTGGGTGGTGTTGCTCTGGCCGTTCTGCTTGCAATTGCAGGCTTTCTAACCTTTAAGCCGAGTGGACCCGCCACGGCACCGCCGGCAGGAACTGCAGTCAAAGTGCAAAACGAGTCGCCGAATGCATCGTCCGCCAAAGCAGCAAAGACCTCCCCAATTCCGCAGGCAATCACGGCCAGTAATGCTCATGCTGAAAAGAAAACTTTACCGGCCAAGAAGAAACCTCCCAAGCATAAACAATACAGAAATCCTTATGCTCAGGACTATTATCCGCAGGCTGGCGCCCGTGCTCCATATCCTACGATTGGATCATCAAGGACGGCGCCATATCCTAATGTCGGTTCGTCCAGAAATGTTCCCTATCCGACCATTGGCGCCCCAGTAGCGGCGCCGCCCGAAGCACCCGTCTCTCGCGCAGAGCCCGTGGCCAGCCCACCCAGTTATAGTGGCAATGCCGGATACGGACGTTCGACGGCTGGTGATTCGGTGCGTGCTGTCACCGGGGCCGGTCGATTATTTCGCAAAGTGAAAAATGGGATTCGCGGCATAATCAACGAAATTCGCTAGGTTGGGTCGCAGTCCAAATCTGAAAAGGGGAACTACCGAACTCCTCCTGCGTCCTACTTCTGGAAAAACCCGGAGGAAGGAAGAATGAGAAGAAGTGTTTTGGCCTTAGTGGCAATAGGTTTTGCCTTCACTATTCCGCTCCGCGCACAGGCAGACGACACCGTTATTCAAAGAGATATTACTCAAGGACCACCTACTGTCATGGGCAGCTGGATGGAGCCTGCCTATGAGCGTGTGAAGGAGACCACTGATGCGGATGGAGCCACCCATCAGATTCGTGAACCGATCATTATGGAGCGCCATGAGAGAGTGGTGGTTCCGATCAGTGAAGATCGCACTACGACAACTGTAGTAAACCAGCCGGTTGTGGAAACGAGAACTGCATTTCGAGCTTCGCGGCCTGCATATAGACGTCAGGTTGCGCTGAAGAGAAAAGTAGTTGGTTACAAACGGGTAGTTGCGTACAAACCAGTATATAAGACCACTCGCGTTGCTCAAATTCGCCGCAGCCCGTCGACTTTGATCGCGGTAAAAACGGTTCGTAAAGTTGAACAACCAACCGTGATTCAGAAAACGGATCACTTTCAACAAGAAAATCTGATTTACGATCGCCGTCATCCGGCTCTCGACATGTAAATGATTGAGCTTGAAAAGTAGTAGAGAAGCCATTTTTGCTGCTCGGCTCGAAATAGAAAATAATGGAAAGTTGCAAGATCTTCTCGGGAATTTCTTGCAACTTTTTCTTTATTGAAAGTTTGGCTGCAAAATTTTAAGTGTGAAAAATTCACAACTGCCGTATGATGGAAAATGTCGGTCTTTCGGAAGTTAGTTGTTGCACGGGGCAATAATATGCCTGATTTTCCGTCTGTTCACGCTTTGCCGTTTTCCAGTTCGCATATTGCGGACATCTTTGGGCAACGCACTTTTGCCCGCGGCTTGGAATACAAGAGCAAAGGTGCGGTCGTACAGCTAGTTGTAGACTCCGAGCAACGAACTATTCGCGGGTCTGTGCAAGGCACGCGTGATTTGCCTTATCAAGTGCGCGTGTCGACAAACGAAAAAGGTTTCATTCATTCAACATCATGCAGTTGTCCGGTCGGCACTTATTGCAAGCATGCCGTCGCTCTCATTTTGGAGGCGGGTTCTATCCACGGATTTACAGAGTTTGTATCGGGTGGTCCCACCGAATTGCCTCGCAGCGTGCAGCACTGGGTCGACGAAATAAAAGAAAGCATCAGTGCTCATGGTGCTCAGGCGCAAGAGAAAATCTCGGCTGAGTCAGTCATCTATATCATCGACAAATCGCGCTTTGGAAATATTCCCTCGATTGTGATGACCCCGTATCTTGTCGGCAAGAAAAATTCGGCCGGATTTCAGAAGGTTGTTGAAAGTTCGTTCGAAGATCTTTCGCCTGAAGTGGGCGCCACGAAGGATGATGAGTCGATTGCCCAGTTTGCAATGGCTGCTCTCAGCTCATCTTATCTTGGTGATGTTCTTGGTGGTGATCCCGAACTGGTGAAGATGCTGCTGGATAAGGTTGTGGCCACCGGGCGATCGTATTTTCGCAGCGCCTCAAATCCACCTTTGACCAAAGGTCCAAGAGTGGAAGGCAAGGTGAAATGGGTTTTCCGCAGAGATCGCTCGCAAGTACCAGCCGTTGTGGCAGACAAAGAGTCGATAGTGCCGCTGATGAGCGCCTGCCCCGCCTATGTCGATACCCAGATGAACCATCTGGGATTCTTTGACTTGCCGGTCGATGTGGAAACAATTGCCAAACTTTTGATCGCACCGCCGGTGATGCCCAATTTTGCCGGTAAGGTTTACAATCAGCTGAAAGATTTGAATCTGCCTCCGCAGATCGATTTACCTTGTCCCATGGTCGACGAGGAAATCGTCAAAAACGAGCCGACGCCTCAGATTTCGTTCAAGTCCATTAATCCAATGGGCAATGAAGCGTTAGTCTATTGGCGTCGAGGTTTTGAGCCAAATAAGACGATCAATGTTGTTGACCTTTCCTTCGACTACGACGGACATACATTTGATCTGCGCGACAAGAACTCAGAATTTCGAGAGGCGAAAGGTGAGAATTCAGTCGTCTATCGTCGTGACCTGGTCAGCGAAAGAAAGGCGGCCCAGCGGCTTAAAGACATGGGGTTTGAGGCTTTGCCTTTGCATTCAGAGAGCAATAGAATGCGTTTTATTTTGACCGATGACAACGATTATCGCTGGCTCCACTTTGTTGAAAATGAGCTGCCCCGTTTGCTCAAAACCGAATGGAAAGTGAAAATCGAGGACACATTCTCCTATCGAGTTGTAAAACCTGAAGAAGCAATGGAATTCGATTTGACAGAACAAACTGCGTGGTGGTTCGTTTTGGAGCTGGGCGTTACCCATGAGGGCAAAC
>CAZHEZ010000088.1:0-28945 GCA_964531315.1 uncultured Candidatus Obscuribacterales bacterium | reverse complement strand
TTTGAAGACCCGGCCGCCGATTCTGGCGCCGAAATTACTAGTCTTAAAAACGGTCAAAAGGCGCTGATCACCGAGCCTGAGGTTTCGCCGTGGAACTCGGTAGACCTTCTTTCCGACAAGAAGAAAGACCAGCTTTTAGGCTATGAGCCCGTTTACTATCCAGTCAAAGGGGCTGAGCCGGAATCAATCCAGGGCGAACCCAAGATCGAATTCCAGGCAAGCAAACGCCCCTCCGGCAGCTCACTGGCCCGTACGAACGTTGATGAACCTCTCGGCAACGCTGTGGTCACAGCCATTAACCCGAAAGTTGGATCGCCGGTTTTGCAAAAAAATCCTGCTGATGTCTATTCTCCTCTGACCAAATCCGATGGCGGAGTGGGTATTTCCGCAGACAAGAAAATGATTTCAGAACCTTTAATCGGCGAGAAGAAATTACCCTTGATTGGCGACGCCTTCTCAGCACAGAGCGGCGGATCGTTCAGCCAAGCGAAACTGGATACTCCTCAATTTGGTTCAGCAGTACCGATGGAAGGACAAAAGCAGAAAGCCTTCGGTATATCTGCCCAAAATTTTGCCGTCAGTGACGGTCAATTCAGTCCCTTGACCAAAGCTGCCGAGGCAAAACTGGTCTCAATCGGCCCGGAAAAACAATTGGTCGCGACCGGCCAGGGCAGTAGAGATTGGTCTCAAGGATCGCCACTGAAGTCTCTGCAAAACAGCGCCGCATCCGGCTCTGGTAATTTACTAGAGAAACTCAGCACTTCACCTGGAGGTCTGACGGCAAAGACGGTCGAACTTCCGGTTGGTCAAAAGACTAACGAGCTAGCACAAGCGCTATCTCAGGGCGGAGGCGAGCCCAAATTCGGCTCTGCGATCCCCAAGGGTTCGGACTTTGTGCAAACACAAATACCGCTCAGCTCCGACCAGAAATTCACCCCGACCGTACAGCCCAAGCTTGGATCAGCCCTGCAACAGCAGTTCGAAACCATAGGTGAGCCCAAAGGAGGCTCGCTCGTTCAGTCTAAGGTTGGTCCTTTTGTCCAGCCACAATTGGAAAAATCTGACCTCAAGCAGGGCACGCCATCGACGGGTCCAGCACAATTTGCAGCCAACCTTTCCAATTCAAATATTTTGCAAAAGCAGCCCGATCTTGGCGAAAAGGGCAACCAAGATAAATTCATGTCGCCTGCAAAACTGACCGCACCTCTTGATCAAAAAGTAGGCGGAACTGTCTTAGATACGAAGATTTCCGGACAAGAACAGCTCGCAGCTCCGCTGCGCACACAGGCTGTTGCAAGATCAACAGAAATCAAACTCGAACAGCCGGTGCAACGCACAGAAGCAGGTGCTAACCGGCTTGCCTCTCTGCAAAGCTCAGAAGCCGCCACCAACAAAATTCCAGCGCAACAAGCCGAGACGGGCGGGCGCCGAGTAGAACCGATTGTTGCCACCACCAGTAATGGCGCAGGCGGCAATAAATTTGTCGCCGACGCCAATTTGAACGGAGACTTGCCCGCCAAATTCAACAAAACCGGACCCGCCTTAACTCAAATCGACAAACTGACAAGCGATGCCCAGCTGAGAGCACAGACGGAGAGAATTGCTGCCGGCGGACAAACCCGGGCACAAACGGACATGCCACAGGCTGTAAAACTGAAAGGTGAAATCGCCACTGCCTCAATAAGACAAGCGGATGTGCAACCACCGATCAAAGTCGGTCAGCAATTGGAAGCAGTGACGCCACAGCGCCTTTCTCCTTTGACCGGAAAGACTACTCAAGACCTCGTGCAGACTCTCAAGCCGCAAGACAGAATTGCCGCCACAACTATGCTTGCCGGCACCGAATTGAGCATTATGAACGACCGCAGAAACGCCGCTTCGGTAATAAGAACTGGCGCCGACAATCTCAGCATTCCTTATACGAATGGTCGCACAATCGACAGTGGTGCGCGTACTGGCACTGCGCATATAATCAGCGGCGACGTCAAAGTTCTGACAAGCAAGATCGGCGCCAATACAGGCGATGTTCTGGCCGGCGACAAGAAGACTGCAGCTGCAGCGCCATCGCCGATGGTTGCATTGCTCAACAACATTAAGGAAGGGAAAGGCGATATTTCTCGCGCGCCTGCTTTAGACCACCTCCTTTCCGGGACGGTTAAAAGCACCGGTGATCGCTATGTGGGCGGAGAATTCATCCTGGCCAGCATGATCATCGCAGCCGGTGCGGCAAGACGAATGCCGGAGCAAAGAGCCGCAGATCAGATTCAATCACATAACAGCGGCGAAAGTACCCAGACCAGACGCGCAGACAATACCCTTGGTGCAGCCAATCCCAGCCAAACTGCCAGGGTTTCTCCTTTCAATCAAATCGTCGACACCATCTCCAAAGCCTTCACGCCAGGAAGATCTAACGATCAGACTCTGGCGGTGGAAGCGTCCAGGCGAGCCAACCTGAATCAAGGGCAAAACGATTCGGTCCGCTACATCAGCGGTGTAGAACTGGCAATTCTTCTGGCTGCCGGCGGCGTCACCAGGCTGCGCAGTGACAAACACGTTGGACAAAACCAACCCCAAATCGAAGCATCTACAAAGTCGACATCTGTAGCCGGTGCGAACTTCATCAACTTCAACACCAGCAAACAGCCGCTTGCAGACAGCTCCGACACTCACATCAGCACCAAGATCCCCGCTCAGATGACCGAACAGCGCGGCGAACGCTGCATTCCCGGCGCCGATATCGCCATTGCCGCAATGCTCATGCTGGGCGGTGTGACGAGAAGACGCAGCGAAGAGCGCTTCCCCGCCAATCCCAACGAATTGGCCCAAAAGGTGGACAGACCATTCCGCCTGGATCGCCGGCTTGGCGCTCTGGTCGAACAGGCAAAATCATTTGTCGCCCGCGAGCCGATGCCTGTATCGGGACTGCGAAATACTGCGGCCGATCTGGTATCCAGAGGCGAAGTCAATGTGCCTCAGCAGTACAGCCAGGGAGCCGAAGAACAGAAGGCCGATACCTCTTTTGCAGCGACCTATTTATCCGGCAACGAACTCAACGACACTGCCACTCCCCGCCCGGCCAAGTCGACTTCAGACATCCAAGAAGCCCTGTCTGCACCGACCGGTTGGGTGCACGAGCAGGTATTGAGCAAAGAGGAAACAGCACCGGAAGAGAAACTCAAGAAAGTGGAGCAGGATCAGCAGGAAGGTGCAGGATCGAGCTCTGCGGCTACCTTGTACCGTCCAATCTGGATCATCGCGCCGGGCGAAACATTCGTATCGATTGCCGAGGATCATTTCGGCGACGGCGCCATTGCCTGGCTAATAGCCGATCTCAACATCGGTAAATTCACAGACAACATTATCGAAGGCAAACGCGTCATCGAAATTCAAAGTCGCCAGAAGATCGAATTGCCCGTGGCCAGCGACATCGAAGAATTCCGCCAGAACCGCAAACGCCATCAAGACGCCGAAAATATCATCACTATCGTCACCGCAAGCCAACTGGACATCGAGCTCAAGCAAGCCACGTTCAAACAATTCCTGGGCACATTGCAGTCTCAACTTCCAGTTCCGGCCCTGGCCATTTTGCCGAACCTGTCTTTGGAAATTCCCACCCAACTAAAGCCGGCTCGCGCGCTTGCGCCATTCGGTATGAGTGCGCCGCAATTTGCATCAATCGCTGCAGCTGTTTCTTTGCCTTTGATTATTCCGCAAATTGAAATGAAAGATACGGCCCTGGACGTCAGTGTAAATCACACCCAGGAAAGCCGCATTGCCGATCAAAAGTGAGCGATGTAGCCCGAATTGGGATCGCTAATCTCCCAGACCTTTCAACTGTGCCTCAAGATTGTCCAGCGCAATTGCATCGTATTTCTTTTCAATGGCCGTCTTTGCACCGCTCATCAGGACCGCCTCTCGGGCCGCCAGAAAATTTTTGCGTGCAGTATCTCGATTGCCGGAGGCGAGTTCAATAGCACCCAATTCAGAATAAACATTGGAGAGCAATCGATAATTCTTCGGGTCCTGAGGGCAGATTCGTTTGAAGATAGACAATGCCTTTAGCAAAATAGGTCTTGCTTCTTCATAGCGCTGCTTCCGGCAAAGTGAGGCACCCAGCCCCATACACGTGCTGGCGTAATTATAATCATTTACTCTGCCACAAGCCTCGAACAGATGTTTTGCTTTCCTGTCATACTCGACAGCTTTGTCAAAATCCTGCGTCCTGCTTCTGCAAAAACCGCCGGCTGTGCGATAACAATTGGCAGCCGTCAAATGAGCCTTTAAAACCGTGTCGGCAGCCGCTCCTTCTTTTGCCGAAATCTTTTCCAATATGCTTGCTGCTTGCAGCCAGGCAGCTAGAGCTTCCTTTGGGTAACCACCGGGTAACTGCAATTGCGCTATCAACAGGTACTCAGCCGCCACAAGTTGTTCGTCTTCAGGGCTACGCGCAATCCTCAGGCACTCTTGCAGGCGAATTTGCGCTTCACTAAACTTGCCGAGCCGGCAACAGCAATTAACCAGGCGTTCTTGCAAAGGAAAGACAAAGGACTGGTCGAGACCGGGATCGCTCTTCAATTGCTTGAGCAGTTCTCCAAGCTTTAGATAGATCTTCTTGGTCGTAGTGCGATCGCTAAATGGAGTTTTTTCCAAAAGCGTTTGATTGTTATAGTATTCTCCCTTCCACGTAGAGTCATTCTTTCGCTTTATCGCTCCGAAGATAATTCGATTTGCCGGATCCTCAAAACTTTCTGGGAGCACTCTACCCTCATCTGGGGAACCCTTCTTGTCCACACTGGTTTGCCTACCGGACTGTTCAATCCTGGGCATTGCCGCTGTATTGCTAATCGGCCCGACCTTAAACTTAGGGGCGCGATCTGTCAGCCCGATCAAATATCCTGAAATACCTGCCAGAGCTGCGCCGACAATAGCGGCAGAAAGCAAAAGAAGATAGAATTTTTTTTGAGTCAGGGTGACAGTCTTAACCGCTTTTGAGGGACTGCTCTTGAGCACCACCTGAGGCATAACGCCTTTCGATATGAGGGCGAGATCGTTGGCCACTACGCCAAGATTTTGATATCTGTCTGCTGGTGATTTAGCCAGCATCTTAGCCACAAGTTGCTCGAGAGAGGGCGGAAATTCTTTGCCGAGCGAGGCCTCTTTTAGAGTAGGAGCCGGCTCCGACTGGTGAAGCATCATCGTGGCCAGGGCATTTTGTCCCACCTGCGGAGCGGTGCCGGTGAGTGCCTCAAACAAAACACAACCAAGCGAGTAAATATCGGAGCGATAATCGACCGGCGAGCCGGAAGCCTGCTCAGGGCTCATGTAAAGCGGACTGCCGAAGATTTCTCCTGTGCTTGTGAGAGCCTGATACTCATTATTTTCAGCGGAAGTCAGCTTGGCGATGCCAAAATCGACAACCTTGACAGAACCTTCAGTGGCAAAAGGAAGATTGTGAGCAATCATCAGATTGCTTGGTTTTATATCCCGATGAACAACACCCTGATCGTGCGCATAAGACAAACCCAGACAGGCTTGGGCAAAATAAACTGCCGCTTCATCAACAGTCAATTGTCCATGATTTTTCAGGTGCTCGGAAAGTGTGATTCCATCAACGAAGTCCATGACCAGATAAGGGCTCTGATCGTCCAGCAAACCGAAATCGGACACTTTGACGAGATTAGGATGATTGAGTAATGATGCTGCTCTTGCCTCGATTTGAAAGCGTCTCATTGAAATGTCTGAGCCTTTGCGGCTGTTCAATGTTTTCAGCGCACATTCTTGTTGCAAAAAAACCTGCTCGGCACGATAAACGCAGCCCATGCCGCCCACTCCCAGAAGCGAGACAATTTTATATTTTCCACCGACAATCTGCCCGGGTTCAAATACCTCCATAAAAGGGTCAACCGGAGAGGCATGATTGGCCTTTTGTGTCGTATCTTGAGAATCGCTCACTTATTGATCTGAGGCGCTTGTGACTTAAGGGATGAATTGCTCAATTATACCCAGGCAGCGTCTGCCTGCTCCTCGCACCGGTCAATCACATACTAATAGGCTACGGCATCAAATCTTGCGGCTCTTTTGCCTCAAGCGCTTCGCCTCCGCCTCATCCTGCTCGGCTTGCTTGCCTTGCCCCAGATTTCTGCGAGCCCGGGCCCGAGCATCTAAGACAAGTGGTTGATTGTCGACTGCGTATTCCAGCGCATCTCCATAAGTTTCCACCGCTTTAGCCCATTGTCGTTTTTTTTCATAACACTGACCCAGATCGTAATACATTGACTCACCAGCAGAGCCGCTTTCTGCCGCTGTTTCAAGCACATCAATCTGTCCGTCCAGATCATTGAAATGTTTGTAGATTTCAATCAGTCTGGAACAGATTAGCATTTTATCGCCTGCCGTTATGGCGCTATCGCTGGGTCGCTTGACGAACTTCAGGATCAGCTTCCCTTCTGCTCTGGCATCAGCCTCACGGTGGAGATTTTTCAAAATTTCAATGCGCATCAAGTGCGTTCTGCTCATATAAGGCTCCAGAGCAATCGCCTTGTCCACGCTTTTAAGAGCATCTGACCAGTTCTTCAAATAGATTAGGTAAACCGTCAATGCGGTGAAGGGAATGCTGTTATTTGCCGAGCCTGCGCATTCTTTTGCAAATTTCGCGGCGCAGGCGCGGGCGCTGTCTGCATTTTTTATGGAAGGCTGCAAGACCCGAGCCACGTTTCTCTCACACTGATCGCTCTTTTCTCGGCATTGAGCGGCTTTGGAAACGTCTCCCAGTTTTTGATAGGCGGTGGCAAGATTGCGGTAGTCGAGCTGGTCCTGAAAATACGCTGAAACCATACGCTGTGGTCTTTTCAGTGATTTCTCAATGTCGGCAATACCCTCACGCAGCCGGCCCACTCTCATTTGAGCGAATCCCCGCATGGACAATAGGCTGTTGGTATGATCCTCGATCAAGTCGGCAGGCACGTCAGTCATACCGCCGGCGATGGCGGCACTTAAATCCGGTATGCTCTGGACATCGTGATTGGATTCCATGAGAGAAAATCCCCTCAGCGACCGGGCCAGCACATCGTTTTTATGCTTAATTAGATAAGCGTTGCAGATGTCGATGCATCTGGGCCAGGAATCGCCCAGCATAGCTTTGTGCATTTCGGCCTGAAAAGCCTGGGCATCAGGATCTAGCCTCTTCTCCTTGCAATCCGCGTGAGGGGCAATAAGAAGCACAGGCAAGAGCAACAGCAATAACTTGCCAATTAATGGACTCGGACGAACAGTCATCAACGCCTCTATTTAACGCGCACCTTTGGGAGTTGTTCCCGATCTGTCGACAACTTCCCACCCGAACGATGCCCGAGCCGACAGTGCTAATATCCAATGGTTGACTCAGGTAAGTATTCAGGGACCGGCGCTAATGTACAAAGTGCTCATTGTTGACGATGTTCTTGCCCTTCGCCAGCACGTGACCTCGATAATCAAACAAGCTGTCGACACAGTGGAAATCATCGAAGCAGTGAATGGCTTGGAAGGCGTCACGAAATTCGAGCAAAACCGCCCGGACATGACCGTGATGGACATCGTCATGCCGGAATTGACAGGCATCGAAGCAGCACAGCGCATCTGGGAAATCGACCCCAGGGCAAAAATTCTTTTCTGGTCGCAATTTCATCGTGAGTCTTTTGTTCGCGAACTGGGCAAGATAGTGCCCGATGAGGCGATACACGGGTATGCATTGAAAACGGAGAGCGATGAAAAACTTTTGTATGCGGTGACATCCGTCCTTGTTCAAGACAATCCATACATCGACCCGATTGTGCGCAATGTTCAGCAGACCCTGAAAATTCCAGACGAGAGCCTGAACGAAAGCGAATATGGCGTTCTCATCGACCTTTTGCTCGGTCTTACCGATAAAGCGATCGCCATGCGCCAGCACATCAGCGTGCGCGGCGCCCAGAACCGCATTTTTACCGTCTCGCAAAAACTGCTCAAAGGCTCTGACGCCCACCTCAAAGAAACAGCCGGCATGGAAGTCTACAACAGCCGCGTTCGCATCGTTCTGGAGGCGCTCAGACGCGGCATAATCGATGTCGACTATATCCGCAAGTTCGATGAAGAACTGGACGACTGGCTGGAATATCGATTCAAATTTGTAAAAAGCGAAGAGGGCAACAGCAACTAGTGCGCTAGTCAGCCAGTGGGCATGCCCAATTTCAAACCCGATAACAATTATACTATATTTAATAATAGTAGCAGTTCAAAAAGGGAGCGGGCAATCTGCCAGGGTTTTAAGGCCCTGACAGCATTGCCCGCTTCCAAAACACGGGAGGTTGATGGCTAAGATGTCCATCTCCTTGGCGTGTCACAAGCGCTTTCGCACTTGCACATTATTCTACTTGTCGTGATTGTACGGCTCGTCGAAGTCACCATCCGCACGCGCCTTATCCATGCCGTCTCCGACAAAGCCCATGCAAATCATCAGTCCGACACCACAGAGCAGAGCGCAGGGTCCTCGCATGAAGACGCCGCCAATCCACTCGTAGTTGACACCGACAGCGCCGGCGCCGAACATGAGGATGATCCCCATGAAAAACTGCACGCGCTGATGCCACGGTGGAGGCGTAGCCGGGCCATTGTCCCGAGGACCGTACTGGAATCGGAATCTTTCCTTGGGTTCGTTAGCCATTGCCGTTACCTCCTTCCTTTGCAAGTGTGACCCTTTTGACGGGGTCGACCGCCTGATCGGGATAGTCGAGATTGAAGATGCGCTTCATGTCCGGCTCGAGCAGCGTTTCATGCTCCTCGACGGCTCCGACCAGGTCGCGCAAATCGGCGACGTTTTCGTCAACGATGCGGCGGGCTGTCGCCTCACCTTCATCGACGAGGTCCTGAACTGCCTTGGCGACGCGATCGCGGAACTGATCGGAGACCAGCGCTGCTTTCTGCATCGACTGCAGGTTGAACTTGCCCAACGCGGACATGCCGAATTGAGTGACCATCTGAATGGCCAGATCTGTGGCCATCTGGATGTCCATGCCGATGCCGGAGTCTTCCTGCCCGTCGCGAAGCTTTGCAGTCGAAGCCGCACCGCCCATGAGGACAGCCAGGCGCAACTTGCAGTGCTCCTTGGTGATCAGCGTCTCGTAGTCGTCCGAGTAGGCGACATGCCCGCCCGATTGACCGCGAGGGATGATCGTGAAGCGCAGGGGTGCTCGACCCGAAAGCTTCATGTAGACGAGCGCATGACCGGCCTCGTGCACCTTGACGGTGTCCAGTTCCATCGGGGTCAGAATCTGGCGCTGACCTTCACGGCGAGCACCCATCATCACTTTCAGAACCGCCTCGTCGAGGATGTCCTGGGTGACTTTGTCGAGCCTGGCGCGCACCGTCAGGATCTTTGCCTCGTTGACGATGTTGGCGCAGTGAGCACCGGAAGCACCGGGGCAAGCCTTAGCGGCCACTGACAGGTCGAGCCCGGGGGCGCGCAAGCGCTCCGGCAGGTAGATGCCGAGCAGCGCTTCTCGATCCTTGCGGGTCGGGTTGAAGAACTGCACTTCGCGGTCGAAACGACCGGGACGAATGGCCGCCGGGTCGATGGTGTCCTTGCGGTTGGTGGCCGCGAAGGTGTACACATGCGGGCGGGCGACGATGCCGTCCATCTCCTTGAGGAGCTGGTTGAGCGTCGTGTCCGATTCCTGGCTGTGAGAGCCGCCGCGGATGCGGGCGACAGCGTCGAATTCGTCGATGAAGAGAATGGCGCCGCCGAAGACTTTGACGAGATTGTCGAGGTCCTCAAAGAGCAGGCGCATGCGGCTGGCACCGACGCCGACGAACATTTCGACGAATTCGGAGCCACCCACTTCGATGACGGGCAGTCCGCACAGAGCCGCCAGAGTACGAGCCAGCATGGTCTTGCCGACGCCGTGCGTACCGTGCATGAGCACGCCGCGCGGCACCTTGCACTCCAGCTTCTCGTACTTCTCGGGATGCTGCAGGAAGTCGAGAAACTCCTTGATCTCGAACTTCGCTTCCTGCTGGCCAATCACCTTGTCGAAGCTGAGGTCGGCAAAACGGCGGTCACCAGGCAGAATCAGCGTGCCGACGTCGCAGCGCATGGCGGGAATTTTGATTTTCTTCCCGTTCACTTCCACTTCGATGTCCGGCTTCTTTTTGGCGTCGTTGCGACGTCCGCCAAGCTGATTGATAGGCGACGCGGCCAGCCGGTTGTCGGCGGCGCGGTCCTCGCGCTGCACCAGTTCCTTCGCATCCTGTTGCTTCTTCCAGCGAACCTGGTTGAAGAAGGCGAAGCCAAGCAAGGGAATGGCCAGGGCGAGAAAGCCCGTGTGTACCATCCAGTCGAGGAATGGAGAGGTGATGATGGTTTCCGGTGGGGCCGGAACGGTGACCCAGGTGTGTCCGTGCAACACCTTGGTGGGATCAGGGCGCATTGGTCCATTGAAGATCCAGAAGAGGAAGAATGCAGCGCCGGCAATGAACATTGCCATATTGCCGATCTTCTTCCACTTCTCCTTGTCCCTCAATGGATGCTGCTCATGCTCATTTTGTTCAGGCATGACAATAGTCCTTCATTTACTGACCGATACCTCGGTCGTGTTTAGATGACAAACAGATTGCGATAGGGTCATCACGGGTTCGACGCAGTCGAAAGCGATGACGTCCTCCTACAGGTAAAAATCTGCCGGAGAAATCTGTGTTTGGTTTAAGAGTTGATTCGCCCACAGCAGTACAAGCTGCACTGCGACAGGTTTTGACCAGGAGCTCCAGAGTTATGACACCAACAGCTGAAACAATGTCTTTGAACAAGCGGATCAAATCCAGGCACGGGGTGCTCAGGAAATACGCTGTGTTATCGGGCGTGGATACTGTTAGAGAAGATCTGGGCCGTGGTCAAGAAAAGAAAAGTAGAGATCTAATCCTTGCGTACCAAGGCCTTCCAGTTCTCGTTAATGTTTTATTTCTAATTACCCTTAACATCCCTTCGTGATGAAGCAGAGCCTCAGCCAATAAGGTTCTAGTGTTTCAAAACGCTATCTACCAGAGGATATTAGAGGGATTTATCCCGAAAGTAAGATCTGGCCGAACTTGCGAGAGGTCGAGCCGCCTCGATCAAAACGCTAAAAACGCACCACATTTAGTATTAATGCCAGATCATTTTTGGCAAAAACCGGCTCTGCAACTGGCTGCAAAAACGCTGCAAATTCGGCGGCATCAAGCGGTCCAGCCACAGTTCTTTCCACATTGAAATTTTGCGCGTTTGCACATTCAAGCAAATCAATGTCACGCACATAATCACATTGTTCTCAACTTCCCACTCCAACGACACGAACAACGGCTGTAGGTCACAACCAGCTGTTACTCGCAGCCGCATTCGTTCGTCGTTTTTTCCGCCGCTTATGGCTCTTTCTCAAGAACATAATTGAGAGAAAACAAATCAGATTTCACGCTAAGTCTGCGTAAGTGCACATGTATTTGCGCCCACCTCCTGCCTATGATGAACTCACTTCCCCAGACCGAATTGATATGGCGAGGATGCCTCTATGCTGATCAAAACTCAAAAGATAAATCTCAGCGTCGATAACAGTCTGACCATGTGTCTTACAGCTCTCAAAGCCAGGAAATATCAAACGAAAATTTTTGCAGGACGCCTATTACTATGCGTAAAACGCTCTCAGCAAAAGGATTGTGTGCTGACTATGGAAATTCTCATGGAGGCGGTCTCGCATTATGAGACCAAAGTCACCATTATTGGAAAGCTGACGGGTCTCAGCCTGCCATGGGAATTGCCCAGCGAAGTTTGCGACGTAGCCGAATCACTGGAAGCCAAAGCACAAATGCAAACAACACATCCGGCGGCATTTCCCTTCGATTCATTGCAGGTGTGCATCGTCTAATCAAGACAATAGTTTTGGCCGCGCAAGGGAGCCTGAAGAAGCAAAAACTTCTTAAGGCTTTTGATTTTTATGAGTTTGATCCAAGACTGTAGAAAGCGGACTTTACAAAAACCAAGATCTAGCGCTAACTTCGCTAAAGAGTCTTGAGAACCTATCAGAACTGGCTCTCAGCTTCATTAGAGAGGTTTCCAACAAGATCTCTATTTATGATCAAAACGATCATGGTTTCGGGATTTCCAAATTCTCTAGTCTCTTTAAGTTCCGTTTCTTCTCCTAGTTAACCCCTCTTTTCGCCTTACGTCCCACACATCATCAAACTGACACCTCTGCCTGACACGCGATTGCGTGATTGGTACGGTGTCGGAGTGGAACTTGGCGAGGCAGAGCGTGAAGGCTAGGAGTTCTCATCATGAATTGGAGATCACATGAATCGAAAATTCCAACTGCTAATCCCGATCGCTCTTAGCTTGTTGATTGCCGCCGCGGTGCACGATCGCTCTTCAGCGATGTTTGGCTCCCTGGCATGCGCAATCACCGGCATAACGGCGGGATGCATGTATTTTGGCGGCTTTTCTGCAATAAGGCGGAAGCCATTTCACATGCTGTTCAGCTCGGTGCTGCTCTTTGTAGTGGCGCTGGCAATCGGCATTCTCACGCCCGGATCTCTGTGGGCATTCGTCGCATTCCCCCTGGTGGGATTGTTCGGCGTCCTGCAGTTCGGGCTACTGGGTAAGAAGTTCGCTGTTCTCGTCATTGACGGTCCCGCTGCTGCACCCGGTTTCGAGAAGCTTCTCGAAGAAGCCAAACGCAACGGTCTTGCCGTTGTCCAGGCGCGCAACAAGTTCCGCTCTTTCCCGCTTACGGTAGAAGACGGTGCCTATGTGCTCGTCTCCGGTGGCGCTACGCCTCACCGGCTTGTCTTCGTCTGTGCGGACCTGCGCGCCAAAGGCTATTCCCCGATTATCGTCGTGGACGCCATCAACGCCACTGCATTCATGCAAAGCAAACTTCTGGAGCTCAATGAAGCGGGCTACCAGATGACAGTGACAGGCGCCCTGCCGGCACTGCTCAGCGCCAAGCAGCTCAAGGTCTATGCATACGCCAAGGCGGACTGCACGACCTCAACTGCTGTCGTGCTGAAGAAATCGCGCAAGGTGCTCGTCATCAAGCGCGACGGCAACCCGCACAAAGGCATGGACAGCCTGCCCGGCGGCTTCCTCAATGCTCATCTCGAGACCCTGCCCCAGTGCGCGGCTCGCGAGGTTACGGAGGAATGCTTCTTCAGGCGCGACGCCGAACCCGGCCACTCGCGCTACACCTACGAAGTCGATGAGGCTGATGTTCACCTCGTCGACGTGCGATCGTCGCCGACTCGCGACAATCGCGGTCATGTCATCGATCACGGCTACGTCTACATCGTGCCCGAAGACAAAGAGGCCGAAGTGCTCGCCAACGTGTCGGCAGGCGATGACGCCACGGCAGGCTCGGCACGCTTCGAAGACCTCGATGCGGTTCTGGCCAATCCCCTGGCCTTCGACCACTCGGCACTTCTGACGGCGGTAAAAGCGGGCCTCGACCAGGGCGCTTAATCACCACATCAATCTACCCTCGAGATAAGCAGGCAAGCGGATTGGCTTGCCTGCCGATTCTCTAAGTTCTTCAAGGACAAATCATGAACACACAAGTCGAAAAAATCGATTCGGCAAGACGCATTCTGTCCACACTGGTTTCGCGTCTCAATGAAACCGAAGGCAAGGCGCGCAGCCGCGATTGGCCGCACACTTCGCTCTCCGGTATCGCGCGGGCTTATGTCGTCCAACAGGCCGACATCGCCCGTGGGCTGATCGGCACCATCGCCACTCAGCTGGGTTTCCGGGCCCCGGACATGATCGAGCAGCCCCTGGAAGGTTCCACGGTCACCTGCTTCATCGGCACCACCATGATGCTGGCTCAAAACACCGGCGTCTCGGCAGAAGAGGCTCAGCAAGCCGCGTTTGCGTCGGCTGAGCAGCTCAAGAATCAGGTCGCCGAAATCGTTCGTCACGTGGAAGCGGTCGTCGAAGGCGAGGAAACCGTCGACGGCACCAAGCTCAACCACGGCGAACTGCACTACAAGTAAGCCGCTGATGATCAGCCGGAAGGATGGTTTGACCTCAGGTCGAAACATTCTTCCGGTTTGAATGAGGTCTCAGACGGGTGGCCACCCGTCTATCGCACGCAGAGCCCTGTCCTGCAGGCGTTGCATTGACAGACTCTGTAACCAGAAGCCGCTGCTTTGTTGCAGCGGCCGCACCTCAGTTTTAGTCCGGGTAAAGAAAACTCCCGGCAAAGGAAAATCAGACCATGAAATCTCTCATCCTCGCGTTCATCGACGCGCCCGATCCCGACAACTTCGTCCAACTGCTGGCCCTCTGCAAGCTCAATCCCGAAGCGGATGTCGCCGTCTGCCTGACCGGCAGGCCGGTGCGCTTCGGCGCCAGCAAAGAGCACAAGAACTGGGAATGGGACTACGAGAGTTCCAACATGGCGCAGCAGGCCTCGGCCATGCGCGCCAAGAACTTCCTGCGCAACTTCGGCATCTCGGTCACCCGGGTGTACGACGGCGGCATCGCTCCGCGCACGCTGGTCCCCCACTGGGTCCACTTCGCGGAATACTACAAGTTCGCTGACGTCGACCCGCTGCAGGCGATTCGGCACAGCGAGTTGGAGCCGCAAGAAGAGCTGGTCAAGCTCATTCTCGCGCAGCCTGAGGGCTCGGTCCTGGTCGCCGTCGGCGGACCGATGACCGGCCTCAAGCAGGTGATCGAGCGCAATCCTGAAGTGGTCTCCCGCTTCAAGGAAGTGCATGCCATGTTCGCCACCTGGGGCAATGTGTCGCTCATGGACTTCGGCGACAAGCCGCGCGGCGCCGTGCAATTCAACGTCGCCTGCGACCCTTTGGCGTCCAACTTCATCCTGACCGGACTTGACTGCCCCGTCTACTTGATGCCGACGGAAGTCACCCGCGTCAAGGAAATCGGCTTCTTCAACGTGCAGAAATTGCGCGAAGCGCTGCCCGACAACAAGGGCACGCGCGCGCTTTGCCTGCTCTATGCTCTCTGGTATGACGCCGCCGTCAAGCCGCGTCAGGACAAGAACCCGGACGAGCTGATCTTCATCCACGACGTGGTGGCCGCGTTCAGCCTCGATACCGAGCTGCGCAATGCCATCTACAACGTGGTGCCTGTGGAAATCACCGCCGCGCCGTGCCTGCCCAGCAAGGCGGACATCCCCAACTGGGGCAAGGTGGAGATGAAGCAGATCGAGACCGTCTCGGCCGACAAGCCGCGCTATGCAGCGATCGGACTTAACGCCGACGGCGCCGTCAAGTACCTGGAGGCCCTCAAGCGCATCTGCGCCTGAGCACAAGGCATTACTTGCAGCCTTACTTAGCGGCACCGCATTTAGTGCCAATAGTGAAGCCTATGCGCTCGGCAGCCTGAGGACGCCGTCATCGAACGGATTCCCTCAGCTGCTGCCGGCGCGCTCGTCCTAACACAGGACGCACGGAGAAAACCAATGAACACGAACGACGAGCCCCAAAAAGGAAGCACGGACAATTCGGGGCGCAGCCTCGAAAGCGTTGTCCTGAGCATCCTGGACGGACTGCGCGAACAAGACCTCACCATCGTCCTCATCGAAGACAAGCCTGTAAAGGCCGGCACTTTGAACGGGCGGCAGGCGGAGTTCCGCATCCAGGGGCTGACGACGCAAGACTCCGCATTAGACGGAACGGTCTTTCTCACCTTCTCATACTTGAGGGAAAACGACCTGGATGCAGCCTTTGCCCCCGATCTCTCGATCGGCAATCGCTACCATCCGGCTCGCCTGGCCAAGCGCATCGGCAAGCCCGTGCCCACGATCTTCGATCGGACGGCATCGGCTCTGCAGCAGCATTACTTCCGCGTGGTCACCGACGAAGATCGGCTGCCAGCGGAAGTGACTGACTGCCGCCTGCTCTTCGCCCGCGGCAACTGGCACGCTCAGGTGGCTAACCTGAGCCAGTCGGTGGTCGCCGACCTCAAGTGGATCCCCGCCTGAGAGCACCATGGGGCGGGAGCAAACTGCCTGGCGGTTGCTCCCGTCTTTTCGCTCTTCTGTAATCAGGCTTTCAGCCTGACTCAACTCGAGGAGTCGATAATGACTGACACTCTGAACAGTACAAAAAATACGGCGCATGTATTTGCCTTTGGTCCGCAAGAGATCAAGGAAATACGAGACGTTCCGGTAGCCGATCTTCGGCCGATGCTGGGCGCCGCGCCTTTGATCTGGGTGGACTTCGATGGACCGGTCGACAGGGATACCCTGGCCGAAATCGGCAAAATGTTCGAGTTGCACGCCCTTTCTCTTGAGGATGTCGCCCACGCCCGCCAAAGGCCGAAGGTGGAACATTTCCCCAAGTATCACTTCATCGTCACGCGCATGGTTTCTCTTGCCCAGAAGATCGA
Organism: uncultured Candidatus Obscuribacterales bacterium; assembly: GCA_964531315.1. GTDB lineage: Bacteria > Cyanobacteriota > Vampirovibrionia > Obscuribacterales > Obscuribacteraceae > QKMZ01. The sequence goes on along the minus strand of CAZHEZ010000088.1, from coordinate 12,555 downwards.
CTCGGAGCAACTGAGCATCTTCTTCGGTAAGAATTTCGTCCTGACCTTTCAAGAAAAGGACAACGGCGACTGCCTGGAACCGCTGCGTGAGAGCCTGCGCGGCACCACCCCAGAATTGGTGGCCAAAATCACCACCGATTATCTGGCGTACACAATTGTGGATATGGTGGTGGACGGTTTCTTCCCGATCCTGAAAGTGTTGGGCGAAAGACTCAATGACCTGGAAGAAGAGATCTTCGGCCGCCACGACCAGACACAGGCCGTGCGCATTCACGCCATCAAGCGTGACATCTGGGCGCTGCGCCAGAACATCTGGCCGGTCAGAGACGCGCTGGCGGCGCTGCAACGCGACAACCTCAACCTCGTGCAAAACGAGACGAGATTCTACCTGCGCGACTGCTACGACCACGCTCTGCGCATCATCGAACTGGTGGAAAGCCATCAGACCATGTGCTCGGATTTGATGGACCTGCAGATGAGCCGTGAAAACAGCCGCATGAACGAGATTCTGCGCGTGCTCACGATCATCTCCACCATCTTCATTCCACCGACTTTCATCGCCGGCATCTACGGCATGAATTTCCACGGCGACAAGTCGCACTTCAACATGCCTGAATTGGACTGGTCATACGGTTATCCGTTTGCCCTCGCCCTGATGGCTGTGATCATGGGCGGTCTGCTCGTCTGGATGTGGTGGAACGGCTGGCTCAAAGGAGTGCCGCAATCCGGTCGGCGCCAGTCATTTGGACGTGCGCTCAGAAACAAGCTGAACGGGAAATCGTAACAGCTGAGGATCGATCCCTTCCCTGCCTATGCGGCTTCATTCCGCGGGCAAATCGCGTGGCAAAACAGAGGGGGCTAACCAGGCTCCCCTGTTTTGCCATCACTTCACTGCACCACCGGCGCCACTACTATGCGCCGGGCGGTCTAGCACGCCGCCTACAGGCTGCCCACCGGCTGTCTTGTCTGCGTCTGCTAAAATAAACAGTCTAGGAGCATTTCGTGAATAAAGTAATAACACCGAGTCAGTACCTGGCCAAAACCTTTGGACTGACTCCCGCTCAGCTCGACAAAGTGCTGGGTGTCGCCGTCGGCAGCCGCGACAAAGGCGCCTTCAGCGATATCTATTTCCAGGTCGGCACCACCGAAGGACTCGTCTTCGATCAGGGCATCCTCAAAAACCCTTCCCGAAGCGATGTTTCAGGTGCCGGCGTCCGTGTCGTCATCGGCGACAAGACCGGGTATTCGTACACCGATCACGTCAATTTCCGCAATCTGACGGCGGCAGCGCGCAACGCCGCCACCATCGCTCTTCATGCCAACGCAGTCGAACCGGTGCAAGTCGGTCCGAAGCGCCAGCAGCACAACCTCTATCCTCTGGAAGGCATCCTGATTGGGCTGCCCCTGCAGGAGAAGGTCGATCTGCTCATGATGATCGACAAGGAATGCCGCAAGTACGACCCGCGCATCAAGAATGCCACCGTCAGCCTGTCCATTCAGGAAGAAACGGTGATTATCGTCACGTCCCTCGGTGACTTGATTTTGGACCGGCGCCCGTTGGTCAGGCTGGGTGTTACCTGCCTGGCAGAAGAAGGCGCTCGTCGAGAATCCGGTTCATCCTCAGGCGGTGGGCGCGTCGACTTCGAGTTCTTCCTCGAAGACGAGCGCTGGAAGAAACACGCTCACAAAGCCGCTCAGGAAGCCATCGGCCTTCTGTCTGCGGTTCCGGCACCGGCGGGCGAAATGACCGTCGTGCTCGGTAATGGCTGGCCCGGCGTCCTCATCCATGAGGCGGTCGGACACGGTCTGGAGGGCGACTTCAACCGCAAGGGAACGTCAGCGTTCTCCAAGATGATCGGCCAGAAAGTGGCCTCCGATCTCTGCACCATCATCGACGACGGCACGGTTCCCGGTCGTCGCGGCTCGCTCAATATCGATGATGAAGGTGTGCCCACCAGCAACACCGTCCTTATCGAAAAGGGCGTGCTCAAGGGTTATCTGCAAGACAGGACCAACGGCGGGTTGATGCGCCACGGTTCCACCGGCAACGGTCGCCGTGAGAGCTACCGCCATGTGCCCATGCCGCGCATGACCAACACCTACCTCGCGGGCGGCCAGTCCACTCCCGAGGAAATCATCAAGTCCGTCAAACGTGGGCTCTATGCCGTTACGTTTGGCGGCGGACAAGTGGATATTACGAACGGCGACTACACTTTCTCCGCCACGTCGGCCATCCTTATCGAGGACGGCAAATTGACGAAGGCGGTCAAAGGCGCGACCTTGATCGGCAATGGTCCGAAGTCTCTCCATCACGTGGCCATGGTCGGAAACGACATGGCGCTGGATGAGGGCACGGGCACTTGCGGCAAACGAGGTCAGAGCGTTCCGGTCGGCGTTGGAATGCCCACAATCCGCATCGACGGTGTCACCGTCGGCGGCACCAGCCGTTAAGAGGAGGACAAGTCATGAAAAACGAAAAAGCTCGTTTGGAAGCGCTTGCCCAATTCATCATCGGCGAAGCCAGCCGCATGGGTGCAAGTGATTCGGATGTTTCCATCAGCACCTGGACCTCGGTCGACACGACCGTGCGCCTGGGCGAGGTGGAAAAGTTGGAAACCGCAGCGCAAGGGCGTTCGCTCAGCCTGCGCGTTTTCGTCGGCAAGGTCGTTACCTCTGCCAGCACGTCGGACTTTACTCGACGCAACCTTACCAAGTTGGTGCGCAGCACCATTGTTCTGGCCAAAGCCGCTCAGCCCGATGAGTTCGCCGGACTTCCCGACAAGGAAGACCTGGCGTCGCTCGTCCCTGACCTCGATCTGACTGATACGGCAATTGCCAAATTGTCCGTCGCCGACAAGATCTCCATGGCCAAGTCCTGTGAAGACACTGCTCGCAGTTTCGATGCGCGCGTCACCAATTCGCAGGGCGCCAGCTTCTCGGACAGCTTCGGACTGACGGTCTACGCCAATTCGCGTGGATTCACCGGCAGCTACAATGGCAGCCGCTGCTCACTGTCCTGCTCGGTTGTCGCTCAAGAAGGCGACAGCATGCAGACGGACGGCTGGTTCGCCTCCAACCGCAAGTTGGCCAAATTGGGCACCCCCGATTCCATCGGTGCGGAAGCAGCCCGACGGGTTCTGCGCCGCCTGGGCGCCGTGCCCGGAAAATCGCAGGAAGTGCCTGTGGTGTTTGATCCGGTCATGGCCGCGCAATTGCTCGGTCAATTCGCTGGTGTCGCCCACGGTGCATCGATCTATCGCCGCACCTCCTTCCTCGTCGACAGACTGGGCGAGCAAGTGGCGTGTCCGGAATTGACCATCATCGATGACGGGCTCATCCCCGGCGGTCTCGGCTCTCGCCCCTTCAACGGCGAAGGACAGGCCAGCCGGCAGCGCACCATCGTCGACAACGGCAAGTTGGCCAGCTACTTCCTGGACAGCTACTCGGCACGCAAACTGGGCGTCAAGCCCAACGGCGGCAGCCAGTCCAATCTGTACATCAAGCCTGGCACGAAGACTCCTGAGGAGATCATCGCCTCGGTGAAAAACGGGTTGTACCTGACGCATGTGTCGGGCCCCGGCTTCAACGGCGTCACCGGCGATTATTCGCGCGGTGCCTCCGGCATCTGGATCGAAAACGGCGAACTGGCGCAGCCGGTTCAGGAAATCACCATCGCCGGCAACGTGCTGGAGATGCTCAAGTCGATAGAAGCCATCGGTGATGACCTGGAGTTCCGCTCCTCGGTCGCATCGCCGACGCTCAAGATCGGCTCCATGATGATCGCCGGTAAGTAAGCAAACGATTAACCGTAGGTGGATCGAGGACCGACAGGTCTTCGACTTACGTACTGGAGGGGTTGTCGGGTCAATCGGATTGATTTGATGACCCGACGACCCCTTTCTTTTGCCGCTTCGCCGGAGAACAATAAGGAATCAAAACAATGACAATTTTGGCAACACTGCTCAGCGTTGTTGCGATGTTCTTCGCCGCAACGTCGCTTACGGCCGCGTTTATCTTCTGGGGACTCTGCAAAAAGCGGGAGAACTCATGGGCTAGCGAAGTGCCGATGGAAAGGGAAGCCCGCTGGAAGTTGGAAAGCAAGCGCACTCGCTATGCGCTGGTTTCCATCATCGCATATGCGGTAGCAATGGGCCTTTCGATCATTCTCAAGAACGGGCTGGAAGGTTCGCAATCGTTCAATCTGACCCTCGTCGGCATCGCGTCGGCGGGCATCTTGATTGTCGGCATGCGAGCGATGGTCCACAACGGTCGCAGCATGGAAGCGTCTTTCAACAGAGACAATCCGAACCGGCCGCCCTTCTAAGTGACCAGAGAGGAGGCGCGCACGGTGCCCGCCTCCTGTCTCTAGGCAATCCCGAACTAAGGAGACACGAAAATGTCTCAATCTTCGGAAGTCGACCTCAAAGCCAAGGTCGCCGAGTTCACTCGTCTATATGTCAACGAGAAGACCGGAATCGTCAAAGCCGATCTCACCTCGGAAAATCCGCCCAAGCTCTCCGTCTGGGTGAGCGATTGGGGCGCCATGCAAAAGGTGCCCGACTTCAACAACTATGAAGGCATCGCTCTTACCTGGGGATTTCACATTCCCGAGGAGATGCCCTTCGTAGGCGGCGGCATCTTCGTCAATGCCGACGAGCCGGGTCCGCCCATCCGCCGCAATCACGCCGACTCATGCAAATGCGCCAAGTGCCAGGCAGCCAATCAGGCGCTGGAGAAGGCCAAGGCGTATTTGGCAGTCGACAAATATGGAATGGCAGGCCGCTACACGCTCAAAGCGATCGCCCTTCTGGAAGTAATCCGGCCGCTCAACAAGGACATGGCTGACGCATATCACCAGATGTGCGACATCCTGTCGCTCAAGCCGGCACGCAAAAAGGGCGAACGCCGCCAGCTCGACCTGGAAGCGATCGCGTGGTACGAGAAAGCAATCACGGTTCTCGAGGGCATTGGCAATGTCCGCGAGCTGCGGGGCAATCTCACCAACCTGGGCTCCTTCTACTACCGTATCGGTGACTACCAAACCGCTCTCATTCGAGAGCTGCGCGGACTGGATATGGAAAGGACCAGCGCAGGCGAAAAGAGCGTCTCGCCCTGGAACCACGTGGCCGGCTGCTACCTGGCCCTCGGTCGCCTGGACGAAGCGGAAGCCACCATTCGTGATGGCTTCGGGCATTGCGGCGACAGCACGCCGATGTCCGGCTATCTGTGGAATACTCTGGCGAACATAACGCAGGCGCGTGCGGAGCAATACCGAAAACGGGCCGAAGTGTTGGTGCCGCCGAACAGCTGCAGCATCGCCTGATCTCCGGCAACCGGGCAAACAAAAGGAAACAAGCTATGGCTACCTTTCTAACCATCGTAGCGATGCTCAACGCTGCAGTTTCATTCGGCGCCGCGTTCTTCTTCTGGGACTACTGCCTGAAGGTGGAGAAAGCCTGGACAGCCTCACCGCGCCTGGAGAAAACGCAGTTCTGGAAACTGGAAAGCGTCCGCAAGAGATGGGCGCTGGTCTCCGCGATCGGATATGTCGCGGTTGTTCTCTTGACCGCCATCATGAAAAACCGGCTGGAGGTTTCTCAGACCATCAATCTGACACTGATTGGGGTTGCTTCCGCCGGTCTGCTGATCACAGCATTCCGGGCGATGTGTCACAACGGGCGCAGCGTTGAAGCTTCCCTCAGTACGACGTATCGCACTTAAACAAAAGCAGGTGCACAACCTGCTTTCCGACGAACAACTTGTAGGGGACACAAACATGTCTCAAGATTCGCACAACGACTTCCAAGCGAAGGTCGAAGAATTCAGACGTCTGTATGTGAATGCGGAAACATGCATCGTCAGGGCCGACATAATCCCGGATAAAGAGAACCATCTCAGTGTCTGGGTCAGTCACTGGTCCGCGCTCGAAAAGATTCCGCAGCCGAGCAATCAGTACAAGGGCATAGCGCTCGTCTGGGGCTTCCACATCCCCGATGGGGTCGCTCTGGCTCCTGGATTCCAGGTGGTTGGTCCCGCTCCCCTGCCGCGCCGCAATCATGCCGACGTTTGCACTTGCCGCAATTGCAAGGATGCAAACGAAGAGCTGGCCAAGGCCGAGCAGTTCAGCAAAGCGAACAAAAACGGTCTGGCCAAACGGCACTTGACCGTCGCCATCACCATGCTGGAAAAACTCCGGCCGGCCAACGAGAACATGGCGCAAGCCTATCTCGACATGGCCTTTCTCGTTCTGTTTTCCCGCGCCCGCAATAAGGCTAAACGCAAGCAGAATGGATTGGACGCAGCCGCCTGGTACGAGAAAGCGATCAAGGTCTGGGAGGAAAACGGCAATACCGACGCGCTCGGTGGCAACCTCACCAATCTGGGCTCGCTCTACTTCCGGATCGGCGACTACGAAACATCGCTGGCTCGCAACCTGCGCGGGCTGGAGATGGAAAAGGCGAAGGGCAAGTTCGACGAAGACAGCTACAACCCCTTCAATCATGTGGCCGGCTGCTATCTGGCGCTCGGTCGCCTGGACGAAGCGGAAGCCACCGTCAGGGACTGCTTTGCGCTTCTCGGCGACAACACGCCCAGGTCCGGCTACCTGTGGAACACCTTGGCCGAGATCACTAAAGCGCGTGCGGATCAATATCGTAAACGCGCCGAAGAGCTGGTGCCGCCCAATAGCTGCAGCATCGGCTGACACGAGTACCAGGTCGCGATGGATGGCATCTGACGATGCCTTCCACAGCGGCCGCTAGTTAGCTGCTCACAGCGGCTCAAATGAAGGATGTCCAATATGTTTTCAACTCTCTTATCGGTGCTTGCAGGCATAGCCGCGTTCTTCGCATTGATCGGCTTGCTGTGGGCATTCGTCTCTTTCATGCGCTTTCTGGTCGACTTGATCCGATTGCCTTTCTCTATCACTGGATTGATCGTCGCGGTCATCCAGCAAAAGAGAGGCATGGGCGAAGACGGCAAGACTATCGCCAGGCGTGCGCTCCTTGTCGGAGCAGTGGGCGCAATTCTACTTGCGCTTATTGCTTTCGTAATGGGAGCGAGCCTGACAAACATCGGCATCGCTGCGCTCATAGGGTTGTTCCTCGGCGCAATATTCGGGCTCTAACAGCTCGAGAAGATGCGTGTCGCTTGGCGCGAGGCTATGCGGCATCTCAACATAAACTATGGAACACTTCCATGGGAAAATTTATTTTAGGAATAGTGGCACTGGCGACTTTGGCACTGTGCTTTCTGCTCGGCGCGTTGCCGGCCAGCGCAGTTGCGGGGGGAGCCTCCTCGGTGCTCATTTGGGGCATAATCGCCGGTCTGGTCGCTGGCGCAGTATGCGCCGGGATGGGCTACATGATTGGCGACATGGAGTTCGACAATCCCAGACTGACTGCCATCATCTGCGGCGTCGTAGCATTCGCTGTCACCATGTGGCTTCCCGCCGATACCTGTATCAACGGGCACAGCTACGCAGCTTATGCGCGCCAAACCGCGCCGGTGGTTCGCTCATACGTGATCGAGCACTTCGATGCAATCGATGCCGACCACGACGGCACCATCACCGACTCGGAGATGAGCGCTGCGCTTTCCACTCTGTCTCTCACAAACGAGCAGCGTCAAGCCCTGCAGTTTATGCGCGACAACCAGAGTGAAGCTGGTCATGTGATTGGGTCGTACGAAACCACGACCTATGTCTGGATCAGCACCGGCAACGGAGGCGGCTACATGTCGCCGATCACTACTACCAACTACATCTACGGTGTCAATCGCCGCGACCTGGAGAACTATCCGGAGCGCGTGATTGAGAAGTGGAAGCTCTGGTAGAAACAGCATCGATGAAAGATCCGCGTTCATGCAGACATGAGCTAAACCCTCACGTTTGCATGCGGCGGTTTTTCAATGAAACAAAAACAGCTGGACCAGCGGCGTTAACTTGCGCTGTTGGCCGGCTTGTTTTTGTTTTTTGTTGCTCTTTGCGACATGTTATAGTATAAGCACGAATAAAACCCTCAGGCATGAAACTATCCTCTCTCGTTCAGACCTTTTTTACTTGTACTATTTAGAAAATGCGGAGGGGTAGAGCTTGGCGCTCAAAGAAGTTTTGAAAAAATGCGTCGGCAGGCAAAGCATTTTTGCTGCCAGCTGCATCTGCTTATTTGCTATCAAGGCTCCGATTGCTTTTTGGTTCGACGCAGCCAGCGCCAAAAACTTAAATCCGCCCATGGTGCAAAGGCGCGCCGGTGGAATGTCTTTGGCTCCTGCGGCGGCACCGCTAATAAGAAAAGCGGACTATTTCAGAGAACGTGACGAGATTGAAAAAGCATTGGATCTGTATACCCAGGCGATCAAAATCGATCCAAAGTGCGCCTACGCTTATATAGGACGCGCGCGGGTATGGGAAGAGTTCGGCAAAATGGATAAAGCTCTGACTGACTTCACCACAGCCTACAAGCTCGATCAGCCGTTCAACCAAACCGCAGCGCGCTGTCGTGGTGACCTCTATCAATCTCTGCACCGCTTTCCAGAAGCAATTGCCGACTACGGTGCTGTCATCAAGGTTTCTCCTTCCGATGGGCTCTATTTGCGCCGGGCGACCTGTTATATGAGCACAAACAAGCCTTCTCTGGCGCTGAAGGATTTCGACAGAGCATTAGTCACAGCCCGCAGACGAGCCTCTATATATGAGAAAAGAGGAGATGCCTATCTGGCCTTGAATCAATATGCAAAAGCGCTGGCTGACTACGACATGGATTTAAAGATGGATCCTGAAGGCAATGACTCCAAGGACGGTCACGAACATCTTCATAAGAGCAAGGCGGAAATCTACAAGCGCCTGGGCAAATTGGATCTGTTCAAAAAAGAAACTGCTGCCGCAAAAGCCGGCACACATGCGAACCTCGATGCGGCTCCCTTTGCTTCGGACATGCTGAAGTAGATAGAGCCCGAGCTTAAAGCTTAAGTACTACGCTCTCCTAAAGCTTTAGATCAAACTGTATCTGGCGCCCTTCGAGACGCCCCGCCTCCATACGTGTTTTTCCCATGCCTGTGAGGTGTTTCAGGTTTTAAGTCACACTCGTGTCACACTTTTCCGATTACATAGCATTCACGCAGGCACTCCCCTTCGCCGCTGAGGACATAACCGTGAGTTCATTTGATTGCAATAATGGCCATGGCCAGGATAGGTTGGCCCAGCAAATGGCGCAGGACCTCGACTGCCATGATAATGGCCGGGGTGTTGCCCATTACCTGCAAGAGCTGTACAGCCATGACCGAAATGGCTTCTCGAATCTTGTTCAAGACATCAATCGACGCGAACAAAATGGACGCGGAGACGATCTGACCATTACACGCAACGGTGATGTCTTTGTCAGCGATCACAATCACCAGATTCATGTCGGACGCATTCAAGACGACCGCGGATACCATGGGCAGGGCAGAAGAGATGACGACGATTGCGACCCGAGAGATCGTGGCCGAATGATCGACCCAAGAGAGCGTGGCAATTGGGGTCGGGGCAATACCGGCAATCGCGACTATGACCCGCGTTACGGACAAAACCAGGGTCGCGGACGCGGTGGCGTAGACATAGATATAGACATCGACATTAATGCCGGTCGTTATCCGCAAGGTTCAATTCCAATTCCGGATTGCTACGGACAGGGACCGAGGCAGCCCGTTCATCGCCCCGATCCTGACTGCGATCCACGCATTCAACAGCGCGGACCGATCAGTGATCGTGACTGCGATCCACGCTTTCAACAGCGCGGGCCGATCAGTGATCGCGATTACGATCCACAAATCCAATATCGTGGACCCTACGTTGACCGCGAATGCCATCCACCGCGCATTGTTAGAAGAGATCCCGGATACGACAATGGTTACGGACGTCCTTACAACAGCGGCGACTACAACCAGGACGGCGAAGTTGCCGGCACCATTATCGGCAGCGTCATCGGCGGCGTAGTTGGACACAACAGCGGCGGCAGACGCGGCGACAATACTTTGTTCGGCGTCCTTGCCGGAGGATTGATCGGCAACCGCATCGGTAACCAGATCGACCGAAATAATTCCAGAAGCCAGTACTACAACTGGCGCTAAGACAGGTCTTTTGACGGGGAAGATAGGGGGGCTGATTTAGCGATCAGCTCCTCAACACATTTCATCACTTTTTGCCGCCTGCTTCTCTCAAGAAAAGACGAGCCGGCCCAGGCGAGAAGCTCAGTAGCCACCCGGACGGCTGGCGACGCGCGCCACGCCTGAGACGCCGTGACGCCCGTATCTATGTTCGGCATACCGAATTCCCGCCACCAGATTGGAAAGCGGATCGTGAATGTTATTGTTCATACCCGGCAAAGCGAAGGACTTGAAAGTTGAAGGGATAGTCTGCATCAACCCTGTAGATGGGTGACCGGCTTTGGCGTTTGAATCCCAGTGATTAGTAATGTTTGGATTCCAGCCGCTTTCTCTCATGACGATCTTGTTGACCGCAGAGATATTTTGCTCAGAGACGGGCACTCCGGCCAGCTGTAATGCTTTCTCGATCAGCTCCCGGCGCGCGCCCGGAGGAACATGCCCACCGACTGCATTTCCGTCAAAGCCGCCGTGAGCGCCGCCACCTCCTTCAACCGACTGATGCCAGCCGTTATAATGACCGCGACGGTAATGCATGCTGTGATAATGATGCTCCAATGACTGCGATTCATGTGCTTCATGGCTGGTGCTGACCATGGTCCCATCTCTATGACCATAACGTTCTTTATTGGCCTTATCTTCGGCAACGACCGCCCAGCCATGCCCACCTTCCCGGTCATCTCCGATTATGGACAGCCCTTTCAGAAGCCCGCTTTCATGGAGGTGGTCATTGAGATGTTTCAAGTCACCTTCAATGTTTTTGCCGTCCTTCTGCTGCAATTTGTCCAATTCACTAAATACGCCGCGAAAATCGTGCGGATTGCTTTTCAAAATCCCTTCGACCTTCTGCTCCGTTGAGGAAAGCAGTTTCTCACGCTCTCCTCCTATTCCCTTTGCGTGATCTGCCCGTTTATCTCCTTCTTGCAATTCGGAATTTTGACCCGGCGCGCCGCGGCTGCCCAAATATGCGGAAGCCTCAGAAAATGAGCCCTTAAACGGATTGGGAAACTTGACCGACTGGGCCTCCTCATCAACTCCCCGCACATGCCGATAGGGAGACGACTCGGGTAAAGTGCCATACAGCTCTCTCAAATTGAGATGTTGACCGTGGTCGTGCTGAACGGTTCCTAGATTTTGTCCATCAGTAATTCGCGTGCCGGACGCGTGCGTATCGGCATGAACCTTTGCGCTCATTTAATTGACCTTGATAGTAAAGATGCAAAAGAGGAATTCTGCTGTCGGCATCTTAGAAGGACAAACATCAAATTTGCGTCAAACGGCAATTCACGGCTGCCAATTTGCGCTTTTTGCCTGCCACTACGTAGTTCTCGCAGCCCAGTTTGACGACAATTTTGCTGCAGCAGGTGAACAATCAAGCCAATCGAAGCGGCGTCTTCTGCACCGCGTTTAGTGGCTCTCCAGCCTCAAGAATTGGAATCTCTACAGCGGCTCCCTTATGGTGCAAGACCAGGGGAGTCTGCACCCTATCACTTCTATAGGCTATGAGGTAAATCATGCTTTTGCCATTCTACCTGTGCATCGCTGCAATTTTTGCAGCTACTGCCACCTACTTACTGTGGCGCTTCTTAGCTGGAATCTTTGACTGTCTAGGAGATAAAACCACTCAGGCTCCTCTGATCGGGGACGGAGGTTGTCCTTGCTGCAGCTTCAGCGCATTGCCGGCAACAACAGCAGCAGCAGCGCAGAGAGTACACCTTTCAGACCGGGCCGATTACACCCCTATTTCCGGCTCATTTCGCTGAGAATTCAAAAAGCATTCTCAAGATGTGCGTGATGAAAATGCTCCTTTGCTTTTGCAAAAGAGCATTTCCTTTTCCGCATTGAACCAATTCTGCTTCTATTGCTGTCGACTGCGCTCCAAGACTGAAGTTTGGCGCTAAGAGACTTCCATCTGAGCAGACACGCACATTCTATAATTCGTCTCAATTCACCGATGATTGAAACTATGTTCATTCAAACCGGGCAGCAATCAAATCATCATCAAACTCAGGCCGAAATTCTCATAGACTGCTGATGATTGATCTTGGCGTGACGCTTGATGGAATCCAGCAAAAACTCAAAGGACATCGCTCTTGCATCGAAAGAAGATGGAGGCAAGGGCAGTCCCGTTGCCAGCTGGACAATGTCGTACACCGCCTGGGCTCCGTTGATTCTGTGTGGCGCATCCTTGGCCACTACTTCAGCGACAAGGTGTCCGTCCGGAGAAAGAAACTGACGAGTGAAGTAGTTCGGCGCTTCAGAAGCTCGATAAAAGGTGGGAGCGTTCGCGCCCGAGCCACTGCCGCTTTTTTGACTGACGCGCGCAAACTGACGGTTCGAAGCCGCCCAGAAATCCGCTTGTTGGCGCGGACGAGAAAGTGCGGCATTTTCAAGAAAGGCGGTGAAAAGACCTTT
>CAZHEZ010000087.1:0-29005 GCA_964531315.1 uncultured Candidatus Obscuribacterales bacterium | reverse complement strand
ATGCGCATGTGAAGTGCAACTATGGTGCATAGTAAAAACCGCCATAAGCATTACTGCATATGTTTTCAATTGGAAATGCCGAACGGAAGTGAAACCGTTTGGCATGCCCAATCGAGTGTGAGTGGCGAGTTTGCTTTTCACTCAGATGCTTGTGAAGAAAACCCGAACGAGAGCATCTTCCAGTGCTCAAGCACGGAGGTTCTACTGCGAAGCAGTTCAACTTGACCGGACTGTGTGCATTCATTGAAAGCGCGTGATGAGAGCTCGTAAGCCTTCTTGAGTTCTGCTGCTAATACCGCTATGTCCGCATTGGACATCCATGCCAGCGCGCCGCAAAACGTCCTTATGGAAATTCTTTGCAGGAGCGTCTCAAGCTCTTGCGGAGATCGCTCGTTGAGCCATTCAATGAGGGGCTTGGCGTCGACGTTTGTTTTGAATGCGCTCAAGAGGGCAACCAGCGCCGTGAGCAATTGCTTAGTGTCCACAGTTACCTTTCTTTCTAGCTACTAGTCCATTTCGGACAGCAGCTGCAAAGCATAAACATGTTGATTCAGACTATCGCGGACATCTGCGTTGAAAGAGCCGCTGAGGGGCTTGAGACCCCTCAGCGCACAGTGCAGATAAGACTATTTCGTGGCTGAACTCTTGTAGTGCGCGTGCACCCACTGCACGGCGTGGAGCACCACGCCCAGTACCAGGATGACAGTGATGACACCGAGGATACTGTCGAACACGCCGAGGTTGACACCGTAGTCATAGGCCGCGAAGATCACGGCGATGACGGCGGTGGCGATCCAGCTGTAGTAGCCGATCTTGTCGGACAGAGCCGGACGGACGTGTTGCAGCAGTTTGGCGATGCGTTGGCGGGCCGAAACCAAGCCGGCGAGAGTCAGCACAAAAAATACGATACCCATTTGTCTCATCTCCTTCATTACGTTGGCGAAACTTCACGGCGCATCGAGTTAGCCTTTGCTTTGTCGAGTGCCGCACTGAGCAACCGCGCGCGGTGTAGTAAAGCTTTTTACCTCATTTGCGCGTAGCACGCACGCCTGAGGATAGCCTCACAGACCGGCGCCGATTCGTCCCCAATCCTTACGACCAGAACGAATCCCTGCCCATGTCGCTGCCACAATCTATTGAGTGAGGCAGCGAGATCGATAGGTTTCGTCGCGCCTGCAAGAAGAGGGAGACTCAGCCGGCACGCTGGCGCAAACTGAGTCTCCTTGTCCTCCATCCGGTCACAGCCTACTGGGCTTCCGGCGTTGGTTCGGCCTTGTTGGGCAAAACCACTGACAGCAGCACCGACACCACCAGGATGCCGACCACAACTGCCAGCGAAAGAGCCGTCGGCACTTCGAACTGTGCTTCAGTCCAGGCGGGAAGCGCCAGGCTGGGCACAGCGGTGTGCAACAGTCCGATGCTGATCGGTATCAAGGGCAAAAGCATCTTCAGCCCGAAGAGCGTCAGCACGATCACCACGCCCTTTTCCAGATAGCGGAACATCGGCATGATTCGCTCCAGGAAAAAGAAGTACGCCCGCAGTCCGAGGATGGCGCAGACATTGCTGGCCACTGCCACGAACGGATGAGTCGTGACGGCGAGCACGGCTGGAATCGAATCGAAAGCGAAGAGCACGTCGAAGACTTCGATAGCGACCAGTGCCACCATGAGCATCGTCGCCATCAGACGCAGATTGCCGTCCTTGTCTTTTTCCCGGACGAAAAACCTGCCGCCGTGATCGCCCGTGTAGATCGGCAGCCAGCGGTTGTGTTCGAACTTGCGAACCACCGCGTTTTCCTCAGGCTTCAGGTCTTCGTCATGGCTGTGCGCCATCTTCCAGGCCGTCCACAAGACGATGCCACCCAGAAGAAAGACGATCGGGTGGAAGAGGGCAACCAGACCTGCTCCGAAAAGCAGAAGGAGCGTCCTCATCACTTTCGCGCCGATGATCCCCCAGAACAGCGTCTTATGGCGATACTGTTCGGCCACCTTGAAGTAGCCGAATAAGAACATGAACACGAAGAGGTTATCCGTGCTCAGGCTCTTTTCGATCAGATATGCCGTGAAGTACTGGAGACCTGCCGTCCTGCCGATGGCGATGAAGATGAACACTCCGACAGCAATGCCTACGCCAAGCCACATGGCACTCGTGAGCAAGGCCTGGCGCATCCCGATTCGGTGATCCTTGCGATTGAAAATGTCATTGTCAACGAGCAAGAGAGCCAGAATCACTGCGTAGAATCCCACCCACAGGAGTGGATTTTGGTCAAGCATTGTCATCCTTTCGAAAACATAGCGAACTAACGATTAGGTCCGCACCCGCAAGCACTGTGGCTGGCGGACGCAGCAGATTGGCGCCGGAGAAGGACGCCGGATGATGGCTGGATATGGAATAGAACGGTGTGATGGCAGTCAGCGATAAATTTTGACTGTCTTGAAATGAAAAAATGACTGCAAAAATACTGTCTATTTATTACACCGCCGGCACAGACGCCGCCACGAAAGCGGCGTCCGGCGGTGACCTTCCTTTAGTGTCGAGCCAGCGCTAAGCGACCGGCTCGAACTCAAGGAGGTTCAGGAGGAAAGGTTGATCTCCGAGTGCGATTACTTGGCAGCAGCAGCCTTGTATTCCGCCAGCGTGGACAGACCGTAGTTGGACTGCGCCTCCGCGTCGGTGAAACCGAGCGTGTGGGCGATGCCAATCAGGACGATGCCTTCGCTGGGCTGAATCGGCTCATCCGCCTCGGCCAGGACGATGCCCAGCGCGAGCGCGGAGTCAGCGAGTCCACGATCCTTCTGGATCTGACCGATCAGCGAGGACAGCCCGATGGACTTGACCGTGCGCTTGTTCGTCTTTTTGCCGTCAGCGCCGACGATGACATCCGGCTTGGCCTGCGCCAGATACTCTTCGAGTTTCTTTTGCTTGACCACCGGATCGAAGTCCTTGAGCAGCACATTCGTGCCCAAGAAGTCACCCAGAGCGCTGATTTCCTCGTCCTGCACCTCGCCGTCGGCGTAGGTGACAAGCGCGAGGACGGCAATGTAGGCATCGAGAACCGCCGGATTAGCGGCGTGACGCTTGAGGAAGGTCGAGACGCTGCTTGCACCCTGCTGTTGGGCATTACGGAGATCGTTGAGAATGGACATATCGGATTTTTCCTTTCCTGCTTTACGGGAGAAGCCGGTATTTCTCCGGCAAGGTCAGACTGGCAAGATGGTTGTCGGCGCACTAGGCGCCTCTTAACAGCCGCTCCTACCGTGCATCGGTTTGGTGACTCAGTGTCTGCGATGTAAAAACGATGCCCTCAAAGAAAATGAAGTTTTTTCTTTATTCATTTATTGGCGACGCCGAAAGGCGATTTGCGGTCGCCGTTCGTTATAGAGGAAGGACGTGCCACCGGTGAAGGTGGCACGCCTGGTTTCTTTCTTCAGGAACGCATCTACTCGGACAGCGACTTGATGAGAATCTCTTCGAAGCTGCCAGCCTCGTCGAGGTCCATGCAGTTGACGCAGTCGAAGGGCGCGCGGAGATCTCCGCTCGCTTCGGCGGTGAGCTTGTCGTTGAGCCGCTCGAGGAAATCCGCCGCGTGCTGGTCAGTGCCTACACGCAGGAAGCTGAACGCGATGTCCAGCCGACTTCCGCCAGCGCCGGCGATCTGATTGGCAGCGTCGCAGATGACGCCCGCCACTGCATTTTCTGCATCGGACCACTTCCCGAATCCGCTCGTCGGCTGTCCATCGGTCACCGTGATGATAATCAGCGGCTTTGCGACACTGGGGGCAGCGAGCGTGCGTTTCCGGTTGAAGAGACCGCCCGTCGTGACGATGCGGCGCTTCAGGTAGTCTTCCAGCTGTTCATGCAGGTAGGCAGCGGTATTGGTGCCGCCGCCAGGCCGGGTGGAGCTAAACAACGATGCTACTTTCGCGTATGTCGTGTTGGCGAACACGCGCGTGCCTTCATTGAAGAAGACAACCGTCGGCCCGTCCGAATCCCATTTCTGGGCGATCTGGACGAAACCCTCAACAGTTTCGAGTGCATAATCCCAACGGCTGACACCGGGTTTTCCGGCAATGTCCTCTGTGCCCATCGAGCCACTGGCATCAACACCGATGACGATGTCGTATTCCTTCAGATTGATTTCTTGCATACGGAGCCCTTTTCCTTCCTTCGTAGGTATGCTTGCAGCCGGCACTAAGTCCGGCTGCTGGAGCGGTACAGATCGAGTCTTGCTTTTGCTGACGATTACTGGGTAAAGGCGAGGTTGACCAGTTCCTTCACGCCGAGATTCTCGACGGCGAGCGCTGTCTGGCAGTTGACGATGTCCAGAGCGCCCGGGTACTTGGCGGTCAGTCCATCATTGAGCGTCTCGAGGTACTGTGTGGCACCTTTGTCACCGCCGATCTGGATGAACGAGATGCCCAACTTCGTCCGGTCGCCGCCCAGCTGTTTGCTGGAATTGGCGATCAGCTTCTCGAGGGCTTCTTCGTTATCAGGCCGTCCGTCGGTGAAGACGATCATGACCAGCGGCTTGGCTCCCCCCGCTTTCTGGCGCGCAAAGTACGCGTCCAGGCGGTTTTGCAGGAAGCCCGCCGTATCGGTGCCGCCAAACGGGTCGTTCTCCGTAAAGATGTTGTTGACGCCGGCCGCATCCTTGACCCCATTGTAGGTCTGGAAGCGGCGCGCGAACACCGTCACGGGAATGCCCTCTGGATGCGTCTTAGCCGCAACAGCGACCACGCCGAGAACCGTCTCTTGAAGGAACGACCAGCGGGTCGCTCCACCTGTGCAATCGTCAGTCAGCATCGAGGCCGACATGTCGACCCCAACTTCAACGTCAATCTGTGTCAAATCGAGTGTAGGCATATTCTCCCTTTCCTACGAGTACCGGACTCTGTGAGGAGCCTGGCGCGCGCTAGCAAGGAGTGATGCGCCTCACAAGGGCGCGCGGGCGGGCTCCCCACGTTTCATCTTCCGCAAAAACTCGAGGTCACTTAATTCCAGCAGCACGGCTGCATAGTTTTGGGTGAGTTGTTCATTGAATTGATTGGTTGCTCGAAGTTCCTGTGTTGGGCGGTTGCGGATAGATGTACCGCCAACCTACGATCGCCGGTTCTGCCGCGGCAACCTTTGTAACGCAGTCTGTAAATGCATGGGCAGGCAAAAAAATCGTGAAATCCCCACTCTAGTTGCGCGCTCAATTTGCCTCAGCAAATGACGAAAGTCTGATTGCTCTTACTTCTGCCTTCTTTTCCTCTCTCTAATCCGCTTAATCAATGTGGCTGCGCAAGCTGATTCAACTCAGCTCGGGCCAAATTTATTGCGCCCTATATAAAGGATCGGCAGCACTGCTGCGACAACTTTCCCCGTTGGAAAATTTGCAGCGCAATTCTTAAAAGCAGATCTTTTACGCCACCGCTTGCGGTGCTACACTAAAGCGGCTTCCGGAGGTAAATCGGCAGCCGTCTGCCGCTCACTGAGCTTCGGTAGGGCGATCAAATGAATTTGCTCTACAAATGAAAATTCAGCCAAGAATTAAGATCGCATCTGCTGAACGATGCTTGCAGATACTCTTTCAAAGCACTACGTTGTTTGTGTATCCATTTGCATTTTCATATTTAGGCAGACGCACCGAAACAAACCACTAGAGCCTTAAAGACGACATGATCGCCACTCTGCCAAATAACAAGCGGCCGAGAAGTTAGGGACTCTGGTCAATGATTCGCTCCTGCACAGTATGTTTTTCGATGCAGATGAACATCTTATACGCAGGCACATTTTGCCGAACAGACTAGCAATGCCGCCGGCACCAGATGCAGGCGACACCTAAAGTTCGGCAAGTTGCCGCTAAAGCTATGGAGGCCTCAGTGGTAGTTTTGCAAATTCTCGGTGTGCTCTTGCAGTTGGTGTTGGCGTTCGTGGCAGGCGCTGTCTTTCTTCTTGCTGTGCCGATTGCCTTCACTAGTGTCGGCAAAAAGCTCCGTCGTTTCATTCCGTCCAGTCTGCGTCCCTGGGCGCTGATTCTTGCCGCCCTTTCGGTTTTGCTGACGCTGAGCGTTCTCGACGTCGCTCTGACCGGTGTTCCAAAAGGCAGCGACAGCCAACCACTGTTGTATGCCGGCGCAATTGTGCTCTGGGTTCTCACCTGGCTGTTCGCCGGAGTGCAGTCCGTCACAAACTAGTGCGCTTCCCGCTGCTCTGATGTCCGGGCGATCCATATGGATCGCCCGGACATCTGCCTGACTGGAATGAGTTTCTTAGTTTAGTTTGATTGATTCTTCCTTTTTCAAGCACTTTCTCGTTTGCAAGAAGATGGTTGATCAATAAAAGGAGATACGTATATGGATCCGAGCGAACGCAGGCAGCCCGCCTGGGCGATCGCCGGCAATGCCACTGCAGATAGTGGCGCTGGCGGCAACGGACCCGGAAGTCCTAATTTCAAGGAAGCTTCCAAAATGATTATGCGGAATGTCGAGTTGACGACGGGCAGGCTGGAGGTACAAGTGCACCAGTCGCTAATGCCTATTGATGATCTTTGTGGCTTTGCGGCCAGGCAAAATCCCAAGCGCGGTTTCTTGTTCGTTTCCAAAGTGCTGGGAAAACACATTCCGGCCAAACCGTCGTTGATGCGCCAGGTGCAATTCCTGTTGGCAAATCAGATTGCGATCGATCTGCCCGGTCCGGTGGTCGTGATCGGCATGGCAGAAACCGCAACGGCACTCGGTCATGGCGTATTCGATACGTACATTGCGTTAAGCAAACGGTCGGATGTGGTTTTTCTCCACAGCACTCGTTATCGCCACGAGCGTCAGGTTGCATTTGAATTTCTCGAGGAGCATTCTCACGCCGCCGATCACATCATTTATATGCCCGAAGACATAAATTCGCGCATACTGCTTGAGAATGCTCGTTCTGTCGTGCTGGTAGACGACGAAGTAAGCTCGGGCAAAACGTTCGTCAATCTGACCACCGCTTTCAAGAAAGCCATCCCCACACTTTGCCAGGCAGTAACATGCGTGATTACTGATTGGCGAGGGCCCGCTCGCACCAGCGAGAACAACCGGGCAATGCCTGTTCCGTACACCTCGGTTGCGATACTGCAGGGAGAGTACTCATTCCAGCCGAAATCGAATCTGAGCACGCTCAAGATGCCCAATGTGAAAGGCAATGGGCAGTGCAAAGACACGCTTATCAGAGGCAATTTCGGCAGGTTTGGCATTAAAGCCGAACCTTTTGCAGAAAGCCCTCTCGATAGGCTTTTCCAGAGAGCAATTGAGCGCGATCAGGTTCGCTCGCTTCTTAAAGCCCGGGGACGCCTGCTTCTTTTGGGCACAGGCGAGTTCTCCTACATGCCTTTTCTCTTGGCCGAGCACCTTGAGAAAATGGGGCTCGACGTGCGTTGCCAGACCACCACTCGTTCGCCCATCCTGTTGGGCGAGGCAATTGGCTGCGCACATACGTTCGTCGACAACTATGACGACCATATGCCCAACTATGTCTACAACGTCGTACCGAGCCAATATGCTTCCATCATCGTCTGTCACGAGACGCCCGCTTCAAGCCTGGATGAATCCTTCATCACGGCTCTGCAAGCGGAGACTTTGGAGTTCTAACTATGCCTGACAAAAATGGTCTACTCCTGTCGGAATCAATCGTGTCGACTTTGAGCGCTCCCGTCGTCATTTTCGACGACGTAGATGACAATCGCATCAAAGCTTGCAGACAGGTGCCTCCCGAGGGCGGCACCGCAGTGGCATTCGATGAGTCAGGAGAAGCGACAGGATTCCTCACGCCCAAACAGCAAACCATGCTTGATCTGCTGCTCAAGAATGCCCTGGTAGTACCGACTACTGCCCGCACCAGCGACGGTTTCAAGCGAGTCATGCTGCCCTATCCTGGTTGGGCCATCGTCAGCTTTGGGGGCGTGATACTCGCACCGGAAGGAATGCCCGAGCCACGCTGGCATGAGCGCATGCAGATTGAGTCAAAAAAGTATGAGGCCGAGCTGAATCGGCTTCTCTCCATCGTCCAAAAAACAGCGGCTGGGCATGGCATCGACGCGCGCGCTCGAATTGTTGAGGACTTCGGGCTGAATCTCTTTCTTTCGGTGAAGCACAATCGGAAGAATCTCGCTGAACTCAAGACAATCGCCGACCAGCTTCAGCAGGAGCTTGCCAAAGGCTTCGCCCTTCATTTCAACGGCAATTTCGTTGCCGTTATGCCGCCATTTCTGCGTAAGGAGTACGCGGTTCAGTGGTTCATCGAAAACATGACCGCGCCTGGTGCGGTGCTTATCGGCTCGGGTGACAGCTTGACTGATCTTAAGTTCATCGGCATCTGTGACTGGGCGCTTATACCGACCAGATCACAGAGCTTTTCTACGCTAGTAAGGGAGGTTAGTGAGGAAGATGATAACTAACAAGACCGGCTCATCACCGAATCACTTTGATTTCCATGGAAGTTACGCCGACGATGACGTCACTTTCCTGCTCAAGCCGGTCGACATCCAGCCGACCGATACGCTCGAGAAAGAGCGTCTCATTCAGTCCGGTCGCAAGCACTATTCCGAAATGCTTGCCGTGGAAAAGACGCCGGATCAACGTTATATGGAACTTTTCCACAGGGCCCTTTTGCAGAATCAGCATAAGTTTGCCGCCCATCTAGCCAGCCTCTGCCGCACGCTCTCGTTTCATCCGGGAAAAGAAATCGTGATTGTCAGCCTGGCTCGCGCGGGAACGCCGGTGGGAGTCCTTCTCAGCCGGGGGCTCAAGGCTTTGGGGCGGGCGTCCATGCATTACTCAATTTCGATCATTCGTGATCGTGGCATCGATATGGTCGCCCTCGACTACATCATCACTCGTCATCAGGATGCCGACATCGTCTTTGTTGATGGCTGGACTGGCAAAGGTGCGATCACGAACGAATTGAACAAATCGATCACTGCCTATAATCACAGTCGAGGCACGGCAATAGACAACAGACTCGT
Organism: uncultured Candidatus Obscuribacterales bacterium; assembly: GCA_964531315.1. GTDB lineage: Bacteria > Cyanobacteriota > Vampirovibrionia > Obscuribacterales > Obscuribacteraceae > QKMZ01. The sequence goes on along the minus strand of CAZHEZ010000087.1, from coordinate 20,021 downwards.
CGTCGTCGCCGATCTGGCTGGCTGCGCTGGTCTGGCCGCCACTGCGGATGACTACCTGATTCCCTCCGCCATCCTCAATGCAACGGTGTCGGGATTGGTATCGCGGACGGTGTTATCGGACCTCTATGTCGGCCCGGGGGATTTTCATGCCTGTGCCTTCTATGCCGAAAAGGCGAGCGAGGATCTTTCCCGGTTCTTCGTCGACACGATCACTCCTCTCATGCTGGCTGCGCTCACCGACATAAGCTTGTCACCCGTCTGCGACTGGGACTTTGCCACAAGAAACGCATTGAAGCTGATCTCGGATCAGTATCTGGAACGCACCATGAACCGCTATGGACTCAGCGATCGAAACCGGGTCAAGCCCGGCATCGGCGAGTCGTCACGAGCGCTGCTGCGCCGCGTCCCCGACCAGCTGATCGTGCGCAACCCTGACGCCGAGGATGTTCAACATCTAATTGCCCTGGCTTCGACGCAGGGCGTTCCTATCGAAAAAGACGCGTCGCTCCCATACAACGCGGCCGTCATTATCCAAACACTTGGAGAATAGGACGAGATTATGCACGAGCACCAAATATTGCTCGGTGCGTCTATGTACGTGCCAGCTACTCATGCGCCCGACAACCTTGTGGCTATAGGCAACGGCGCAAAATATCCTGCATTGCGTTCGGTGATCTTCTGCACCGAGGACTCCGTTCGCGAAGATGAAGTTGGACTGGCGCTTTCCAACCTGACGCATGCCCTGCCCAAAATGAACGACAGTGAGCGCCCCATGCGCTTCATCCGCGTGCGCAATCCGCATATTCTCGGTGAGTGCATTATGATGCCCGGGATTGCCAAAATCGACGGCTTCGTTCTGCCTAAGGTGACCTGCGAAAACCTGAACCATTACGTGTCTCAATTGCGCGACAAAGATACATTCCTCCTCATGCCGACACTCGAGACTCGCGAGGTTTTCGATGCGCGTGAGATGACCAAGCTTCGCCAGATGCTTTCCGACAACAAATTGCACGATCGAATTCTGTGCCTGCGCATAGGCGGCAACGATCTCCTCAACTGCCTCAGAGTTCGGCGCTCACCGGCACACACGATCTACGACACGCCGATCGGCAACCTGATCGCCAGGCTCTCCGGCGAGTTCATCCCTCACGGATTCGGCTTGACGGCTCCGGTCTGCGAGTCAATCGACAATGACGAGGTGCTGCGCGCCGAAATCGAGCGCGATCTCTTGCACGGACTTTTTGGCAAAACCGCCATCCATCCGGATCAGATCCGCACAATAGAGGAGATGTATCAAGTCGATCCGATCGACCTCCAGGAAGCACAAGCTATCGTTGATACAGATGCAAAGGCTGTCTTCCGCCTGAACAATCGCATGTGCGAGCCCGCCACGCACACGCCCTGGGCCCACGATATCATCAAAAGGGCCCAAATTTACGGGGTTCGCGGTGAAGCGGCCAGCAACATGATCTACTTTCACCGCCACCGAAAGTCCGGCTGAGTTGGCCCCCCTTTTGCTCCCTTTGAGAACGCACGGTCAGCCCGGTGCCAGGCAACTCGGCCCGGGCTTCAGACTGTACGCACATTATTTGGCTATCAAGGAGACTGGTTATGCAACAATCAAGTGTCTGGTTCAACAGAGCGTTGTCCAGCATATCGTTTTCCATTGAGGCAATCAGATTGGCTGAGATGCCTAACGAGCAAATCCGCGTCATTACTTCTCATTCGAGAAAGGATTTCCCTGCTCGCTTGGTCAGCGACGTTTTTGAGCAGGAGCCACTATCGCTGGACGATCATAGCTGCGTTCCTTACTGCCTGGATTTCGTCAAACGCCACCAGGTAGATATCCTCATCCCCACTTACTGGGCCGATACTCTTGCCGACCACCGCGACGAGTTCAGCGCACTTGGTTGCAACCTGCTGTCGGTAGCTGATCCGGCCACACTCAAGATCATCAAAAACAAAGTGGCGCTCTACCAGACAATAGGTCCTGGTGTCGTTCCCATCTTTGAGTATGAAATTGCCGGTGACGCAGGGGCTTTCCGTATCGCCTGTGAGAAGCTTCTCGAGAAGTACGAGATCATCTGTTTCAAGCCGACCACAGGTCTGGGAGGAAGAGGCTTTTGCGTGATTGCGCGTGACGGACGTGAACTGAGAAGTCCCTGGGATGGTCTGGTTTTTTCCACGACAGTCGATGAGGCGGTAAGCTCACTGTCGATGCCTGAGACATTCAAAGAACAAATGCTCATGCCTTACTTGAAGGGGCAGGAGCGTTCTATCGATTGTCTGGCAGACGGAGGCCGGCTCGCCGCTGCGATCGTGCGCGTCAAATCGTACGATGGGGCCGACGAGCTGATTGAAGCAAATCCGCAATTGGTAGAGTATGCGCGCAACCTGACGTCGAGACTGAAGCTCTCCGGGCTCTACAACGTTCAGTTCATGGAGAGCGACGGCAGTCATTACTTTCTCGAAATCAACTCGCGCCTGGCCGGCGGTGTTCACTACGGCTCTGTGTCCGGTGTTTGTCTTCCATACTGGGCAATTCGCTTAGCAAACGGAACTGCCCGCCTCGAAGACGTGCCGGTGCCAAAAACTGGCATACGCGTGGACCGAAAGACGCGACTGGTGATTCCTAGCTGACACCAAAGTCCGATTATCGTGGGCAAAGGAGACTATCTCATGATCGGGTTCTTCAATGATATATTGCAGAAGATCGGGATCACTGTAACACCTGCAAGCGCACTTCCTGCGGCAAAGCCGATCGTCGGCAATCAGATACTACGTGCAGAACTGCAAGAAGCATTTGCTCAAAGTCGAGGCGGAGCGGCATGCGCTGTCACGCTTATGGGCAGACCTGGCACCGGCAAGACGATGGCTGTGCGTGAGTTAGCTAGAAATAACGCCTGTACCGTCATTACCGTGCAAGTATTTCAAGCCAGTCATGTCTGGGCATTGCCGCTGTTGCTGCGCGTCCTGTGCCTGATTTTCGGTGCAAAAATTGTCGTCTATGACAATTTTGACTACCTGAAGTCACGACACGAGGTTAACGCCAATTACAGCAGATTGGTCTACGGTTTCTCTGCAAACTCTTTAGTACCTGGCGTCTTAACCGTGTTCGTGAGCAATGCTCCAGCCGTCTATGAGTTCTCGCGATCGGTTCGGACAAGGTTATTGGCTCGGTTGCAGACGGCCGCTGTGCTTGCCGAACCGGAGGTACTGGAATTGCTTCAAGCACTGACCGCTGCTGAGCTATGGTCGGTCCCCACGCGCGCTCGTTTGAGCAATCTGGCTCGACAGCTAACCAATGCCAGCCCGGCTGAGATCGTTGCTCTCGTGCGTGAGGCGGAAAGGGACGCGATGACCAGGTCCAATGGTGTTTTGCTCCCGGACCTGATATGTGACCTCGCACTCGCCCACCGTTTTCGGCCAGCAGGACTATAAGTAGAAACGAGATGGAGAATGACTCTCCATCTCGCTCATTCTACTTGTTTTGCAAAATACTAAATACGGTAGTAAACATAGTTATTAAAGAACAGAGGGCGATTTTTGGGGTCACCCTCATCAATGCGCTGAGCGGGAAATCGCATCCGTGTGCTGCCTTCTGCGTCAGCTTTGCCGGCGACGTTCGATCAGCGTTTCCGGCAGATGTCCGATGTTGTCGGCGTTTGGGCTCCACTTCTGCCAAAGCTCAGCGACAGTGGAGAAAGACTGCGCAGCTTCTGCAACTGGGTCGCCGCTCAGCACGAGAATTGCTTCGGGCACGGAATTGCATCTTTCGATGCACCATATCGCACGCTGAAGGATATTCCAGCTGTGCCAGATGCCTTCAGGCTTGAGCCCACACTTTGTCTTAAGCACGTCTTTTACTTCGCGGGCTGCTGTGCGAATGTTCTCGATTGCCTGCGCATCACCGGCGTGCCGTCGCAATTGATCACTGAGAAACGGCTGTGCTTTCGGCGGGACATTCGCCTCGGCATTTGTCTGCAGATCAAAAACAGCAACCAGCGAAGAAACGGCGCGGGTGGTTGGAGCATCTCCGGCTTTGATACATGCTTCCAGAACAGCGCTTATCGGCGCCCCCTGTCGAGCTGTTAGACAGGCTGCACGCAATTTACGCGCCGCTTTTGGTGACGGGCTGTGACCCAGGCGCTCCTCAATGAATCCTAGGAGCGCGTTGCGCACGCTGTTGAGATCGCTGAGTTGATACATATAGGAACCGATAAAGAGCAGGTTTTGCGTGTCCACGAATTGACTTCCTTTTCTTTCTTACTTCTCATCAGAATCGCTTGACTGAGTTAAACGAGCAGTTCGCTCATGCAAATTTTTTGCCATACTGCGATCCACCAGGAGATCGCAATTCTGCGGTCATCCTGGTAGAGATTATGCTGCTATATACTTGCTTCGCTGCTTACCGGAGCTTTTGGCTGGGCTCCCAGCACTGCAAACGGACAAGACTAGCTTTCTTTCTTGGCTGGATCAACTGTACCGAGCACCTTATAGGCACGCTCAGATGCGTCTTTGTCGACGATGTTAAAGTCGTATTCGGTGACGGACAAGGTTTCCGGATCGACCTTGTAGGCTACCAGCCAGAAACTGCCGACAGCAGGAGCACCCCAACTGGTTTCGATTTCAATTTCTTCAGCCAGTGGAACGGCGTAATTAATCGTCGGGTTGGCGCGGGCGACTCCCATGCCAATGATCAGCTCACTGTCGCTGACTGCGTAGTTGCGTTTGAAATCGGCGTTCGTGTTGAGCCAGGTATCATAGAGCGGCTCTTTCACGAGCGCGCCTTCGTGCTTCGCGTCGAAAGGCACCAGGTTGCCCGCCGAATCCTTATACACGTAGATTTGCTGCCCCTTTTCCAGCGCTGGAATCGGGTCGTCGTCATCGCCCAGGGCGACGAGACGCCACTCGCCCGGCTTGATTGGCTGCCCTGGGCAGTGGTTTTCTTTTGTTGCGAAGAGTCCCGAGGCGCTGGCGCGAACTGCTAGTACGCGCACTTTCGACGCCTTCTCGATTTTGATCACCTTACCGTTCGCGACAGCAAGGCTCCAGAGTTTAAGGACTTCGTCGCGGGAGAACTTGGTTGGCATTGTGTTTCCTCTATCTTCAATTACCGATGGTTCCAAACAAAGAGGCTGAGCCGTGCCTCTTCGTGAGATGTCCAGCCCCCTTTGTGCCTGACCAGGAATCTGAACCTTGATGCTGAAGGAATCTGAAATTTCTGGGTTTGCTTCCGACCGGGCTTGCGTGCGTGTATTTGATTGCGCGAATGCTAAGCCTGTGCTACACGGACATTGCGGCCGCCGTGCGGCTTCAGCTCTGCTGTCAGCACTTTGACCTTGACGTCTTCGTCGACCTGCAGATCTGTTTTCATATCGCCGAAGAGCAAGACAGCCTCTTCGCCGCAATTCAATTCGACGACAGCGAAGTTGCGGCAAAAGCGCGCAACTGTTCCGCCAAGGATTGCTCCCACTTCCGGGAATCCGTTCAGACCATTGATTTTGTTAGCCATTTCCTTTAGCTCCTTGTAGATACTGAATAAACGAAATTTGCCGAATATGTTTTTCGGCGCTACTGCGCCAGGGCGCGAGACGGCCGCAGCGGCAACCTTTGCGTCGCTGCGTATCAAGTGAAGGACTGATGCATCATAAGCAAGCAGTCCTTCTATATTCCGGATTACATCTACAGAGCCTGGCGCCGATCTGCTTCCTCGCGGATCAAATCGTTGATGCGTCGGGCCTGTTCATTGAGCTGTGTGAAGCCACTGAGAATTTTCTTGCGCTTTTCCCTGATGGCAATCTGGACGAAATAAATCAGGACCAGATCCTGCGCGTATGGCGCCTTCTCGCTCTGGGCTCGGGTGGCGGAGTTGAAGGAATCCTTGACGATTGCCTCTTGTTCAGCCAATTTTTGTTGCGCTGCGGACACCTGTCGGCCGGTCGCTTCAACGATTTGTGGAATCAGTGCTTCCATCTTCCGGAAGGCGTTTGGCAAAACACGCGTAAGAAAGAGACTGGCGATTTGCAAATCTCCCGGTGTGTTAGCCAGTGCCATTAGAACTCGCAGCATGTATTCCGGGCGTGCTGCCAGAAGCTGCTCGTAGGCAGCCTGCATGTCTCTGCCAGCCAGCTCAGTGAGCTCTTGAACAAATTCGGAAATCCCGGACACTTAATCTTCTCCTTTTATCGGAAAGCAGAACGAAACCAACTTTGCGAACAGTTCAATACAACCGAGTGCATCACTAATTCTCGAGGGAGAAGCGACTTTGCTATTGATTGAATGCGATTTTGCCGGCTGGCTTTGCGTTTTCTCGCTTTTGAATGTGTGATGATGGTTGACTCCACTCTACGTTTGGGCAGCATCCGAAAAACAGGTGCCGAGAGAATTCATTTGTGCCATCATCCGTGAATTTCCCATCGGCACCGCCGGTGATTAATTGCGACTGATTTGCCACGCCTGCACACCTGAGGATGAGAGCGCAAAGTGTAAAGCTCTGCGCCCCAGCGCTAGTTGTTCTCGCTTAAGCGAAAGCGGCTATGTAAGCGTGGTTGGATCCTATCGTTGTTGATTTCTCAACGACTGGGGAGCCGTATCAAGCTTAAGGCAGCAGATTCAACCCGCGGATGAGCGCGAGCAGAGTATTCGCCAGAGTCTCGACTGAAGTGACGAAGCGCATCGAGTCAACCGATTCGGGAACTCGCACCAGCGCCAATTCATTGGTTTTTGGCATTTCGGAGTTGAAATCGGCCAGAACGTCTCGGAGAGTTTCGAGCGTAAGGGAAGGGCTCTCGATGATGGTTGCGGAATTGATTGTCCTGGCATGGGCGAGTTTTTCAGTCAGTTCTTGACTGAGAGAAACTTTCTTCTCGACGGCCTGGTGATGAGCGAATTCGATAGCGCTGTACAAGGCAAGCACCGAGCGAGTGGGATTGAAAAGGGGGTCGATTTGCACCAGTCGACGCATGATGTTGTTTGGGTTCAACATGGCGTTCTTTCTCTTTCACTTGTCTGAGCGGTGTGATTCAGCTCTCAATGAGAGTGAGCTGGTTTCGCGGATTAACCGATTGTATTTGAGATCCGAAGTGCCGATAGAGAGTTGATAGTGGTGAAACACTTTCACCGTAAAAGAACGGAGAAAGGAAGTAAATGCCTGCAGATCGATATTTGTAACGGATGGAGCGAATATAGATGTCGTTTTGATGAGAAACAGAAACGACTGCATCATGCCGGCTTCGAGGGGCACACCTGAAATGCGAAAATGATAATTGATCTGCAAAGTGTGTAAACGCGGACAGATTAAGCAGACTTAGAGTAGATGTTGGTGCTCGCGTGATGCATTAGATCCACTGACAAAAAACCCGCGATTGCTCGCGGATTTTTGTGGGCTACAGATGAGAAACTATCTTTCTTGGCCACCGATTCTCTTGATTTCGAAACTCACTTCAGCGGATTGCTTGCAGTGACGGCATTGGCTCAATTAGACATTTTTGGAGGATTTCTAGATTCTTCTTTGAACCATTTTCGAGAAACTCTCTGAGATGTAATCTGATCTTTTCTGAATCGGAACGATTCAAATACTTGAGCGCAGCGCTGACATGTGCGTCGATTATTTCTGCACGTGAAAGGGAGCCAAATCTGGATATCAAATCGAGTCCATTTGGAGTTGCCTGTACGGAATCTCCGAAGTCGAAGGCGTGTCTAATGAAAAGCAGTAACCAGGTTGGTGATTCGAGTCTGCAGAAGTCGACGATGAGCAAGTACATCGCGCAACAATTCAGCGTCTTCATCGCCGACGAGAGCGAATTCATTGAGGATCGCTTCAGTCCTGAGCCTAGAACTTCAAAAACCTCCATGGTAGTTTCGTTCATCATTAGTCTGTAGAATTTTCTTGCTCGCACAATCAGCTGCTCTTTTGGGATCTTGTTACTTGCCGATGGAGTCTCACTACCCGAGTCCATTTTGGGCTCGAACAGCATGAAATCGTCTGCTACCATTCCTATCTCACCAAACAGGTTTAAACGCTGGTTTTCACTCATTGATTTTTACCTTTAGAAAACGACGGAGTTGAGGACTTCTGTTTGATTACAGATCAATAGTTGATGGTTCCCTTCAGGATTTGTGACCAGCTGATTCCGTCTATACTTTGAGGAATCATTATGTGTGTGTAGCCATCAGTTGACGTGGCACGGAGTTTTGTCAGTGCAGCCATAAACTGCTGATTCCTTGTCACTGTAGCAGGCTTGCTGGTATCAACCGGGTAGTTCTTTTCAAACGCAAGCTCAAATAGATCCCACATAGCTTGTTGCTGCTGAGCCATTGTCGGTGCATTGGGTTTGGCCAATTCTGTCGCCCTGGCAAGTGCCACGCCGCGAGGATCCTTTCCTACATCATCGGATTTTCCGACAAGGGAGACACTTCCTGATGTGCTGTCGGTGCTAGTTGTAGTCGTGGAAGTTGAAGTATCATCAGCTGCAGCGATCGGAACGATCGGCTGAAGATCGATCGGCGCAGCCAACAGTTGTGGATCAAATTCTCCTTTTCCTTTGGCAAAGACGTTGTAACTTTGCTTCAGCATATTTATTGCTTTTTGCTGATCGGCAGTAAATTTAGTCGTGTCAGCGCTATTTATCTGCGTAATTAGATCTTTGCTCATGAAGCTTGAATCGTTAAGCAACGAGGAAATAGGTATGCTTCCATCAGGTCCTGGTTTTCTCAAAGTGCTCAAGATCCACTGTGCATCTGCCGTAGTGATTGGTTTTGCTCCATTTGATGTCTGAAGCTGTTCGAAGGTTTGCGGGCTTGCGGTTGTTGACTCTCCGGCGTCCTGCATAATCTGGTCTAGTGACTTATTGTCAAAATCCTTTTCATTTAAGCTCATTACTTTAAGAGTGTTGTATTCGTCGGAAGTCAGGTTATTCGGGTTACTCGGCTTATAATTGCCCAGGAGTGTACCGACTTTTGACCAGTTAATAGTTTTGCCATCCGGAGCGACCATTGAGAAGAGTCGTGTATCGGTGGCGAGTTCATCGATAACCATTTTGGCTCGATCTGTTTTGGATAAATTGGATCCCGGTATATCGGAATCGCTAAGTACGGTGCCAAACGAGTCTTTCACTAGCCTGCTGCCGTCCGCACGGTACTCAACGCCCGCCGCACCCTGCCCTGTGTAGTTATATGTGAGGTCGCCCGTTGCTTTGTTGAAGGCGACATTGGCGATTGAAACTGTTTTGTTTTGAGAATTTTCAGTATAGTTATCGAACCAATTACCTGATCCGTCTTGATAGATAGTGTGTCCGTCTCCAGTTTTAATTGTGGAAGGCAATGCGCTGGTGCTGTCCTTCCAAGTTAACGACATAGATCCGTTATCCGTATCTTTGTAGTCAATCCGGAGAGGGTCGGTGTTTGCGGCATTCATGTAAATCATAGATGCCGCAGTGTCGGTTGGCTGACTTGCGCTTGGGGTATTAACTGCGTCAGTTGAGCCTGAGTCTAGCGAGCCAGGCAGATTGTTTGCACCCACTGCGCAGAGATTTTGCGATGCGCAGTCCGCAATCGATTGGAATCCTGCACCTTTGGCAATACTGTCCAACGTGATTAGCCCGGAATTGCTGTCTTGCAATTGTGCAAACTGCCCATTGCCATATCCTGTATTCATCTGATCCAGCAACGCAGTAACTTTCTCAGGGGTGCTGTTTGATTCTTTGGCAACATTGATGATGAGCTCTTGTGCTGCGTCATGCTTATCTTTGTCATTACCTGTCGGATTGCTGAGTTTCAAGTAATAGAGGAATGAATCTAAATTGTATTGGTCGAATCCATTGTCTTTCTTTGCGTCATATAGAATGTCTCGATTTTGCTTATAAGTGTCGAGGGAGTCAAACAGCCGCTTTCCAGCTTCTGTGGAAAACATTTGGGCATAGCTGACGTTATCTTTCCTGAGAGATTGATTGTTAAGCCAGGTGGACAACTCAGTCTGCGACACTTGTCCGTCATAGTCCGAATCAATCTTTGTATTATTGTCCAACACACCTACAAAGGCCTTGGTCAATCGATCATTGATTGGATTCTGCGTATCAACATTGGCACCATATGTGACTGCGCCAGTATCAAGATACCCGTCTTTAAACAGCCCGTTATTGCGCTGGACCCAGGCTACCGATAAAGTCTGTAGTTCGGACGATGTGAACTTGTCCATTAGAGCCGTTTGATACTGTTGAAAATCGCCTGCAGAGAGCGTGCCATTCTTCTCGGCGGACTGCCTCTGAGAGAAGTCATCAAATAGGATTTGGGCTGCGTTTTGGGCTGGATTGTCTCCAAGCATTGCCCGCTCCATCTTTTGATATGTAGCGTTGGCGGCTGCATCCATTTGATTTGGTCCTGACATGTTTTAATCCTCTTTGTGCGTTAACGCGGGGTCGTTAGCCATTCCACGCCTTCGTTTGATTTTCCTTTCAGACCATTCTTTTCGTCGCCGAAAATTCATTGGATTGAACTCTAATCTATGAATGTGGAATATTAGTGTCAGTTAGATTCCTGTTCGGTTGGGCAGTTTATTGTGCACAGCGCAGGCTCTTGCTTTGTTTTTGAGAATGCCCGAAAACGCGGATAAATGCAGCGGGGAATTTACGCTCGTCAAGTGTTTGTTGCGGTTAGCGCATGTGGCGAAAATCTCTGCACCATAATTGGTGACTAATTTCGATTTATTGACGAAGTTAGCGTGAAGCGTTTCAGCCAATAAAAAAAGGACGGTGGGCGAACCGTCCTTTCTTTCTTCTTCTTCTTCTTCTTCTTCTTCTTGCTGTCCTGGCAACGGACGAGTCTGGATTATCGCCGGCTGCCGGATAGCTTCTCACATGCCAAACTGGCTTGCATCTGGTTGGGTTGTATTTGTTGGAACAGTATTTGTTGCATCAGGATTTGCTGCAATAGGATTTGTTGCAACAGGATTTGTCGGCGGCGCATCTGCTGGCTGTGTGTTGGCGGTGCCAGGCTTAGTAAGAAGTCCTTGATCTAAGGTTTGTAGAAGTTGCGCAACCTGTTGTGTCGTATCAGGATCGATACCGAGTTTTGTGAGGTTGGACAAGGTTTGTTCTTCCATGGGTCCCCAATGCTTCGTCAGTGCCGCCTGCATCGCCAATACGGTCGGCTGATCGGAAATCTGGGTCAATTGCGCTGAATCCGACTTCATCAAGGCCATATAAGTGAGCATGTTTTCCGTATCTTGTGCAAATGCCTTGGCTGCCCTGTCGAGTACGTCAGGATTGTTTGTTAGCGGCTGGTTGAATACGCTGTTTTTGACGATTCCATTGGCATCATTGCCGGATTGGGCATCTAACATGGCCTGTAGGTCGGATATCGTCTGAGCGTTGTCGCTGGGCGAACCAACATTATTTATATTTGGAACCGCATTGTCGACACTCGAAGGTGCGCTGTCGATTGGCGGTGCCGTGTTGCCTGCTGCGGCAGCATTAGTATTGTCCGAATTAAACTGATAATAGTTCTGATCCAACTGCGCTGGGTTTTGTGCACTGGGGTCATAGCTGTTTAATGCCGATGCATCATTCATACTTGAAGAATCAACACTGGCACCGCCGAAATCTACATTGGGTAGAAATCCATTTTGTGCCGCATATGCTGATTGAGCGCTGGTGTCTGTTGGACCGGCACTCATGCCGGTGTCAGCTGGGCTGCCGTACGCATCCTGATAGAGCGCGGCTTGATTGGCAGCGCTCGATTGATTGTCGGCGCTCGATTGCGATGCGTCTGATGGGAATAGTGTTCCAGAATCGTTAAATACTGAGCTGACCATAATTTATCTCCCGTCTTATCGAAAATCTAATTGGGTTGCGTGGAATATTGGTGACAGGCCTGGCTTGCTTACGCCCAGACTGCGATGCCGGTTCTACCCGAATTTTCTTTGCGCATATAGCGCTGCAGTTCGTTTGATGAAACCGTAATTGAACCTTTGCGACTGAGTGGATCGTTGACTACGTATGAAGCCGCTTTTCCTACCTCTTCGGCTGCCTTTCCAGCTACGAGAACGAAATGCATGCCATTGTAGTGGGCATACTGACTGTTACTGAGGCGATCTCCATAGGCACCGGCGGGATTGCCGAACAAGACGACTTGTTTGCCAGTGTCGATAGCCTGATTGAGCGAGTTTAGATCGCTTACATTTTCTGTTTGCAGTCCCAGCTTTTTTGCACCGTTTGCAATTTCAGACAGGCTGGTCAATTCGCTGTAGTCATTACGTCCTGTCATAGCCTCTCTGGCGCGGTCAATCTGTTGCTCTGCGTTTTGGACCTGTCCATCTTTGCCAAAGGCTTTTGCAGCCATCGCCAGACTGGCTGGTCCGCAGTTGTTGCTACGTCCGGGACCGGTCGGGTTATAGGTGTCGGTCTTAAACTGGCTGAAGAAGTAGGAATTTGGATCGCCTATTATCTTTCCATTACTTTCATTCCAGGTGACAGGTTGATCAGGCTGCTGTGCATGCTGAAGCGCGAGAGGATATCCTTTTTCCGCCGCAGACATGAGCGACAGATTTTGAGGGGCCTTCATTTCAGCGGCAGATGGTGTGTGACCAAGCTCCATGGAGAGAACGATTTCACCGATGTTTACTTTATTGGTCTGCGGATCGGTGGAATCTTTGGCATACTTGTAAATCAAGTCTGTGGCGATCACTTCTTGCAGGTCAGGTCCGAGCGATTTGTTGATTTCATCTGCGGTCGGCTTTTGCTGTCCGTTCTGCATTTTGACGAGCAAATTGGTCAAATCGGAAACGTCAGGATCGTTGAAGAGTTGCTTAATAGCATTGTTTGCGTCCGAACTATCGGCGGTCGGGTCGCTTGTGGCGTCGGCAGCATCAGTTGGATTGCCTAAGTTTTTCTTTTGACCGTGGCCTGCCTTCACGGTATGGAGAAGGTCACGAACTTTCTTGAGTTTGGTTCCTGTATCCTTGGGAATTTTGATCTTTATCTTCTTGCCGTCGGGAGTCGTTATCTCCATCTCCTGGATATTGGATATCTCATCATCAGAGAGTCCGGAAATCCAATCAAAAATGTTATTGCCGGTCAGCGCATAACGACCCACGCCAAAGCCGTTGTCGCCACGATCTTGGACCGCTGTGTAGGGGTTAGGTAAACCGTGCGTCGCAAAACCGGCGACCAGATCTTTGAGAGCGGTGAGATTTGGAGTTTCGTCGGGCAGGGGTGGCACATCTGAAGGCGGAAAATAGTCACTTGCCTGAGCTGGACTCATACTGCCTGAGTCAGAACCGTCCATTCGATTGAGTGCTTCCGTCTGGCTCTGTGCGGGTGCCGGCAGGCTGTCTTCTGGCTGCGGTGCCGCATTAATTTGAGATGCTGTGTCGGCAGGCAGCAATCCCTGTTGATCTTCTAGATTTACCTGTGAGGATGGATCTTGATTAAACTCATTTCTTATGCGAGCGCTCAAATACTCAGTCAGTGTGCTCAGTGCTTTTTGTTGTGCATCATTTGGGAGACCGATGTATCCCGTGCCGCGTGCTACCTCAATCACTATTTCTTTGAGTGGGTTTGTTTCCGGGTCGTTGATTATCTGTACTGTTCCATCGGCAGCAATGCGGAAATCAGGAACCGTGCTTTGCTCGCCACTCGTATTCTTTGTGTCTTGATAGACAATCTTTATAGTGGGTGTTTCGCCAGGCGCCAACTGTTCTCGGCTCTCTATGCCGTTGATGTCGTTTGCCGACGTGTTAATAGCAGCTCTGTCTGCACCGTTAAAACGATAATAGTTCATCCCAGCATCCAGTGCTCGGCCACCCATGGAGTTATCGTACGGACCAGGCGGTTGCGTTTTGATGAAAGGGAACAGGTCTGATTTGTTCAGAGTTTGATCTTTAGATCCATTTGCTGCCATCCACTGCGATCTTTGCGCCACCAGATTCTGACTCATAGCAGGCATCCGATCTCCGCCATTGGCAAAAGACCATTCGGATTGGTTCGCTGGAGACTGTCTTTGCCAGCCCTGGAACGTGCCGTCGTATCTGTTGGCGGCAAAGCCGCTTGGTGCTCCTGGCTGTGACCCCTGTATTTCTGAGCTTACATACTGGGCGCTTGTTATTGGTTGGAAAACACCTTGAGCGGTCAGATCTTTGATTGATGCTGAAGCATCGAGAGTGGCAGGCAGTGATATCGAATTCGATGAAGGCTGCCCGTCACCTGCCACTGGATACTGCATTTCTGGCACATTTAAATAGTTGCTTTGAGAAAGATCCGGTGCGTTATTTCCAGTGAAGGCAGTGGGTTCGCTGAGGCTTCCTCTGATCGCATCCAACGGCGATTGTGTTTGAGGAGAAAAGTCCATTGGCGTACTTTGAATCGCTTCTGCATTTTGCGAGAAATCAAATTGTGTAGGAGTTGGTGTGGTCATGGCGATAATGTGGAATATAGGGAATGGGAAATTCGATTTTGCATCCGCTCCGGCACTTGACCTGCGGCGATCTGGTCGGCATTATGGCAAGCCTTGCAAAAGAGAGAAGCCGGGAAACTACGCTGGCAACCTGTTTGTTGCAAGTAGAGCTGTTAGCGCAACTAGCGCGCGAGCGATAGGGCAAACAGATTAACTCCGTAAGGCAAAAATAAATGAGCTGGCGCTAGCTGATCTGATCTCGTGGCTGGCCTAAATATGCTTGAAAAGCGACACTCCGCACCCTGGTTGTAGGTGCGGAGCGGCGTCCCCTGCGAAAAATTTTGGAGTACTTCTTGAAGACCTTTTATATAAGCTTCTCTTTTAAAGTAAAAAAGAAAACTGCAAGGCGTGTTCACTCCTGCAATCAGTATCCATCACAGCACCGCATTTGACACCACGGGTTCTCCCATTCGTCACCGTTCGTAGCCAATAGCACAGTTTGCATCAGAGGACGCGGTGAATTTATTGGACCTTTTCAATTGTTGCCGGCCGCATTAGGGTGGCGCGCAGAACATGTCCGCGCGCCACCTCAGGCATCTTTTAACGCACTTTCATGCAGTCGGCGACAGGATTCTCAGCCCTCACCTTAGAAGCGCGGATAGTGTCCGTGATATTCATAGGTGTGGGGCGTGCTCGCGTAAGCTTGCTCGATCAGGTGCGCCTGGTGCTCGAAGTTCTTCGCCTCTTCCAGCCGCCCTTGTGTCTTGAGCACTCTTGCGCGTGCATAAAGTGGTGAGATCAGATGCAGGCTGACCGGACCACAGGACCGTTCGAATGCCTCTATGGACTTCTGATACAGATTGCCGGCCATATCGTGGTTGCCGGATTGCCAGTACCAGTTACCCATTTCATTGGCAATCTGCCCGATCAGGAAATCCTTGTTTTCTGCGCTGCTGGCTTCTGCAACACCAAGAGCATTTTCGTACACTATCAGCGCGTGGCGGAAGTTGTCCGCACCACCAACATGGTGGTAACAGCGTGCCAGCTGGTACAAGATCGGTACTGTCTTGATGTGGTTGTAGCCATTGCGCTGCTCGGAAATGCGGCGAAGTTCTTCGTAGCGGTCTTTAGCGCTCCGGTA
Source organism: uncultured Candidatus Obscuribacterales bacterium (assembly GCA_964531315.1). GTDB lineage: Bacteria > Cyanobacteriota > Vampirovibrionia > Obscuribacterales > Obscuribacteraceae > QKMZ01. The sequence continues at coordinate 4,489 of CAZHEZ010000087.1, read as the reverse complement.
GTCTTCCCAGATGAGAGACCAGGAAGCCGAGATGTTGAGAATCCAAGTCCAAATGGTTTTCACCAATGCACTCAACCTTTCTGAATTGTTCCGACTTTAATATTCGCCAGCTCGGCTCGATGCACGCAGTCAATGCAGTAGGAATCAACGGTTCAAGAGCCGGCTTCGCAGTCAGAGAAACATGGATATACGGCGCGTCTGTACAACGCTTCTTCTGCTGCGTTTTTTCTCCTGCGAATCGGTTGGCAAATATCTGAGTCGAATCTATCTGGAATGAAGATTGGCAGGCAATGCTTTTCAGCCTTGCTGCAATGAATTGCTGTATCTAGTGCAAACCTAGCGAAGCGGTAGAGTGTTCAATTAATTAAAGGCATTTATCGTAAATCGTCTTTGTTCGCCAAAGCCGCCCTTCTTGCCGGGTCCAAGAATGCGAATTTTGTGATAGAAAGCCGATTCCATGACAGCAGGGTTTTGCCGAAGCATGATCATGAGGTCGCTCAGCCAGTTTTGGGACCAGCGAAATTCATGCAATTCTGGTCGATCCGTTTCCAGAGCCAGGTGATAAAACTCCGTGCCGGAGAAGAAATCCTCGCCCGTTGCCAGCTGCTTCCAGCCTATATAAAAGGCGTACTGGCATCTTTGTGCGTCATTGAGGATGGTGGTGGGATATGAAGATGACAGTCCCAACATGTATTTGCCCAGGTCGGCAGATGGTTGATTTGATTTTTTGAAGTGCTCTACCAGACTGGGTTTATATTTTTTTGACAGGTCCGAATCTACCAGGCAGGCGGCCGTGCGCATCAGCCACAAGTGCTCTGTTTCGTTAGGATCCGGCGTCTGAGGATTGAGAGTCCAGAGCAACTCAAATTGTCCGCTCAAAAATGCATATGGTGCCAGCCTGATCCGATCAGCTGGTCCCACAGCAGCAGTCAACCATTCAAGAGCAGACTTTTCGCCTTTCCAGCGTTTTAAATACCTATATGCGCAAGTGAACAAGTCACCAGCATCGATGCCCTGTTGCCCTGTTCTCATAAGAATTCCGAAGGCTTCAGGGGCGTGGTCGTCGACGTAGGCGGCGCGAGCCAATTGTCCCAGCGTGTCCGGACTATTGATCCTCTCATCGACGAGAGAACCGACGGCCAGCAGCATTTTGTTGGAATCTATGTCGAATACTCGCGCAAATGCAGGGGCAACGTAGTCCCGCCATTCGGTGACAGAGAGATGCTGGCGCCTGCTGCTCAAAAGGTGAGCGGCTTCTGCGTTCTTGCCGTTTCTCCATAACAATTCAGCTTTTAAGGATATGCACTTCGGATCGGTCGGGAATCGTTTGAGCGCTTCCTCCGCCCATGCTTCCGCGTCTTCGCGCTTGTTGAGCCCTTCCAGCAGGCGGGCTTTCAATATCAACACTTGAGACTGCTCTGTATTTTCCAGTTTGTCTATATCTTTCAATCCATCGTCATAGCGCTTCTCTTTGAGTGCAATCGTTGCCAGCTGGTACTTCGCCTGTATTAACTCGTGAGAATTGGCTTGTTTTCCCTTGCTCGCAAATGTTCTCAGTACTCTTGTGGCTTCGGCATTTTGTTTTGTTTCCATCAAATGATTGCAGTACGTTTGCACGAATTCCCAGGCATTGGCATGCTTTTCGGCACAAGTCCTGTACATGCCAGTCAGCGCAGCACTGGAAACTCCGCCCAGGTGCTCCATTCTCTGAAGCAGACGCATCTCTTCATTTTCCGTTAGGAACGCTGCCTTAATGAGTGCCACCATCTCATCCTGGCGGCGCAGGGCGATGGCACGTTCGATTCTGCCGCCGACTGAGCTTGAGTCGCCATCCTTCAGAGAAGCAAGATATAGCTTATGACTTATGCTTGGATAGAGCAAACCGCGGTCGGCAATCTCTGCCAGCGCTAGCCTTGTATCCGGGCGCGTGTCGGCAAATTCGAAAAGATACCGGCAGGCTGGAAACAGCTTATATGGTTCTTTCAGCGTAGAAAAACTCCCGGCCTGCATGATTAGATCTGCCAGAGGGCGTGCACCCAGGCTCCGCAATTGCGTTACTTCATTTGTGACGTCTGTCGGATCGACGATTGAAACGCTAAGTTTCAAAATGTAATCCAGCCATGGACCCAGATTGGCCAGGGGACCATCTTTGACTGCGATTGACTTTGAGAATTGCGCCAGCCGGTTGCGCTCCGTGTTTAATGTCAAATAGCTCGTCGCCATCCGATAGACGCCGGTAGCGAAGATAGCTCGGTAATAGTCATCCTGTTGAAGTGTGTTGACTGCGTTGTCGGACTTTTCGACTGTAGCCAGAGACTTCTCAAACTCCTTTGCCATGTCGCCTACGATCCATTCGGACGATTCTCGCGACTTCTCGAATGACCAGGCGATGTCCTGAAAATCAATCGGCGCGCCGGCACTGTTCTTCTTTGCGCTTGACTGTCTTAAGTCTCGCGAGGTGGCAACCATTAAGTAATGTCCTACCGGCAATTGTGTTTTCTCCCCTGCAAACTCACAGGCGGTGCGAATCACTGCCAGGGCCATTTTCTGACTGTCTGCGGAGTGATCCTTCAGCACCTTAAGCCATTGCGCTGAGTTTCGTTGGCGTGCCAACGTCATCAGGTAGAGAAACGTTTTTTGATCTAATTTGTTGCTGCCGAGGCATGCCTTTGCCAGACCGGCGGTGTCTTGCTCTAAATAGAGCCGCACCGGATCACCAACCGGCAATTTGGCTGCCAGTTTACGCGCGTGCGCGTAATACTGCAGCGAGTCGGCCAGCAAACATTCATTGCGGATATTTTCGACACTGTCGTCAGATAATGAACAAGCTTTCAATGCCAGGGCTCTGGAGTAAAAACCGTCGCCGACACCGGTTTCGTCTATTGAAACAATGCTCAGCCACGCTGCTGCCGACGAAGCGGTTTGGATCTTGCAGATGTCTGTCTGGTAGTCCTTTGCATTTGAGACGCTGAAGAGCTTGAATAACTCACTGGGGCAAAGTGTTGTAACCTGCACAGGCGGTGCCGATTTACCGCTAATCACTTGCGGACCGACTGTTGTCTTCAGATTTTTAGACCACTGCTTTAGTAAGGCGAAAAGTTCGTCGCCGGTTGGAAAAACACTCAGGCTGCCGACTTTCTCACCTTTGTAGTTTATCAGCCAACCGTTTTCCGTATACGAGAGTTCAATCTCGCTTTTGGCTTCACCTGTGATTAATTGATGAATTTCGGCAATCGCCAGCAAAAATCTCCTGTCCGGAAGAAGCTTATAAGAGGATCGCATGCGAATGAGGGAAGCCGAAATGTTTCGATCGCGATTGCGCTCTTGAAGGCTTTCACGATTGTTCGTAATGACGATCCGTTCTTTTAGATCCGATTGAATTGTCGTTTCATTGGCAGTGTTTTCATTCGTTGTTTGGTCTGCACCTTGCCTACCAGTTGAGCAAGCGCACAAAGATGAAGCGAAAACAAAAATTGCTATCGCCGCTACATGTGCCTTTAAGGATTTAGAGCTCGATACACTCATAGGTTGCATTTTACCAGGACCTGACAGGAGTCTTCATAAGAGTGCCACGGGTGATTATGCCGGTTTTCGGCTGGCACTTCTTGGCAGCTTCGCGATCTCCTTTGCTTTCTATCTGAGCGGAGTTCGCTAGGTAGCGCAGACTGCGCTCGTTAACGTTCACTTCATTCTAGTGGGATTACTGACACGCAAATTACACAAACCCCTCATAAACTGCTGGCATTCGTACTAAGCAATTGGCCATAGTGAAGTTGAAGTCCGCCCAACCCGGACATTCACTTGTTTGTTGCGCGCTTGAAGAGGTGCTTATGGACACAAATTTGATCTGGAACACCTATATTGAAATGGGAGAGAAGGCATTCCAGCATGGACAATATGAAGTTGCTGAAAGCATGTTGCGTGCGGCAATAAAAGAAGCGCCAGCTCTCAGAAAAGATCCAATTCCATTGCCGCAAGTATTGGAAAATTTGGCAGAAATCTTCTGTATGCAGCAAAGATATCTGAAATGCGAGCGACAATTCAAAAGAACTCTATCCTTATACATGCGTGATGGTGCCGAAAATAATCCCAATGTTTGCCGCATCCTATATAAGATGGCCAGGCTATATCTCTTGCAAGGAAAATTTTCGCTGGGTGAGCTATGGTATGCAAGAGCGCTTGAGTCAGGGAAAAGCTGTGAGTCGCTCGATCCTGATTTGCATGGAAAGTGGATTTTGGAACTGGTAAAACTCTGGCACAATGCTGGCGAAACTAATTCAGCAATGAAAGCCTATCAAGAAGTTTTGATGCTGAGAATTGATATGAATCCTGAAGCATCAAAATCAAGTGTTAGGTCTGCAAACCCGGAGCAAGGAAGTTTTGAACCATAGTTTTGCATCTTAAGATCGAAGCTAAGATGCAGAAACTATCCTAGTCTTGCCGGCAAACACCAAGTAAAAAGAAAACATTCAAATGGTCTCTCTTCCTA
>CAZHEZ010000086.1:0-29033 GCA_964531315.1 uncultured Candidatus Obscuribacterales bacterium | reverse complement strand
ATCCCTTTTCTTTTTTTTCAAAAAACTCGAGAAACCACTAAGCACAAGCAAACGCCCTCTCACAGTTTTTTTCAGACGCCCTAAACCGGCTGAGGATGTTTGCCCGCCCAAATTCTCAAAGGGAAATTAAGCTGAGCCGGAGCTTTGCGAAAAGTCGCCAAGCAAAAGCTCATAAGGTGAACGTCTTCGGGCGTTCAGAAATGGTTGGCATGAAATGGTTGAAACATTGAAGTTTTCGCCACAGGATGGTCTCCCACCGAGTGACACCTGGCTCGACCGCCTCAGTTACAGGCGCCTCCTTTCCGTCTCTGGCTCGCTGCTCATCGCAGTCAAGTCGCCCGATACGGATTTGCGGAAGGTCCTGAAGGCGGCTCGCCAGGTCCGTCGCAACGATCGCACAGGCGAGAAAGCAAGAGCAGCTCGCGAAGCGCTTTTGGCTGAAGTGAAACGTTATCTGCAAAGGCATCGCTCACTTGATCCGACTCGAGTCACTGGCATCGCTTATCCGGAAGGCTTCGGCTTTCCCACCTGGACGGAAGATGGTACTCTGCCTGCGGGCTTCTGGAATATCACGCTCCAAGAGTTTGTCGACACTCTGTCCTTCAACCGGCACCGCCAGGCGCAAGTGAGGCTCCTTTTCCAGGCGCTCACATTGCTCAAGACGGCAGGCTGCACGAAGGTGACGATTGCCGGCAGCTTTGTCAGCTCAAAGCCAAAGCCAAAAGACATCGACATGATCTGGGATGTACAGGGTCTGGATACAAGCAAGCTTGGTCAGCTTTTCGGCGATGAGAAAGGTACCGAACGGCAAATGCGGTTCGGCATCGACTCGGTCGGCTCTGATGAAGACTGGAAGCTCAAGCTGTCGATGGTGCAGTCTCTGTGGGGTGGAGATTCTCCCAAGCCTCATGAGTGCCCGAAGGAAGAGTTCGAGCAGCTGCCGCGCTTTCGCGCGGTCGGCGTGCTTGTTCTCGACTTGACCGGGAATCTGCCTGTCCTTGAGTTCTAAAAAAAACGACTGCGCTTAAAGGTGCTGTTCATCAGCTCCTCCAGGTGCCGTCGTTTTTTCACGAATTTTTATTATATGTTATCGTATATTCAAAAACACCGACAGGCTTGAACTCTGCAGTTCACTCACACTTGCGCGGACGCCTCATCTGACTTCTAAAACTTTCCCCACTTCACGTCCCCGCCGTGCGCGTCAATTTCGCGCACCTGCGCTCGATCTTTATTGGCGAGGTCGTGTTTGTTGATCTTGTCGTAAAGCGTCGCTCTGTCAAACAGCGCTCTGGTTCGCCTGGGAAAGAGTTTGAACAGCTGCGTCAAATCTTCAATTGCCTTTTCTGTTTGTCCCGACATTTCATAAAAACGCGCGCGCATTCTCAGAGCCCCAGCCATTTGCTCTTTGTTGAGATGGCACTTCATGCTGCGAGATATGTCGGCAATCGCTTTGTCGTACTCTTTCAGTTCGCTATATATGCGCGCTCTGCCGCGATAAGGGCGTTCTTCATTAGGACACATAGCAATTGCTTTGTTCAATTCGGCAAGCGCCTCTTGCGGCTGTTTGAGCGCCAAGTAATTCTCCGACGTTCGCCTCAATATGTCGAAGCGATCGTCTTGGTTTTTCAACAACGCATATGCTTGCTTGTATGCAGCGATGGATTCACGCCTCTGTCCCGATTCTGACAAAACCTCAGCCAGATCGCGATAGGCAGAACCCTCCTCACCGCAATGCAAAGCAATTGCCTTTTCAAAAGCTCGGGCCGCTGCATCGAGACTTTCCATTTGGCGCATCTTGTGAGCGTATTGAAGCCACAACCAACCATTTTTCGGCGCCAATTTTAGAGCGGCAGAATAATCACTCATCGATTCGGTATTCAGCCCAAGCTTCTCAAAGCACTCAGCCCGCTCCTGATAAATGTAGCTTTTATGCGGGTCTTTATTGATTGCTTCAGTAAATTCTTTTTGCGCTTTTCTGTATTCGCCCTTTTTGAAATGAAAGCGAGCCAAATTTAAAACTGGATCGTCTTCAGCTCGGCATGGTGCCTGAAGAACACTCGCGGCAATCAGCAAAACAATGCACAGGCTAGTTTGATTGGCTGAAATCTTCATGATAGGGGCTGCTTAGACGATTCTTCGTTCATTTCAAGGCAATACCCTTCACCGTACACTGTACGAATCACGGATGGATGACCGTCACGTTCGAGCTTTTTGCGCAGTCTGGTCACATAGACACGCAAAATATCCGGAGAAGTGTCTGACTCATTTGACCAGAGCCTTTCAATCAGGGCTTCACTGCTAAACACCTGATTGGGATGGCGGACAAGAAATTCCAAAAGCGTAAATTCCTTTGGTGTAATGACAATTTCAACACCATCTTTCCTGACCTTTCTGGCGCCCGAATCGACCTCGATAAAGCCCAACTTGACCACTGGCGAACCCACTTCCACGGGCCGCCTCAGTAGCGCTCTGATTCTTGCTGCAAGTTCGCGCATCGAAAACGGCTTGGTCAAATAATCATCCGCACCGGCATCCAGACCCGCTTCCTTGTCGTTGATCTCGGTTTTGCCGGTCAACATCAAAATGCGCGTATTGCCACCCCTGGCTCGGTAGCTCTTGCAAATCTCCAGGCCGTTTTTCTCGGGCAGGCTCCAGTCAAGAATCACCGCATCGTAGAAGTAAAGACGCAAGCGATCGAGCGCTTCATTGCCGCTGTAAACGGTTTCCACCACATGCTGCTCTTCTTTTAGCGCTTGTTCAACGACATCGCAAAGGGAGACATCATCGTCCACTAATAGGATCTTGGCCATCTGAATTCCATACATAACTGACCGATCGCCTCATTTTATCGCCAATCCAACACTTCAAAGAACAAGAGGGGTAAAATTAAATGTCGGGCAAATTACAAAGGAAACGGCGTTCTGAAACTTAAACTTGCGCAAAAAGGATTGCTGCTCGTTGCCGTTCCGCTCGCATTCGAATTGGTCTTCGTTTCTACTTTGTATTTCTTCTTGGTCCAGGCGGAGCAAGAAGCAATGCGACAGGAACATTCCAAGGCAATAATCACCTGCTGCGCCGACATCAATCGCTCGCTGACCCAGGGTGGCGTAGCGCTGGCTTTGTATGCGACCGCCAAATCGCAAGCTGCACGCGAGCGATTAGAAAGGGAGATAGGTGAATATCCGCGATTGCTGGCCCAATTGCAAAAACTTGTCGAAGACGATCCAAAACAGAAAGCGGTTTGTGCCGAATTCAAAACGGACCAGGAGAAAGCAACGCTTATCGTCAATGATGTGAAGCGGAAACTTGACACCGAAGATGGCGGCTTATCCGACTTCGTGAGCGGCATTGAAATGCGGCGCAAGATGAAAATCATCGGCGAAAAAACCGCCAAGCAGCTCACCGAAATTGTGAAGCTCGAGAAGGATAAAGGCTTTTCCAGCGACGCAGATGTGCGCTTTCGCGCCAACCTCAAACTAATGTTATTGATTGGAGTAGTCTCAAGCATCGCTGTTGCCGCCGGTCTGGCCATCTGGATCAACAGCGGCACCACCACCCGCCTGGCTCAGTTGATGGAAAACACTTATCGCTTCGCCTCCGACAAGCCGCTTTTGCCGGTGGTCTCCGGCACAGACGAAATCACTCACCTGGACAAGGCTTTTCACAAAATGGCCTCCGAATTGTCCAGAGTGGAAGAAATGAAGAAAGAATTCATCGCCATGATCACTCACGATTTGAGAACTCCCCTCACTTCCCTTCAAATCACCCTGGAGATACTGGCTTCCAACCAAAATACAGGTCTAAAGGATGACTGGAAAAAACGCGCTCAGAAAGCCTGCGAGAGCACCGAACGCCTGATTTTGTTGATCAACGATTTGCTCGATGCTGAAAAAATAAGTGCCGGAAAACTCGACCTGGAAATTGATGTAGTCAGTGTAGATAGGCTTGTCGAGAAATCGCTCGCATCGCTGCAGGCCTTCGCCGACCGGGCTAAGGTTTCCCTGGTCCAGGAAAAGAGCAACCTGCTGCTCATGGCTGACGGAGCCCGCATAGTCCAGGTTCTCATCAATCTCATTTCCAACAGCGTCAAGTTTTCCCCTCCCGATAGCACGATTACTATTTCGGCAACAGCAGCGGACAAAATGGTCAAAATAAGCGTAAAAGACCAGGGCCGCGGAATTCCACCTGGCAAACTGCCGTACATTTTCGACAGATTCGAACAGGTCAAACCCCAGGATGCCACCGAGAAAGGTGGCACAGGTCTGGGATTAGCCATCTGCAAATCGATTGTAGAATCCCACGGTGGGCGGATTGGGGTGGAGTCGGTGGAAGGCGATGGCAGCACTTTCTGGTTTCTCATTCCAGCGGCAGAATCAGACATTGAATGAGCTTCAATTTCCACCTTTATTTTCAATCAAGGATTGAACTTTCCCGGCCGAATTGGCAATTGCTTTAAACCTTCGCCCGTCAACTGTACGAATCTGAGTTTCGTACAGGTCTGAAGAAGCGTTAAACGTTGTCGAAACGTCCATCACATGATCGAGGCTTCTCCTGGTCCCTCGCCCGCCATCAAAAGTCAATTCTACGCCATCTCCAAAATAGTGAACGCTTTGAGAAATGATTTCGCCTTGAGCACCATATGTAGTGTCGGCTTTGAATTCCGAGGGCGAATCCCAGATTGTATTGTCTGCCAAAGTTCCTTTGTAGGACGCAGTCGTACTACCGCCGGCCTGTCCAATCAGGTTGGTTTCCTCAATCGAAGACACGAGCGGGTCGTCACTACCGGCCAGACCAGGCGGCGCGATTGGATTGTAGGTTCCAAACCGTGGCCTCAGTGCATCTGAGGAGTAATTGAGTTGAGGATTCCGATCGCCTAGCTTGCTTGGTCCACAATCTCTTGCAGCAGTCTCGCTCTGGGCAATTTGAATGCGATCACCGGACTGTTCCCGCTGCGCCCCCGCAAAAGAACCACCGCTTGTCCTCAACACATCTTCAATCAAGGCATTCGATGAGTCTTTATCTTGGTATGGAAGCATGGCATCCGAACTGCTTTTGATCGACAGCATGTAAGAATCAAATTTGTCGTTCATCAGGCGCACTCCCACTGAGATATGTGTCAAATCCAGCTGTGGACGGAGTCTTCGCAACGTCCTCAATCTTGTTTCTCAGCTCAGCCACGCGGCGGCTGATTTCAACAAGTGACCCGAGCAATTTCAAATTGATATTTTGCTCGATCGGAATTCCGCTCATGAGATAGTTACATTCGTTACTCATCTATCCAATTCCTTTGTTGTGCGAAGTGATCAGGTCCTTTGCTGATCCGTCCCGACGGCGGTAATCGTTTTCTCCCTTGGCATACCGCCGTCGTCCGGACCCTGCTCTAACCTGCATTTGTATAAAATTAGTTGGGCTGTTGCTGAAGAGATAGAACTCGACCCAAAGAATCGGCATAAGCCTTAAACTGCTGTCCATCACGCGTATTAATGACGGTTTCATAGTTTCCCTGCATGGCGTTGTAGGTCACGTCGATAGTGGAAACTCCATCGATCGTCTTGGTTTTTCCACCGCCGCAGTCGAATGTCAGTTGTTTTCCACTACCGGCATAAGCGATGTTCTGCTTCATTATTTGACCTTGTGGTCCCAGAGTAGTCTGTGCACTGACGTCAGTCCCCAGCAAACCCGAAGTGGTCCAATCGTCATACAAGTGGCCATCATAGGTTGTCGTGGTCCCGCCATCTGGGTTGTCGACTTTTTGCAAGTGCGAAGTAGAAACGTGATCATCAAGATCACCGACCAGGCCGGGAGGTGCAATCGGGTTATAGACACCTTTGAACGGCTGCGTTTGGGGCGATGAGGCGGTCAGTTGTGAATAGGCATTTACAGGCACGACAGGTGCTCTTTCCATCTCATTTAGCGGCAATACAGGCGTTGCCTCAGCAGGACATTGCAGCATTCGTGCAAGGCTTTCCGGAATAACGAACTTCTCTCCTGGATGAATCAAGTTGGGATTGGCAATCCCATTTTCTCTGGCAATTTCTTGGTAAGCTCGGGTTATTTCTTGCGGTGTAGGCGGGCTGGAAGACTGTCTTTGCAGCAGATCTTTCGAAATAGACCAGAGATTGTCGCCTGGCTGCACCGTATAGGTAGTCCTGCCATCATTGGCAGTGTCAAATCTGCGTCCACTTTCACCGAATCCTTGATTTTCCAAAAGCGAGCCCCTCATTCTTGTCTCCAATCGGCTGTGATCTTCAGAGATCGTCTGCACGTTTCCATTTCTGTCACTGCCAACAATACTGAAGTCCTCCGGAAAACCAAGGGCGCGCATATCCACGCGACTATTGATTTCATTGATGTTGGCTTGCCAATTCATGGGACTGTTGCGATGCAGGGTGTCTATTTCTTCCACTACATGGGAAAAATCGCAACCACTGTGCAGGGAATTGAGTTCGCCGACGATTTCATTTACTTGCGCATTGCTCATTCGATCACTCCTCATGGAAATTCGAAAAATCTGGGCGCGTCGTGTCAGACGAAGATCGCTCTTACGTCAACATTCAGCTTTTGATCGGCAATAAATTTTGGATCCGCAGCGGCAGGGAGCATATCCCATCTACATAACTGCCTGCCGCACGGATCGCTGGTGCAAAGGGTTATTTGATTGATATTCGGTCTTGTCTTGCCGGGTATGAACACACTGTAAAAGGAAAACATTTAAAAAACGCTTACTGCAGGCCCGCTCCAATCGAGCCAGTGCGTTCAATTTAGCCGGCAATTGTTTAAAGGGCGCTTAAGCGTGTCTAACGGCACAGTGCCTGGCTGTAAATAATTACTATCTTTTGTAGTATTTCTGACGAATAAAATAAATGAAGAAGCGGGAGAGAGAGCGAAATTCGTCCCCTCTCCCGCTTACTACAACCTTGATTTAGTCGTCGGTCTTGCCGGAGAAGCGATTCTCCAGCCGGCCGGCGATCATTGACAGCGTAGCAGGCAGGCGAGTGCCTACCTTGGCGAACAGCTCACGCTGCAACTGCAATTCCGTGAGCCACTCCGCCGGGTCAATCTTGATGGCGGTCTCGAAACGTTCTGGGTCGGGCGCATCGAAACCCGTCCAATCGAGATCGGCAAAACGCGGCTTCCATCCGAGAATAGAGCTTTCCGCCTTGCCACCACCACCAGTGCGTTCAAAGATCCATTTGAGCACACGCATGTTCTCCCCATAACCGGGCCACAGGAAATCCCCGTTATGGTCTTTGCGGAACCAGTTGACACAAAAGATGGGCGGCGGCGCAACCGGATTCTCTTCGGTTGCCAGAGCTTCTATTGCAGCACCCATGTTCAACCAGTGAGCGAAGTAATCGCCTATGTTGTAGCCGCAGAAGGGCAGCATAGCCATCGGATCGCGGCGCACCTGACCGACTGCACCGGCTGCAGCGGCAGTCGTTTCGGATCCAAGCGTAGCGCCCATGTAGACACCTGACCGCCAGCTGTAAGATTGAACCACCAAAGGCACAGTCGTCTCTCGCCGTCCGCCGAAGACAAAGGCGCTTACGGGCACACCAGCCGGATCGTCCCAGCTTTCGTCGAGAGACGGGCAATTGGTGGCCGCCACCGTGAAGCGCGCATTGGGATGCGCAGCTTTGCGACCGCAGTCCGGCGTCCACTCCTTGCCCTGCCAGTCGGTCAGGCGGTCCGGAGCCTTGTCGGTCAGCCCTTCCCACCAGACATCTCCTTCAGGCGTGAGAGCCACGTTGGTGAAAATGCAATCGCGCGTCAATGAGGCAATCGCATTTGGGTTCGTCTTTTCTGAAGTACCCGGGGCAACCCCGAAGTATCCGGCTTCCGGATTGATGGCGCGCAGAACGCCGTCGTCGCCGCACTTGATCCAGGCGATGTCGTCACCGACCGTGCTCACTTTCCAGCCCTTCAAACCAGAGGGTGGAACCAGCATAGCCAGGTTGGTCTTGCCGCAGGCACTGGGAAAGGCGCAGGCGATGTACTTCTTCAGGCCTTCCGGCGAGGTCAGCCCGAGGATGAGCATGTGCTCCGCCAGCCAGCCTTCTTCGCGCGCCATACTCGAGGCGATGCGCAATGCAAAACACTTCTTGCCCAGAAGCGCGTTGCCGCCGTAGCCCGAGCCGTAAGACCAGATTTCGCGGGTTTCCGGGAAGTGGCAGATGTACTTGGTGTTGTTGCAGGGCCAGCTCTTGTCCGCCTGCCCTTCAGCAAGCGGTGCGCCGACCGAGTGCAGGCAGGGGATGAATTCCCCGTCTGTGCCGAGCACATTGAGAACAGGCGAGCCCATGCGTGTCATCAGCCGCATGCTGGCGACGACATAAGGCGAGTCCGTGATTTCCACGCCGATGTGAGCGATGTCGGAGCCCAGAGGCCCCATGCTGAAAGGAATGACGTACATGACACGACCGCGCATGCAGCCGTCGTAGAGAGCAGTCAGTGTTTCTTTTGCCTGACCGGGATCCAGCCAATTGTTGGTGGGCCCGGCATCTTCTTCAGAGGAAGAACAGATGAAGGTTCGCTCCTCCACGCGCGCCACATCCGAAACATCCGAGCGAGCCAGAAAACTGTTGGGGCGCAATTCGGAGTTGAGTCGGGTAAGCGTGCCTGAAGCCACCATCTCGGCGGTGAGCTGATCGAATTCCTGCTCAGACCCGTCGCACAGATGAATGCTTGAGGGTTTGCAGAGATCAGCAATCGACGAAATCCACTCATTCAATCGGGCGTGACTGGTGAGTGCCTGTGGCTCTGGTTTAGAAACTGTCATGGTTTGTCCTGTGTTCAGGTTTAGGAACCCCCAAATCGAAAGAGACGGGCCGCCACCTCTCACATGCTTATGAGGTAGAAAGGCTCGCCATCGAGTCGGTTATTGGAATTTGGGGGGTCGGATTGGTTTGGGCTGAAATTAAGAACTGATGCTGAAACCTAGCATTTGCCCATCTTTGCCGGCAAAAAGCTCAAAAGTCGTCACATAACTAAAAAGAACAGGCAAGCGCCAATCCTTGCGCCAAGCCACTCGAGACCTTTCGTCACATTTTTTCTCTGTATAGCAATGCAAAGCAGATCGGCTCGATGTCAGGTGCGCACAGCTTGCGCTAGACGCGCCCAGTGCTTGACATCAATTCCGCTCCGCTTAAGCGCTCCTTTCTTAAGGCCTGCGGTCCTGCCAGCGTTCAAATTCGGCAAAAAATTCATCGCTCCGAAATGTCTTATTTTGCGCCTTTGCCTTTCATTTTCTGGGCACCCTTAGCACGAATGATTTTGGCTGCCGCCAAAAGTTTCTCATTCACCTTGATTTTGTCGGCGTCAGCTATAGCTTCTTTGTACTTGCCCACTTCCAATTCCGACATAGCGCGCGCCAATAGGGTCTGCTCGTCGCCGGGAAATTGTCTCAAGACGGTGTTGCAGTCAACGATAGCATCGGCATTGCGGCCGACTTTGTGGAGCGCTGTAATTCTCAATTGCAAGATTTTGTTTCTTGGCGGACAGGCCCCTTTTTTCAATTGATCGTCTGTCAGTTTGAGAACTTCATCTACGTCAGCGAGTGCCTTTTGCGGCTGGCCCTGGAACATGTAGACAGTGGCGCGATGGAGCATATAGATAGGCTTGTGCTGAGGATCTTTCTCGATCACCTCAGCAAATTTTTCAACAGGCAGACTACTCAAATCCACAATCTTGGAACCGCCTGCAGCAAGAAATGAAGTCTTCTGTTGCTGATTGGTATCAGCCAACTTTCCACTCACAGCCTTTTTCATCATCGCTATGTCACGATTGGCGTTTTTCTTGTCGCCTTTTCTGGCATAACAAATGGCTCGATCGCGATAAGCAGCCGCTGATGCCGGTTGCATGTTGATCACCTTAGTGAAATCAGCAAGAGCAAGATCATAGCTTTTCATCTGCATGTAAGCAACAGCACGCCGGTTATAGACATCGGCAGTATCCTTGTGCAGTGAAATCGCCTTACTGCAGTCAGCGACCGCTTCCTTGTATCGCTTCATGGCGATCAAAGTAAGCGCCCGGTCTGCATAGGCAATTCCCAACTCCGGATTTGCTTTGATCACATTGCTGAAGGCAGCATAAGCCTGCGGCCACTTACGGGTTTGAGAGAGCTTCACGGCAGCACGTAAATTCTGCACCGAGGAGACGAGCGCCTTTTGCTGTGGTGTCAGCACTCGAGCTTGAGGGGCTGCTTTAGCTGCCGGTTGCACGGATGCCTCTTTGGCCGGCGCTTGAACGGGAGGAGCCGGTTTTGCCGCAGCCTTGTTGTCGCCGTAAGCGGGGTGGACCAACGAAGATACTGCCAGAAGACCCAGTAGGGAACTCAGTTGTATCGCCAATTTCTTTTGTTCTTTATTCATATGTAGTTGGTCCAATTTCCTTTCCGATTGCAGTTTATATCGCCACCGCAGGCGGTGACACAGTCTTATCCAATATTTCTCTCAATTGCGGATACTTCAAAACCACTCTGGTCATTTCCGCTACCGACCAGGCTTGAGCCACGCAACCCACGGGGCGATGCGGCTCGTCACCGTCAAAGATCTCAGAAATAGATCCGATGCAGGCTTCCTCATTCATATGCTGAATCAAGGGCAGCAAGCGCTCAGCGATCAATTCGAAACTGCTTTGCTGCTGCCCATGGACAGCCACGCGAGCATCTACCCAGTGACCAAGCAAGAACGGCCAGGCAGTACCTTGATGGTAGGTCAAATCGCGATGATATTGATCGGCAGCCTCCAAAGTTTCACCATAGATTCCCTGATAAGCAGGATCCCTGGGTGCCAGGGTGCGCAGCCCGAAATCGGTGAGCAGATCCTGCTCCACTACTGCCAGGACGCGAGCCGCCTGTTCTGGGCTGATTACTTTGAAAGGCAGACTGACTGCAAAAATCTGGTTAGGTCTGATGCTGGGATCGACAAAACCGTCCTCGCCTATGACATCGAAAAGGCAGCCGGCCCCTTCGTTCCAAAAAGACTGAAAACCAACTCGCGCTTTTTCTGCCATATCGGCGTAGCGGATGGACAGACCCACATGCATGTCATATTCAACTCCTTCAGAGCCAAGCACAGCCGAAGCTAGCGTAGTATGCAGCAATTCCAGAGTCTTTAAGAAATTGAACCAGAGCGCATTGATCTCCACCGCCTTGCCATGCCGGGGCGTCACAACCAGATCGCCGCATTTGGCATCCATCCAGGTCAGTTGCACATGCGGCTGCCCACCTGACAGCAGCCCATCCAACGGATCTACCTTGATACCATGTCTGGTGCCCTGCAGATGGGCAATGACGGCTTTGTCGAGAAGAGGAACTTGCTCGAGAAGAAATGGAATGTCGCCCGTATTTCGGTAATATTCATCGAGCGCCACAGCCCACCAGAGCGTGGAGTCCATGCTGTTGTACGCGGGGCTTTGCCCGGAATCGGGGAAATAATTGGGCAGCATGCCCTCGCTTAGATGTTTGCCGAAGGTGGAAAGAACGCTGCGAGCGATGTGATGGCGTCCGGTTTCAATCAGCAAGCCAGGCAGGCTGATCATCGTGTCCCTGCCCCAATCTGAAAACCAGTGATAACCGGCCAACACCGATGCACCACTTGTAGAGTCGCGCTCGACCACGAATTGATCTCCGGCAATCAAGAGCTGAGCAGCGATTTGCCCATCCACACCGGCTGTGGCAATTATCTCCTGAAGGCGAGCCCACTGATCGCGAACGGCAACATTTACGTCGTAATCTTTCTCTTTAGGCTGAAGACCGGCTGTGATTGTGTAGGCTGAGCCGGCTTTGAGAGTGGTTTGCAGAAAGCCGGTGCGATATAGATCTTCGCTGTCGGCTAGCCCGCGCTCCCATTCTCCCGACCAGCTATAACCCCAGTACCAATCCGAGTCTACTGAGTAGCTCCCGCTCGAATAGCTGAGGTGCCACTGGCAGGCGTCCGCTGAGGACTGGAGGGAAACTTCACCGGCATGCGGTTTTTGTATAAATTGCCAGTGAGAATCACCGTGCGTTTCGCCGTGAAAATCTCGAAAATTGGCCAAAACCGCGATTTTAACCGGCAGC
The DNA here is from genome assembly GCA_964531315.1 of uncultured Candidatus Obscuribacterales bacterium. Classification (GTDB taxonomy): domain Bacteria; phylum Cyanobacteriota; class Vampirovibrionia; order Obscuribacterales; family Obscuribacteraceae; genus QKMZ01. The sequence goes on along the minus strand of CAZHEZ010000086.1, from coordinate 16,972 downwards.
TCAGACGGTCCGTCTTCAGCCGGCACCCAAGTATAACCAATGGCGACGCGCTGTTCGCCATAAATCATCAGCACTTGTTTGACAAGCACACCGCCGGGCAGCTCGTACTGCCAGGTGGCACAAGGCAGATTGGCAAATGCTCTCAGGCGTTCATAGCCGTGTGGAGCGACTGCACCGCCCTGCCAGTAGCAAGTGGCCAGTTCAATCATTTGCCCGTCGGCCGCTTCCACCACTTCATCAAGTCGGGCCAGCAAAACAGTGCGCTTTACAGGCGGGGTAAGGGCGGCGACAAACAATCCGTGATAACGCCGAGTATTGGCCTGGGCGATTGTCTGGCTGGCGTACGAGCCCAGTCCGTTTGTGGAAAGCCATTCCAGATCGCTGCGTTCGGCAAGCGAGTCGGTCTGCTCCAGCCCTTTGAAGTCAAGGAGAGAAAAGTTGGCATTGTCGTCTTCTACTTGTTCTTTCAGAAAGCCTTCGAGGCTAAACACGGACAGGCGAGCTCCTTGCGTATGTTGGCCGGCCGGATCTCTTGAATTTTCCAGCCTTATTGGCACGTCTCTTGACAACCTCGAACAAAAAAATATGTCCTGGTGCAGTGTAGTTTAACCGCACCAGAACATATTCAGAGCCTGAGAAAGCAGGAAAAATCGTCCGCCAGAAAGATCGATGGAGGGGCACTACAAACGCGTTTTAGCGCAGTCCGAGCACCCCTCCATCCAATCCGTCCAGCAGCCAGTCTTTCTACTTTTTCGCGGGAATCGTCACGACGATGTCCACCTTTTGCAGCGCCGGTTTGCCGGTGTCTGCTTCGGTGCCAGCCACGATCACTTTGCCGAGATCCGCTCCCGAACCGGGCACTTCACCTTGAGGCACCGGCGGGCATTTGTCCGCGGGCGGTTCAGGCTGTGGCTCCGGTTGCGGCTCGGGCTGAGGCTTGTTCTTCTCAGCTTCGATGCCCGGCAGGGTGACGGAGAAAAACTCCCGATTGCGTTTCTGCACTTCGGTTGGCACGGCAGCCATGAGGACATTCAGGAGTTCCTGAACGATGCCGGCGGCCGCTTCCTGGTGCTTCTGGAAGGGAATTTTCTTGTATCCGTACATGCCGAAGTGGCGCTGCCAGACCAGCTGCGATGCGATTCTGAACGTGATCAGCGTGTCGTGGTCACCGGTTTCGCGGTAATTCCACGTCACGATGCCGACCTCGAAGAAGGTCTTCGCATCGGGATCGTACTGCGGATCGCTGACCCATTGATGCTTGCGCATCAGGCGCAACGATTTAGCGACGCCCTTGTCCCAGATCGTGGGACGACGGCCGACTTGCCAGATTTGCTTGACGAAACGAGTGGAGCCGGTCGCATTCGGATAGTAACCGGCCGGAGGCTGGTTCTTCAAATCGTAGGGCGGCAGCCAGGGCTCGTCGTCAGCCAATTTATACTCGGTGCGATCCTCGCCGTTCATGGAAGGACGGAAAGTATCGAGTCTGATTACATCATGGTCTTTGCAGATTCGCTTCAGGTGATCGACGATGTTGACGTCGCCGTGAGCCACGACGTGCGCCACAAACATCCGCCTTTCACCATGGAAGTTGGGGGGGATCGGCGCCACATCGCAACGGTCTTCGTGCGGCTTTTGCTGGCCGCCGACGTGACTGTGCGACACATGCGCCGAACCACCCGGGACGCTGCTGCAGTGGTGCCCGTGGGCCAGCGTGCCAAAGTTGCTGAAGTGCCCACGGCTGCCTTCGGCATGGCTAAAGCCGATGCTCAGCGCCTCAAAAGTGCTGTGTCCACCGCCGCCGTGATCTGCATTTCCATATGCGTCGTGATGACCCATGTGGCCGCCCATGGCGGCGTCGTGGCCATGTCCGTGGCCACCTCCATCATGTCCGCTCATATGTGAACTCCTTATTGGGCGCTTTGCGGTGCGCCCGTTTCAGTTTGACAATTAGAACGAAATCCCGCATGGCGAATGCCATTCGGGAGTTTCAGAGAATCAAGCGGGCCGATGCATGGCATCGCCCACCTACGAGATTTCAGGCAGGAATTGCCGCGAGCCGCTCGATAAGCTCGTCGACAATGGAGCCAATCAGTTTGTCCACCGGACCAACCGTTGTCCCCATGATGCCGCGCGAACGCCTTTCCACCAGCCAGTTTAGAAACAGGAGGCGGCTGAGCGTTTCGGCATGCGGCAAAACTCTTCTTACATCCACGGCATCACGACCGGCTTCATAACAGTAGGCATCGATGATGTCCTCGCCATACCGGGCGAGCGCACCATTTTTGTGGTGATTCATCGTCACTGTTGCCAGGTCCATTAAGGGCACACCAAGCATGGTGAACCAGGACCAATCGATGATGAACAAGCGCTGCCCGCGCTTGATGATGTTCTCTGCGTAGAGATCGCCGTGAACCAGCGAGAAGGGCTCGCCGGCAAGCTTTGGTGCAATGGTGGCGGCAAGCGTCTTCAGGCTTTTGGCTTGAGAACGGCTGGCCAGCTTCCATCCGGAAAGCTTGCGCGTCAGTTTCACGCTGAACTCTACATAGTCGATGGGAAGAAGCGTGCTGAGCACACCCATCTGCACCAGTTCGTCGGTGCGGTAGCAGTAGGAGCGGTGCATTTTCGCCAGGTCTTCACCCAGGCGAAGAGCAATCTCCTTTGTAGCGATATCCTTCACCTGCACGTTGCCCAGGTCTTCGAGAAACATCGCCGTCACTTCACCGTAATGGGCGCTCATGTAGAGCTGCGCAGAATTGGTGATGGAGGGAATGAGAATGCGCTCGTGCAAGTCCTGCTCGATGTCCCAGGGTGGGAGCACCTGCTTGTAAATCAAGGACGGGGGCAGCGCATCTCTTATTTTGAGGCGTTCTACATAGCTCAAATCGCGGTGACGGAGAAGCTCGCGCTCCTCAATCTCCACCTTTTTACCGTAGAACTCTTTCAGCCACATCTGCAGCTTCTCTTCCGGGACCGGAGTAAGAAGTGAGAGGCTGGCATCTTCAGGCATCGTCATAACCGTGTTGGCTGTTCTTATTCTACTCTTAAGACTATGCCGCACTGAGCGCGTGCGCTCACGGCATTGCCCCTAGAACTTCCAGTACGGCGCGTTGGTCAGGCGTTCGTTGCCCTTTTCCGTCACCACCAGGTCGTCTTCGATGCGCACTCCTCCGAACCCGTCGATATAGATGCCTGGCTCGTCAGTGACGACAGTGCCGACATCGAAAGCGTCGTGTTCGTAGTCGTATGGGTCATGAGCGACCAGCCCGAGGCTGTGCCCGAGACCATGCGTGAAGTACTGCCCATAACCACTTTCTTGGATGTAGTCGCGGGCAATTTTGTCGAATTCTTTGTAGGTGATGCCGGGCTTTAAGGCGCGGCGCGCTGCCTGATTGGCTTTGAGAACTATTTCGTAGATTTCCTGGATGCGCTTTGTGGGTGCTTTGCCCGGCACAAACGCAGTGCGCGTTATGTCCGAACAGTAGCCGCCCGGAAACAAACCGCCGAAATCCATGATTACAGGCTCGCCGGCCCGCAACTTGCGATCGCCTGTGGCATGATGCGGAATTGCCGAATTGGGTCCGGCAGCGACAATGGAGGTGAAACTGTTGCTGACGGCGCCGTAGCGTCTCAGCCGCATGTCCAGCTCGAAAGCCACTTGATTTTCGGTCATGCCGGCTTGAATGATCTCGGCCACTTCGTTGTAAACGCGGCTGGTGATGCGGCAGGCTTTGCGCAGAAGCTCAATTTCTTGAGCGTCTTTGTATTGCCTGAAGCGTTCGACGGCGTGATAGGTGGGCACCATTTTGCCCTTCAGTTCGCGTTTCCAGATATCGGCAATGGCCACCGGCACATGCGCCGCCTCAAAGCCGATGCGGCTTGTTTTGGTGAGCTTGGCCAGGGCCAGAGCTTCATTGATGTGATCGGTGATTTTCTTGCCGCGAATCACTTTGACCAGCTTGTAGTCCTTGGCCTCCTGTTGGGCGCGCGTATAGTAACGCGCGTCGGTGACGATGAAAGCCTGCTTTTTGCTGATTACGAGCACAGCGGTTGTGCCGCCGAACCCGCTCAGGTAGAGCACGTTTTGATTATCACCTTCGCTGACTCTGACAAGTAGCGCGTCAACTTTGTGCTTTACAAGCGCCTGCTGGAGTTTTTTCAATCGGGTATTCATAACCGAATACTCTAGCAGATTGCGCTCAAAGGAAGAACCAGCCCCACCTTAAGCCTCGGCGAGGCAGAAGCATATGAAGCCGGGAGATGCCCGTAGACATTCCCGGCTCCACAGCCGACCGAGACTGACAGCCTCGCTGCCAGCCTTTACTTCTTGGCGCTGTTCTTGGCGAACTCGCTGGCCAGTTCCACCAGGGTGCGCACAGAGAAGCCGGTCGAACCCTTGGGATCGACACCGACCTCACGGTCGCGGAAAGCGACCGAGGCGATGTCCAGGTGGATCCACGGCGTCTCTTCGCCCGCGAACTCGCGAACGAACCAGGCCGCGGTCGTGGCACCGGCGCCGCCAGGACCGCCCGTGTTCTTGAGGTCGGACATTTCCGCCTTGTTGAACTCGCGCAGTTCCGGCCACATGGTAAGGATTTCGTACTGCTCACCAGCCCGCTCACCGGCTGCCTTCAGCTTGCGGCCGAAAGCTTCGTTGTTGGTGAAAAGACCGGCGGCAACGTCGGCGTTGACCTGGCGAATGGCGCCGGTCAGGGTGGCGACGTCGACGATGTGAGTGACACCGTTTTGCCGCGCATAGGTGATCATGTCACCGAGCGTCAGGCGACCTTCGGCGTCGGTGTTGTCCACCTCGACCGTCAGTCCGGAGAGCATGCGGATGCGGTCACCGGGCTTGAAGGCTTTGCCGTTGACCAGGTTTTCCACAGGCGCCATGTAGGCTTTGACCGAGATCGGCAATTGCAGGTTGGCAATCGCTTCGATGACAGCCAGGACCGAGCCGCCGCCGGACATGTCGCGCTTCATGTGGCGCATGCCGTCGGCCGGCTTCAGGTCGTAGCCGCCCGAGTCGAAGCAGACGGTCTTGCCGACATAACCGAGCACGTCCTTGGTGGCGCCGGAAGGCGGCGTGTAGGTGAGCTCGATCAAGTAGCAGGGCTCATCGGAGCCCTTGCCGACGTTGAGAATGCCGTTGGCGCCGAGCACGTGCATGTCGTCCTGGTTGAGCACCTTGATGGTGATCAGACCACCCGACTCGTCGGCGACGCGTTGAGCCTCGGCGACGAAAGCCGTCGGAGTCAACTCGCCGGCCGGCAGGTTGGAGAGGTCGCGGGCCAGATTGACCGCCTGAGCGATGACGCGGCCGCGGGAAAGCGCCTTGCGCACCTTGGAGCCGACATTGCCCGTCGAGAGCAGACGCAGCTCTTCCAGTTGCGGGCGCGCCTTGTAGCCGAAGAGCCCGGTCTTGTTGTGGTTGACCTCGTAGTCGACCAACCCCGAAACCGTAGCCGCCATTTCGGCATACTGAGCGGCGCTCACCTTGGTGCCGGCAAACGACAGGTCGGCGATGGTAACTTCGTTGACCTTCTGCTCACGAGCAAGCTTGAAAGCCGTGGTCATCGCCTTACGCAGCTGGGCGGGCGTGAGTGTCTCACGCTTGCCCAGACCGAAGAGAATGACGCGGTGGGCGGAAACCGAGCCGGCCGGGAAGTGCAAAAGCGCCTGCCCGACTTTGCCGGTGAAATCGGCCAGAGTGGCCTGCGCCGCCAGGGCGCCACCGCCGGTGGTGTTGACGAGATGCGAGAGGCCGGACTCCGGCTCCCCTTCGAAAGTAGCGATCAGGAGCGCTGCGGTTTCGACTTGAGCGAAAGCGCGCTTGGTGGTGTTGAACTTCATGATTTGAACCTCGCTTTTTTCAGCCCCGAGAGCGCCTGCTGCAACATTGCAGGAAGGCGCTTCTCGAGTGATTTTGGAACTGAAACCGTTATGAACTGGGCAACGGATCTGAACAGATCTGGACAGATCTGAACGATCAGCCGTTGAACCCTGGATCCCCGGGCAGAATCAGAAGCGACTTGGGAGGCGCGGGCGGCGGGGGCGGAGGCACCAGCTTGACCGGGTTTTCCCAGATCTTCGAATTGGGGATGATCACCGGTCCGGAAGGCGAATCGACCTTCGTGGACAGGTATTCGATATCGACAACTTTGCCTCTGGCATCCGAGATGCCCACCACTTCGATGTAGTTGCCTACTTCGAATTTGGGCATCAACTGGAGGAGGGCGCCGCTAATCACCTCTTTCATCATGCCTTGCAAGGCAAGAGCGATGGCGGCACCGAACAAGCTGACTCCGAGGAAGAGCTTGCCCAGAAGGTCGGGAGCGAGCATGGACGCGGCAATGAAGATGGCCAGTCCCCAGTAGACGAGCTGCAGGGAACGTTGGACCAAAAGTTTGCCGCGATTGCTGGCACCGGAACGGGCTAGAGCCTTGCAAACACCGTTGGAAAGCGGCGAATACACCAGATGCGCGATGCTCAGAAAGAGCGCGCAAACGAGTAAGTCGCCGACCATCGGCAGAAGCCTTGTGCCGTAACCCTTGAGAGTGTCGAGGATGCTCTTATTCAAGCCGGCAGGCATCCAGTCCGTGAAGGAAGCCATGGTGACCAGTGCCAGCAAGATGAGTGTGGGTAAAGCTTTTCTGAGCCACCCAGGTAGTGCATTCAGCATAGATAACTCCCATCAATTAGTTCCGCGAGCGATCCGAACGAAGTCGTATGAGAAGACTTCAATTTCCGGTTTCACGCGGGTTGAGCAAGATTCGCGCCAGACAAAGACGAGCAGGCACACATCACTTTCGTGCACGTGCATCTCTCAAATTGGCTCTCAGTGCGGGTCTTGCGTGGGGTGCGAGTCGATACTCATGCCGGAGTGTTATTCCGACACGGCAGGTAGATGTGGTTTTAGGAAGAGCTGACAGGTTGGACGTCTTAGGTCGGAATGCTCTCCAGAAAGTTGGGTAAAAGAAATGAACAATTCAGGCTACTAGTTAGGATCTTGAAATCACAACAGTTGTTTCTGAAAAGCACTTCAGCATGGCCCGACGGCTTCTTTTATTGGCAATATGTAATCAAGGCGGGCTAGCGCAACTCTGACAAGATTGAAGCGCGCTCATTTTTCAAACCCTGAAAGTGCCACCACAATTGGTGCGCTAGCTTGCGCTATAAAGTTGTCAAGAATTAGAACCGGTCAGTATTTCGGCTAATTTTCGTTTCATGAGCTTTAAACGAGCTTATCTTCTCTGTTAGCGTCTGTGAGTTTCTTGCATATTTTTCTTCAGCTCAATTTTCTTTATCCACCTCAAAAAGTAGTCCCCTACTGAAATACCTCCACCCTCGTTTCCACAGTGAAATGAGCGATAAAGGTCGTCATGAAGGGATTGCTTAGTGTTCAACGAACCACAGAGGAATACGACTATGAGCGAAACCCCTGAGGTAAACGGAGCCGATGGTTCCGCCGCCGAGATCCGCAAGGAACCGGCACCCCAGATGTACGTGCTTGCCATGAGCAAGTTTTCGCAGGCGTTCCAAGCCGGCGATTTCGCCGAGTGTCTCAACTGGTTGAAGCAAGCCGACAGTCTGACTGCCGGTCATCCCGAAGCGGTCTCATCGCATCGGGAAGCCTATGCCCGTTTGATCACTGCCTGCGCCACAAAGGGCATCACTACCGCCCTGCACTGCGGCAACATCCTCAAGCTTCACCGCGACCTGGCGGTAGTCATCTCGCGGGCAGCTGCGACCTTGACTGAGAAGTACTCCCAAAACCCGGGCGAGAAGGCGATGGCTACTGTCATCGTCGGCTATTCCGGTCAGCTCACGAACCGTCTCAACCGCGTCATGGCGGTGGACAAGTACGTGACCACTGCCGAGAGGCTCGATGGTGTCCTGGACAATCTGTTCGACATCCTCAACTTCTCGGTCAGGCTGGACGGCAATCCTGAAGAGGCTCTTCCCGGTATCTGCGATCGCCTGGCCCTGGCTTCCACCGCTGCCAGCAACGCCGATTGCAGCTTGACCTGGTTCTTCTCGTCCAAGCTGTCCGACTGGGACAAGGCTGAGCTCTACTGCCGGCGTTCTGCCCAGTGGCTCAAGCACAACACCCTTTCCCCGGGCAAGGTCGACCCGCACTTTGACGAGTGCGACGCCGCCCATGTTGTGACGGCGCTGGAAAGTGCCGCTGAAGCACTCAAGCTTCACCAGTACAAGCGCAGCAAGAAATTGCTCGAAGCTGCAGAAGCGGCGCTTGCCGAAGCAAGCTGCGTCTAAGCAGCTCGGTAAGCGCGTCGAACCAGAGAGGGGACACCAATGTGGTGCCCCTCTTTGTGTTCTCAAACAGTCGGACGGCTATCTTGCCTTCCGGCAAAACACTCTCCTAATCAAGCAGGAGAAGGAGACAAACATGAAATTCCTCGGTCTTTTCGCCCGCAGTGCCGCCGGTACCGCGGTCGCCAGTCTGCTGTTCAACGCCATTTTGATCGCCCTGTTCTACGGCGTTCAGTTCATCGCCGTCGCGGCTCTGCCGCTCATCGTCCAGTCGGCGATGGTCGGCGTCATCTTCGGTCTGATCTACTCGCTGGTGCACATCAAGCGCGAGCCTACCTTGCTGTCGAGCTTCGGCACGGGCATCGGTTATGGCGTTTTGATGATCGTAGTCAGCATCGTGCTGGGCACCTTCGCCGGCCTTTCGATCGGTTCTTTGGTCGGCACCGTGGTCGTGGCAGCCATTTTGGGCGGCGGCGCCTTACTGGGCACTCGCATCGGCAAGAGCCGCTAAAGCCTGTGCTTGCCCTGCCCGTCTGAGAGGACAGGTCAGGCAGCAGAAAAGCTTGCCAGAAGCTTCTACAGGTGGCTCTGACGCGATGTTGGAGCTGCCTGGACTGATGGTTGAGGGCTAACTGCTCTCAGCCATCAGTTTTTTTCACAGCTTTACTATCTTTTTTAGTATTTTTATCGGCAAGATTCCCGGCCATGCAAACACCCCTGCACCGGCACCGCATACGATACCAGCCCCGAGGGACAGCCGGCTGCTCAGATTGGTCAGCCAGACGCTTGTCTTCCATTCATGTCCATCTTTGTCAGACACTTTCGCGTTAGTCGCGCTACTAATACTTCCGGACTAATCCTTGCAAAAGCGGTTGGGATCGGGCTTAGCCGCGCCATTGTAAAAAGGATGGCGGGGTTACTAGGGTGAAGCCATTACATCTTCTATCCACCAATTTCTGAGGAAAACACCGAGCCCAATCGCAAACATCTGCCATCCACCATCTCGGCTCTTTTTCCAACCTGCAATCGCCAGGCTAGTTGATGCAACTGCTCAGAACACCTGAGAAAAACGCTCAATTGGCCTGGTTTTGACAAGCTCTCAAACCTATAGGAGAACTGCCATGACTCTGATCAGCCCCACCGATCCTCGCATCACCGCACGAGCTTTCGAAGATGTCGCCCTCAATGCCACTCCCAACTTCGTCATCGCTCGCTTGAAAGAGGAAATCTTCACGCCCGACGACAAAGTCGAGCTTCTTGTTCTATCCGTATACAGCGATGTCCAGCAGGGAGGCTGGATTGCCAAACTGGACAAAACCCTGGGCGGCGCCGTCACCGACGCATTCAGGCAACCGGATTTCGACGCGCACCTTGGCCAGCATCAACTGATTGACGTTACCGACAGGCTGAAGGCAGAGGCGAAGAAATACTTGCTGGTAGTCGGCATGGGCCCAGTCACCGCTCAAGCCAGCTCTTACAACTGCGGTCTTTTCAAGTTCGCCCTGGAAAGCGCCGAAAAGCTGGAAGCCCAGCGCCTCCTTCTGCCGTTCCTGCCGGACCGCGGCAAGCTCTCGTCGTTGGCCGTCAGCGGCACAATTGCCGTTTTGCGCTGCCGCGTCGGCGAATCGGTGGTGAGAAACCGCGTCAAAAGCCTTAAGGAAATCCGGCTGGTGGTTTCGGCCCAGGCTGAAAACGCCGCCCTGCGCGGACTTTCCAGCCGCAAAGAAGCGTTCTGCGTGCCCTGCCCGGAACCCTCAATCGTGACGGAAAAGAGTGCCTCCTAGTGAAATCGTTCCTCCAGATGATGGCGCGGCTTGCGCCATTAGTACTTGCGGACTAGTCCTCACACAGCTGGCAAAACTTCGCCAGCAAGCGGCATCATCGCCAACCAAACCAAACGGAGAAAAATCATGGCTCGCAAAACCAAAATCAACGTCGACGAAATCGACCTGCAAAAGATTCGTTTGACGGCTCTCGATCTGCAACTGCGCGCACTCAAGTATCAGGCGCAGGCGCTGCGTTCGATCGGCACCGAACACACTTGCGGTCTCGATCTGGGCTGCGGAAGGTACTTCACGCACCTGGACATATCGGTCGAGACCTTCGTGAAATACGTCAAGGAATTCCTCACGGTCGCAGACACCATGCCGCCTGAGGAGGCGCAAGCCTGGCTGGGCAAAATGGCAGCCTGGAAGACCACTTTGACCGCCGAAGCGCAAGACGAGCAAATTTGCCAGTCGGCCAAGGCTTTCTCGCGTGTGAAAGCGGACATCGCCGGGCGCCCGGTTACACCGGTCGATGACATTCCCCTGGACTTCAGCGCCCAGGAAGTGAAGGCGCACAGTTTCTGCCTGAGTGCAGAAATCGCCCAGCTCAATACTTTCGCCATGCAAGTGGCAGCGACTTGCAATCTGGGGTTGGAAATCGCGCTTACCGCCGCCGCTGAAGCCGGCAAAAAGCGTCAGGCAACAATCGGGTAAAACGCCAACTACGATCGAGGAAGGCTGAACTAATCATCTGCCTTCCTTTCCTGGAGGCGGTCGATTTCATCAATGGTCTCAAAACCATGATGATTTCGACCGCTTCTATTTCCTTTTGATCTGCCAGCCTGTTTTACGATTGTTTATAGTATCTCAATTCATCCCTGGCGATAAACGATCAATAAACAATCGCTGCCTACACTAAAGATCCGGTCAGTAAGACCGCTCCCCCCTGCACAAGTCCTTGAAACATCCCAGCCTCCGCGGGGCTCCGGTCCTTTTGCACCGGCCAAATTTCGCCGGTGCAATCAGTTTCTCTTCTCCAATAGAAGGTGCTCCATGACCTCAGAAACCGCATCGCCACCAGCTGGCGTCACCACATCGGCAAATCCAGAGCAAACTGACAAGCCGGCTGAAAGCAGCAGTGAAAGAGCAGCACAAGCGAGGTCGAAATTGAATGATGAAGTGGGTGACACGCGTTTAGCATCCGGCAATGAGACTTCCCAACTAGCGCTTGCAGCCAATCTATCCAATACATGGAATTTCCTTCCAGACTTGCATATCAATGAAATGATTTCCAATACTGCCGACGCTATCAGTCAGGTGACAAGCAATGCAGTCGGCGCTGTTGAATCCTTCGCTCACTCGGACGATGGTGAGAAGGTCAAAAATATCGCCAACCAAGCAATTATGCTTTCCAACCCGCTTACGGCAAGCTATGACATTCAATCAAAGAACATTGAAATGACTGATTCTCTGGCGCAATCGATGTCAGACGATGGAGTGTCCGGTTCCATAAAGCAAGCTTTGCTGGCTGGCAATGAAATTACAAAACTCGGGCAAACGTTCGAGCATGCAACTGCATACAGTGCTATACAAAGTCCTGTTAGCGGTATAGAACAGCTGCTGAACTGGGGGCTCAAAAGCTCAAATTTGCCCACTCTGCCGCCCCTGGAAATTGTCGATGCGCTCCCGGAAGCCGAATTCAACACACCACAGTGGTATGCGCAAACTGCCGGAACCGGTGCTGGCATCGTGGTCGGATTCGCGGCTACGGAAGGATTGGGCACAGGAGCGATGGCACTTGGTCGGGCCGGACAGGCCGTCGAGATCACAGAAGCTGCAATCGGAACGTCGCGCCTGGCAGTAGTGGGCGAGGCAGCAGCAAAACTGCCTTTGATTCAATCTCTTTCTACCGGCTTTGCTTACGGCACCATTGCCATGCCGGTCGCCGATGCCAATGCCACTGACTTTATCCAACAGCGCTTGAAAAACGGTGTCGTCACTGCGGTTTCAGGAGCGCTTGTCCAATTTGGTGGAGAGGCTCTCGGACAAATCGCCGCAGACACGTTGCCAAACGTCTCTCAATCAATTATTCGACCGGTTTCTAACGCATTTGCCGGCTATGGCACCGGAATCGTCAATGCAGAAATGACCACTCTTTTGGCCGGACATGGCTTAACACTCGACCTTGAAGAACTGCACAAACAGGCGATGACCTGGGCTGTTATGGGTGCGGGCTCGGAGGCAGCCGGAACCGCGATGGCTCGCAGCGGCGCAGGCAATACACAGCCTGCTCATATGTCCGAACCAGCTCTTGAACCAACCAGCACCACCCGCCTTAATGCGGAGCAAACGGGCCATCCTCTGGAGCCTCTTTCAACTGATGCAGCGCCTGTTGCTCCGGCGCTAGAATCATTGAAGATTACCTATCAAGGTCTGGAATGCGAAGTGCTCTATGTCGACAATAAGGGCGCCATCATCAAGCGCAACATAAATGAGCACCCGGCGCGCATAATGCAATATATCCAACAGGAAGATCTGGCTGCCAACTACCAAGCTTCCGAAGTAAGCGAGCTGTGGCAAGACAGCGCCGGAGTATTCTTTCGAGCCGACCCGGTGCCGAACACGCAACAGATACTGCTGACGAGACTTCCTGAGATTTCTCGAGTCAGCAGAGCCGACCTGCTACAAAATACGGACGCCATCAATCCTGCACAATCAGCGCCTTCCAGCCAGGAATCGCTGGCAGTACCAGAAGAAGCGATCAGTCATTCCGCACCCGATCCGGAGGTGGCCGCCCAGCCAAGCCCCCACATATCGGACGGTGCGACAACCGATCGGACTCATGCAGAAATACTGGAGCGCACCGCTGACATTTTTGAAAAAATAAACGCCGGAGAAATTGCGCCCTCATACTTCGACCCCATCGTAGCGAGCTATCCGGAAGCGGACCGCGATTTGGCGCAAGCAATAGTGAACGAGTCCATGAGCAAGGTCGTCGACCTCGATCTTATGGACAGAGCCAGAGCATTAAATTCGGTCATGCAAGATGAATTAGCACGTCTGAATTTGCCGGACTATGTCTCCAGCGGCATTATCGCTCATGCCGCCTCAGAAGGCGCTTTCACTGGATACGTCTGGCGCAAGGCCAACAAGCTTGGCCTCAATCTCTATCCGCTCGAGTCGGAAATTCCGGGCGGACATTACCAAGGTGATGCCTCATTTTTCTTCGACGATCCCTCCAAGTTATCAGCGTCAGAACTAAGTAAAGTCCAGGCTTTGGCCCAAGAGCGTCCTCTCTTCTTCTTAGACCTCGGCAACTATGAAGCCAGTCTGAACGGCTTAGACATCGGTCTGGGCCCTGAAGCTGTTAAAGCAAAACTGGACAACCTTGTCGATAGCGGACACCATATCAAAGAGGCTCATCCTGATTGGACACCCGAACAAATCACCCATGAGCTTTTGTATGGAGAACGCGATCGCGCCATTCAAGCCCTCGGTCCTAATGCCCACCTTCTGGAGGTAAAATCGGAGGACATGCAATACGGTCGCCGGCCAATTACACCAGAAGCGGTGGCAAATTTTGTTGAAACCTTAAAACCGGAAGTGCAGCGTGAAGCAATGAAAATGATGAGCAGCATGGATTACAAGACGTTTGCCTCTATGGCTAATGAATCCATATTGATGAAAGAGATGGTGGATGAAGCCGCACAATTGCGTGGTATCGATGTGGAGAGTGAACCCCCGCCTTATTACGTCTCCGGCACCGAATTGTATGGCTCTGATGCAATGTCCAGCGACGGCATGCTCAATTACATCTATCGCTATGCAAATAATATTCCCGAAGAGCAATTTCTTTCCAAGTCGCAACTGCTCAAAATGCAAGAGAATGGAGAACTAACTTACACGGCGCCGGACGGCACCCAGAAAAACAGACGAGTGATTGTAATGGACGACACTGTCTACTCCGGTTTACAAATCGATAACTCTCTGAGCAATCTGGCTGAGATTCAAGATCTCTCCGTTTTGACCCTGGGTATGTATTCCCGATGGGAAAAAGACTTTTTGGCAAAGAATCGCAGCACCGAAGCAATGGGAGCCGCTGCTGTGCGCGAAATCTTACCTTTGAAAACCAATTTCTCGATGCGCACGATAGAAGATCCTGGACTGGGAGCAATGACACCGGAAGATATAGAGGCAAGGAAACAACTGGTGGATGACTGCCTGGGCGTTGGCAAAATGGGAAGCTTTCAAATCTTCCCTTACATGACGTCCGACAATTCGATCAAATTCATCGCTAGATTTGCTCGAGACGTAATGGGAATTCGTTCTGCCCGAAGGGACCTGGAGGACTAATCTGGGTTCAGCCACCTTAAGGCTTGGTGAATATCAAACCAGTTGTCAAGAGAAGCGCTTATGATGGCATCAAATTGGCGACCATCCCCCTCACACGCTTTGAGACAACCCCTAACCCGGAAATTGCTGTGGCATTTTCCAAGGAGTTAAATATGAGATTTGCCTGCCGGAAGCTAGTGCAAAATGGTTCTAAAACTTCACCGTCAAAGCGCGCCGCCACAAGAAAGGTCCTCCAGTCAGCTGCTGGCGCCCTGCTGATTGCTCTTTTGTATGGCTGTTTCCTGGCCGCCCTTGCCGATCCTGCCAATTTGCCCTCAGGAAAAGCTGCGGACACCCCGCCTGCCGAGCCCAAAGGCGCCGCCAACGCTTCGGAAATGAGCATCGACGAGATGCTCAATCTTGGCTCAAAACAGCTGGAAGACAAGCTTTATTTTTCTGCTGTTGAAACGTTCACCAATTGCCTGGAAAAAGATCCGGCCAATGCCAGAGCTTTTGCCGGCCGCGCTCGTGCATACCGCGAATCTGGTGATACGGAAAAGGCCCTCCTTGATGAGAAACAAGGACAAAGCAAGAACGCTCTTCCCGTTTCCCAGGATCAATCAGCCCCTGCCGACAAAACGGCAGAAACGAAGCCGGCCAGCCCAGCCGAGCTGGCAGCCCAACTGATGAAAAAAGGTGATTACCAGAGCGCCCTCAATCAATTAAACATCGCTCTGAAAGCCAAGCCCAATCAAGCGGAACTGCTATCTGATCGAGCCGGCTGCTGGATTATGCTTTACAAATTCGACAAGGTAAAAGCGGATCTGGATCTGGCGCTCAAGCTCAATGCCAAATTGGACACCGCTTATGCGCGACAAGCGCAATTGGACAACAAGCACAAGGATTTCACGCAAGCGATCGTCAATGCCGGGCGCAGCATTCAACTTAACCCCAAACAAAGCCTTGCCTATGCCGTGCGCGCCGTGACCCTGTCTCAGACCAAACAAATGCCCCAGGCTATAAAAGACGTCGAAACTGCCATCGCCAATGATCCCGACTCAGGATATGCCTATTTCACTCGCGGTCTATTGAACCTGATTCAAAAAAACGATAAGGCACTCAGCGACTTCAATAAAACCATTGATCTCAGTCCCAATTTCATAGACACCTACCAGGAAGTTGCACAGCTGTATGCAGACAAGAGACAGTGGGATAAATGCGTCGATACTATGAGCAAGTGCATCAGGAATAACCCGCGCAGCGTCGCTGCCTATAAAACCAGATCCCAGATTTTCTATCTCCTGACGCGCTATTCTGATTCCCTTTACGACGCCAACAAGATCGTTGAACTGGAGCCCAATTCCGCCAATTCTTATATGGCCAGAATTGAACCTCTGGTAGCATTGAACCGCCAAAATGAAGCATTCCAAGATTGCGTCAGAGGCCTATCGCACGATCCCAAAAATGCCATGCTGTACGCACAGCGCGGCGCTCTTTATATGTTTCGCGAGCAATACGACTACGGCATAGCAGACTGCAGCAAAGCAATGACTTGCGATCCAAAATGCGCTACCGCCTATGTCAACCGCGGAGCTTGTTATGCAGCCCAGGAAAAATACGGGCCGGCGGCAGCCGATCTTGTCAAAGCTACTGCGCTTTCTCCCAACGACAAAGTAGCCTGGCGCAATCTTGGTTCTGTCTATTGCTATCAGTCCAAGTACCCGCAAGCAATCATCTGCTATACAAAATCAATCAACATAGATCCGCGCTTCGCTTCTGTGTATCACGACAGAGGCCGCACCTATAGAATCATCGGCAAATTCGATCTGGCCTCAAGAGACCTGGCCATTGCCCGCGCCCTTGGATACAGATCGCAGTAAACCCCTGCTGGACACGCCTTTTGAGCATTGCAGCCGGTTAGCGCCGGCTGCAATCAAAATGCAACAAACACCTCCTAGGATGTTTGCAGAACACTTCTATCCAGCCACGAAGTGTTCAATTTTTCAGACATTCACCCCGTCAAAGCAGAGAACGCCACCCCGGGCCAGTCGTTCAGGCAACAAGTAAAAACACTCCCGGTCGGGCATAGGAAAGATAGATCAGAGCTTCTCTCATGATCTGTTCCGGTTTTAACTATTAAACTTGCTGATGACGGACCCAACCAAGCCTGTACAACAAATTAAACCAGAGCAAGTGGAGAGTCATCCGCCCGATGCGGATGATGAATTCGACTTTCTGGAGGCTGCCGAAAACGAGGTAGTAAAAACTCGCACCGAAGAGGACAAAAAGACAGCTGCTTCAAACGGCGACGGTGCTTCTGAACCTTCAGCTCCTAAAGATAAACCGGCTCCCGGCACAGCCGATCTTCCGGCACCGGCGGATCCGGCCCAAGAGGCCGTGAAAAAACGAGTTTTCGAACTGCTGGGAAAACCGCAGGGAAAAGAACAGCAGGTTGAAGATATAGCCGAGATCCTTCTAGCGCGCGGCAAAGATGGAACAACAAACGCCGACTTTCAAGCCGCCAAACAAGAAGCAGCAAAACTGACCGCGGTGCGCACCGAGATCGGTATTGCCAATCTGCCTTCTAGAGCAGCCCTGGAAAT
>CAZHEZ010000085.1:0-29196 GCA_964531315.1 uncultured Candidatus Obscuribacterales bacterium | reverse complement strand
GAACGCGGCCTTCTGGGTGCGTGGAGACGCAGACACCGCCAGCTTTGAGCCACACTTGTTTTATCAGGGCAAGGAAGTCGGCAAAATGACTTTTGAAGGCCACGAGGTTGAGAAAGCGGGTTGCCAGCCAGAACTTGAAAACGTAACCACCCATTACGTCGCGGATTCCGTGCCGCAAAAGGCTAAGTGGGCTCGCGTCACTGCCAACTTCCCCAGTATTCGCCGTTTTAATAAAACGGGCCAGGCGGCTCCATGGGGACCGCCATTTCTTCTCAGCGCTAATCCGGGCGAATACGAAATCAAGGTGCTCTGGCACAATCACCTGGCGCGCTCGCTGAAGTTTACGGTCGATGCTGATGGCAAGTTCGATAACGGAATCGCCTCCAGCAACCATATCGGCAGCAAACACGTCATTGTGCCGGTGCAGGTGATCGGAGATCAGGATGGACCGTGGGACCACAACGCATGGAAAACCGATGCATTCTACGGCAACCCACTGACGGGCTTTACGGCTGTGCAGTAAGCTGGCAATGAAGAATTGGCGCGATTTCCTAAATCAATTTGGACGTTTATCCAAAGCCAATGAATCGGAGTTGATCATGACTGCGACTACAGTGGGCGCGTGCGAATCAGTCATCTACCAATACCTGCATTCTAATCGAAAAGCTTCTCGAGACCAGTTGTTCGAAGCCTTATGCAAAATTGAGGAATTTGGCACTGCCACCTCAGTCTTTGCAGTTATTCAATTGAGTGTAGACAAGGATATTGTTATTCGCAAACAATCATGGAAAACAATTGAAACACTGCTGCAAGGTGTTCCAATTGAAGCACTTTCCATGATTGACGAGGAAATGCGCAGTCAAGGCGTAAAGATAGAAACGCATTTCACAAACATTGATCCTTCGATGCCGACAAAAATGCTCGGACTTCTTTCGTTCAATCGCAGTGGCTATGTACGAGAACTAGCGGTCAAAGAATTGTCAGAACGTTTTGACGGCGAGGAGTTCTCCTTTCTCATTCTAAGGGCCAACGATTGGGTTGATCTGATTCAGGCGATTGCGTTGCGCGCCGTATTTAAACGGACCTCTC
Organism: uncultured Candidatus Obscuribacterales bacterium; assembly: GCA_964531315.1. Taxonomy (GTDB): domain Bacteria; phylum Cyanobacteriota; class Vampirovibrionia; order Obscuribacterales; family Obscuribacteraceae; genus QKMZ01. Next base: position 28,107 of record CAZHEZ010000085.1, on the reverse strand, counting down.
CAAAATATGTTCTGTACTTGATCCGAAATCTTCCGTTATTCCATCGCCTGTTTGAATCGAAACGCTACGACTTAAGCAAATTGAAAGAAAGAGTAGAGCAGGCGCTCTCGGACAAAACCCACACAGCAGAGGTGGGAGCTTTTCTAAATTCACGTAGCCGGCAATTGAGACGCTTTGTGTTCAAAGTTTGTCTCGCCAATGCCAATGTTGATCCAGCAGGAATGGATTCAATCATACAGGCAGGCCTGTCAAACACAGATGTGGGAGTTCAGCTGGATGCTGCAAAATATGCTTTCAAGTTTCTGCCAACCGACAAGATTGATTCGTTGGTTTCTGACCTACTAGCACACCATTCTCCGCAAATACGCAGAGAATCACTGCGCTGGATTGTTGAACAGAAACGCAAAGAATATGAGGAACACCTTACCAGGGGTCTCTTTGACGTAAATAGTGGAGTTCGTGACCTAGTACGTTACTATTTGCGCGATCAAAATACAGCGTTAATCTATGAACGGAACCTTTTGGAGCGCACCTATCCCATCGAGCCTACACTGCGAGGCATTGTGGAGACGAACGGGGCGGCATCCAAGGATGTTATTTCAGAGTTTCTCGAAGATAAAAGCGGAAGAGTAAGAGGAGCAGGTTATGCTGTTTTGTTTCGAGACAATACCGAAAATGTCTCGGCTTTGGTTTTGCGATCGCTGGCAGACAATAGTGGCGTCTGTGCGCGCGAAGGATTGAAATATTTAGGGAAAGGGCAACACGCCGTTTCCGCCGAGGAACTTTGGAAGCTTTTGCAGACAAGCCCTTCGCTGCGCGTAAAAAAATCAATGTTAATCGGAATTTCTAAACTCAACAAGTGGGAAAGCATTCGATATCTTCTTCTGGCAAGATCGATGGCGGAGCCGGAATTACAATCGCGGCTCGATGTTTTCCTAAATCATTGGCTTGACACTCAGAACAATCGCTATATAAAACCGACGAAATTACAGATTGAAAGTTGTACCGAAGCATTGAAGCAAAATGGTGCGCTGCTTTCGCCAACACAACGCAACTCACTGGAGTTCGCGTTCAAGCAGCAGCCATTGATCTGACGAAACTTACAGGACCAGGTTGAAGGAACCTCAGCGGCTATACGATGCAATACGCCATGATTCGAGCATGAAGTGTGTCTATCCGCCTCTTGACCACGTGAAGATAACGTTACAACAAAAGTAAAACGGCAAAGTCCCGCCGTTAATTACCTTCCGGTTATGTAGGTATCGCAACGTAGATTGGCGTCAGTCCAGCATGGCAATTGATGATATGGTGGTAATAGATTTGTCAACGCGAGGTCTGTCGTGACCACCGTTTCTTTTCTGGAGTCTCTCTCAGATAAAGCGGTGTAAAATGTCCTCTCGAAACCTCCATCATTCCGTGAAAGCATCTGAGCTTCAATCAGATGATCCGTCGAAACCATCCATAGGCGATCAACCTTCTGAAGCAGTCAGTGAGGCGATTGCCCGGGGCGTCGCTAGTGGCAGCTATGCCATCCTTGTTACCGATCACACAATAGCAAGCGAACCTGTTGCTTTTGTAAATCACGCGTATGAGGTTTTAACAGGTTATAAACTTGCAGAAATAATAGGATTGCATCCGCATTTCCTAACAACAAGTGATCGCGAACAAGTAGGCGTCAAGACGCTTGAAGCGGCATTTCGTGCCGGTCGAGCGTGTTCGGCAGTGTTGCGTGACTATCGAAAGAATGACGTACCAATTTGGTATCAGGTCAGCATTTCACCTGTTATGGATAAGAATGGAAAAGTCACCCATTTCTTTGGGTTCCTCAGAGACGTGACGAGTCAAATTGAATCAGGAGAAACGGAAGAGGAAACGGAGACTTTTATCGCGTCAATGGCTCATGATCTCAAAACACCTCTTATCGGCGCGGACAGAATGTTCGCACTGATAATGGAAGGTGAATACGGGAGTATCAGCCCGGAACTTCAAGATACGCTGGTTCTTCTCAGCAAAGGAAATAAGAAGGCATTGGATCTTGTAAGAAACTTGCTGGAAAATTACAGACTTCGCAAAGGGGCTCGACTATTGCACTTCGAATTGGTTGATCTGCCGACCATAGTTCGCGATGCCGTACATGAGGTTGAAGTTGCCGCGAATACGACAAAGTCGCAGATTGAAGTAAACATCATTGGTGAGATTCCCCAATGCTTCTTTGATCGTTTGGCAATCGGCCGTCTGCTCACGAATCTCCTGGACAATGCTATAAAATTCTCCCCGAAGCAAAGCAAAATTCAAATCGATGTTGAGAGAATAGGCAGTCAAATTGTGCTGAAAGTTGCAGACAACGGAATCGGCATTGTCTCTGATGACAAGGAGGCCATTTTCAAAAAATGCAAACGGAACCGCAAACAAAAATACACCTCTGGCTGTGGACTTGGATTGTACATATGCAAGGAAATTGTCAAAGCACATTGTGGTGAAATTTCCTTTGAAAGTATTTTGGGAGTTGGCACCACGTTTACCGTTGTGCTTCCTATTGCTGCAGGCTATGACAAGAGGGCAGCTGCCAAGTCGGGTCAATTTGACGCAGCCAATCTAGCAGTTTTACAGTGAATGAGCTTTTCTAAGTCGATAGAACTTCTGCTTTCAGCCGATGCAGCACACCGTGATTGGCGAAGAAAAGATGAGCGGTGCAGTTGATGCCAGTTATTGAGCGCAGATCGCGAACATAGCCGACCATTTGAGGCAAGTGCTCTGCGGCGTGCTTCTCGATCTCTGCAATTGGAAAACTGTCGATTTTATAGTCGACGAGGTGCCACTCACCGTCTTTATCTTCAATGAGCAAGTCAGGACGTTTGTCTTCCAACCCTTCATCCACATAACTGAAATATGGAATTTCGTGCAGACGGCGGCGTGCGTTTTTCATCATGAGAAATAAATCGCTGTCACAGAATTTGTCCATCCAGCGCTCACCCTGTCTCACCAGGTGTGCCACCACATCAGGGTGGCTCGCCCAATCACCCTGGGCAAGTGCAACCTCCTCAAGCAGCCAGGTTTGCGGTTTTTCCAGTCGGGTGAGCATGTGTTCCATCAAGGAGTGGAAGTAAGTGCCAACCAGGGTGGCTTCCAGGCGAACACCAAGTTTGCCGGGGGTGATTCGACGACTGGTTGGAGCGCGCAGCGTTGCTTCAGAATCCAAAATCGGCTCGATTAAGTCCAGGCGAAGATTCTTCTTCGTTTCATCAAGCTCTTCAATTACAGCCACCGAATCGAATTCTGCGGGTACCTTTGGAATTGGCTCATATCGTCGAATAGCGACCCTCGAATCAGGTGCAAGATCAAAGGAAACGCGATCTTCCCCCTGATAGTCCATCGGCACCATATGATCGAAAAGCCATGTTGAAAAGGAATTGAAACGACTGTTTCGCACCGAATCAATGAACAAAGACAGGTGATCTCGCGGGCGAGTCATCGCAACATAGAGAAGTCTTTTCTTCTCTTCCGCTTCCATGTCATTGTCGACAAGCTTCACCAGCTGGAACCATGACGGAGTAAATTGGTCCTTATCCTGCTTGGAGGCGCTTCTGTCTGAATTAAGCGCAATGCCGTATTGTTTGTGAAACAGAAACTTCTTAGGACGCGAATCAATTTTAGAGGAAAGAAATGGAAGAATTACCACAGGAAACTCAAGACCCTTTGAAGCGTGAATCGTCATCAGCTTCACAACATCATCGGTTTGCAGCGGTGCATCGGCTTGCTTGACCCTGTGTTCGCGCATTAGTGAAAGACGTCGCGCAAATTCTCCAGGCGAGAGACTTTCATTGGCCGTTGCAAGTTGAACCAATTTCCACAAATTACGAGATCTTTGACGTCCATTTTTTGAAGACAACAAAACGGTGTCGTAATCAGTGAGTAGCAAGATTTCGCGAATCAGTTCGCCCAGGGGTCTCAATTGAGCGCTTTCTCTCAGTTTTCTGAGATTGGAGACAGCCTGACGGCAAACCTCAAATCCAGGACGTTTCTGGTCGGCCACCTTGCACAGGAGATTCCATAGATGTGGATTTTTCTGATTACCTTCTTCAGTCACCAGGTGGTGAAAAATGTCATCGGTCACAGAAAATATTGGCGAACGAAGCGCGCCCAAAAGTGAGTGACTGTCGAATTCATTGTCGAGAAAACGCAAGAGATTCTCGATGTCGAATATCTCCTGGCGCATTAGAAAGCTCTTGCCGCCCAAGGTCACATAGGGGATTGCATGCCTTGTCAGTCCTTCTTCAAGCGGCGTGAAGTGATCATTTTTCTGCACAAGAACCGCAAAATCACCAAATTTACAGGGGCGCGAAGCAGAGCCGTCTTTCAATTGAATAGGCAGAGCAAGCCGCACCTTCTCTTCTATCCACTGGCAGATCAACTCCGTCTCAAGCGCTTTTTTCTGTTCTGTATTCTCAGTGATAGATGAATCGAAAAAGAGCACTTCTACTCTTTCGGTATCAACAACGCGCTCGCGATGAGCATCCAAACTTTCAAATGCAGCGCGATATATCTGCGGATCGTCACCTGGGTCCAGGAGGTCTTCAAATACTTTATTGACTCCGCAGACAAGATCAGGATGGCTGCGGAATGACTTGTTTAAGGGAATGACATTCTTCTCGCCCTTTAGAAAATCAATTGTCACATTGCTCGGTGATCCGGACAGTGCATTTTTCCATTCATTGAAATTGGAAACATCAGCGCCTTGAAATTTGTAGATAGACTGCTTATCGTCACCAATCAAAAAGAGCCTTGTTTTCTCTCCAGCCAGGGATGTTACTAATCTGGCTTGAGTGGCATTTGTGTCTTGAAACTCGTCGACAAGAATAGCGCGCAGCGTGTCATTGAAGTGTTGGCGAGCGAGCGACCCTGGCTCATTGAGCGCTTTGAAAGTGCAGTGAATCAAATCGTCATAGTCGAGTTTGTGCACTATGCGCTTTTTGCGCTCGTAAATTTCAACTGTTCGTTTCGCCAGAGAAATAAACGAACGAATTAAATGAAATGCTTCCGCATCCGATTCTTTGAGTGCTTGAGGTACCTTCTTGATCGCCTTGTCGACGGCACCTTTCAAATGTCGCATTTCATCGCGCAACGGTTTGGCGTCTTTGCCGCCTTTATTGCCTGCGCTCGGGTGCTCGTCGAGCATGTACACATATGACCACGACTCTTCGGTTATAGTGGCGCATCGACTGGCTCGATCGATTCCTTCTGCAAGGGCAAGAAAAGCGATGCGGATATCTTCCAAATCCGTGCCTGCCTTCCAGGGATTGTCCCTTACATAAGCAAGGGCAGAATTCCAGTTTGGGCTTGAAACTATTTGACTGATGGCGCGTTTGCGAGCCCAAAGCAAGAGTTTTTCAAATCTTTCCTTCATGGCTTCGTCGCTGGTGTCACCCATGATTTCGATTACTTCAGCGAACTGCAAAGAAGAATTGAGAATGTCCAACAACCACTGTTTTACTTCATCGATGTTGAAGACTTCGAGAAGATCGTGTTCGGGATTGCGGCTGGAAATTGCATCACGAAATGCCTCAGTGATGCTCTCTTCGCAAAGTTCCGCTCGCTCGATATCGTCAAGCACTTCAAACTTGGGATCAACACCGCCTTCCACAGGGAACGCCTTGAGGATGCTGTCGCAAAGGCTGTGAATTGTCCCGATTCGGGCACCATCGATATCTGCCATGCAAAGCAACCAACGCTGGCGTTCTTCTGCCTGCGAATTATCCTTTAGAGTTTGAAAGCGCGCCTTCAATCTGGTGCGCATCTCGCTGGCTGCCTTTTTAGTAAAGGTAACGGCGACCAGATCCGCAATCGTTAATTCCGGATCGCTTCGAAGCACTTCTATATAGCGCTCAACCAGTACATGTGTTTTGCCCGAACCGGCACCGGCAGAGACAAGCACGTTCTTATCTATGCTGTAGACAGCTTCCCTTTGTTGCGCAGTAAGCTCAGACATTCACATTTGCCCTCATTCTGCGTCTTCCCCGCTGGCGCCACCACATTCGCTGATACGGCAGATCATCGAATGCTGACAGCCTCTGCACGAAATTTCTCCATTGGGACGAACTTCGAAATCACCGTTGCTGATGCGAGAGACATAGTCCACGATGTACTTCTTCGATTTTTCCAGCAGGCTTTCAGCAGGCTCAGCCGGCACTTCCGGCTCGCCTTCCTTCGGCTTCTTCGGTTTCTTCACGAATTCCAGAGAGCCGATGGTGCTGGCCTGAGAAACGCTGAGAAATTGTCCGATCTCAACTTCGGCACCGGGCAAAATGGATTGTGCCACCGCCAGCGCATATATGGGCATCTGCAGATTGCGCCCGTCCAATGCATCTTTTTCAGTTATTGGTGTAGAACCTGATTTATAGTCGACGACGCGAACTTTGGGTTTTCCGGTTGATGTCGTGTCAGCGGCTACATCGATGCGGTCGATGACGCCGATAATGTTTATCTCGCGACCGCCTTCTTTGATCACCAGAGCCGGGGACTGCGGTATTCCAGCCCTCGATGTGCCAAATCCATGCTCGAACAAAGACGGACGGAAGCGTCCCTGGTCTTTTATGGCGCGACGTTTTTCTTCAAAAATAAATCGACTCAATCGGAAGGCAATTTCCTGATTCTCGTAGGCAGCAAACTCGCCACGTTTTACGTTGTGCTGCGCATTCATAGAATGAATTGCTGTCTTCACGGCACTTTCAAGAAGACGCTCAATCTCCTCATCATCCGCATCTATCAATGCGAGATTTCTTTCCTTGAGATCGATATAAAAGAGCTCCAAAGCCTTGTGATAAGCTTCGCCTAAAATTGTGACGAGAAGTTCATTGGTGGGCTCTTCATGTGGTTCGATTCTGAGAACATGATTCGTCCAGTATTTGAACGGACATTTTCCATAGTCGTTCAATCGCGATGGACTCCAGGCTTTTGGCATGTTGATCTTCAGCGAACCGCTCGTGACCAGGTCAGTGAGCCAGCCGTTGTATACCAGGTTTGAGGCACCACTCTCTCTGGCTCTAAGCATTGCAATTGGGTTGGAAATCTTCTTGAAAAAGTCTGAGACATCCGGATGCGTCATTGCCACCATGGCTTCATTTTGATTGCGCCAGAGTCTATTGGCTACGTGATCTTTCACAGACACGGGCAGATTTGTGGCGCTGGAAAATGGCTCCACAGGCAGAAGCGACTTTACCCCTTCTTCTTTGCCGCCAGTCAAAAGGAAGGAGGGTATCAGTTCTTCTCCGTCGACGATATCGGTAGTCGGACAGGTGATGACAATTCTTTCGCGGGCTCGCTCCAGGAGCGAATTGAAAAGCGCGGACTCAAATCCAGCATGATGACGTGGGTTATGCAGATCGACACCAAGAAATCTCCATTTCTTTATCTCTTCCGGACTGGCAAAACCAGATTTGGACACTCGCCGTGGAAACTCACCTTCGACCAATCCGGCCAGATAGATATCCGAAAAGGTCTTGTTGGGCGCCAGTTCTGCACTGCAAATGCGCACCTGATTTTGCCCTTCGCCCGGGCTGCGGAAGGTTGATTGCTCCAACATATGGACAAGCTTGCCGACGAATTTTTCGAAAGTGAAAGTTTGCCCGGCGATAATGGTGGATTCTTTTATCAGTAAGGCCAGAGATTGACGCACCACAGACAGTGTCGTTTCTCTCTGCCAGCGGTTGAGGGGAATCTCATCATCTTTATCCTCATCCCTGGGAGCCAGGAAGCACTCTTCAAATACATCTTCAACCCATGTAACCCACTGTTCATGAGGTCTTACTTCGGAAGGCGGGGTTGTCCGATCGAAGAATTTGCTGAGCGAAGCTTTGATTGAAACGGTGCCAATCAAGCGCGCGCAATCTTCCCATTGATCGCGCCCTGCCACCACGGCAAATTCATTGGCCGATCGCTTGTCCAGAGTTTCAACATCTTCGCGAGACAGTCCAAACGCATCAAGACGAGTAAACGGACTGCGCAAGAATTTGATCGTGTCGGCGCGAGGATAATCATTTATAGAAAGTGTGAATAGTTGGTGATACCACTGCGCCATCGGCAGAGACAACAGCTCAATGGACTCATCCAGATAGTGAGGAATTCCTGCGCCTTCAAAAGCGCTGCGAACAGCGGTTCTATATTGTTTGAGGTCGCGGATAACAACCAGCACTTCAGCCGGACCAACCTCGTCGGTAACCAATCGCTGCTTGATGCGCGAGGCTATGAAGTCCAGCTCGAAGTATCTATCCATCGCTCTGAATTTCTCTACAGTATATGTTCGCTGCGGTCTGCCAATAGAGGTTGGGGCATCACCAGGAGCAGTAATGCCCAGCGAGTCGGCCATCGCAAAGAGACTCAATTGCAGTGCATTATCGCCGACTCCTTGCCTGCGCCTTTTAGTCTTAGACACGGGCACATCTGGAGCAATGAAGAGAGTTTCCGGCTGAAATGAGGATTTTACAATCAGATTGCCGGCCAGGATGTTTTCCAGATCCTTAAAGCTATCGTCCTTCCATAAATAGTCATTGTTTGGATCATCTTCCGGACGCAAATAATCGAAAAGCACTTCAACCTTTTTGCAATAGGGTGCCAGTAATTGAACAGCCTGCAGCTGCAAGGGGTTGAATCGGTCAAACCCGTCGACTGCCAGAAAGCCGAGATTCAACTCAGCGTCCTCGACAGAAGTCAGTCTTTCACGCAGCTTGAAAGATATGATGCGTTGATCGACATATCCAAGCCGCTCGAGTTCTTGCCAGTATCGCTCATAAATTCGCGCCAACTCCATATACTTGGAGCCGCTGTCCACGTTGTTTTCCAAACGTGAGATTACATCTGAAGGAGACAAGGCAGCGCGCTCGAATTCATCGATCAGCTCAATTATTTGTTGCGATGTCCCATTGAATTCGACAATCGGGTCGATTGCCTTAAGCACACCTTCCGCTTTCATGGTCAACAAAATCTGTTGCAGCAAAACCGGTCTGACACGCTCGGGCATCAATCGAAATGAAACGCCCAGTTTTCTCAGATTTTCTTCGAGCAATTTATAAAAGGAAAGAATCTTGAGACCAAAAACACCAGGAAAATCCCGATGTTCGGCCGCACCATCCGCTTGCCGTTTTTTTACCAGCGCCAGCAACCGCTCGGTGATCAGTCTTCGATATCTTTGCGACGGTACAACAAGAAGTGCTTCGCCCGGACGATTGGTTTCCAAATAATCGAGCAGACGCTCGAGCAGTTTAACGCTCTTGCCGGTGCGATATGGTCCGGTGAATACTTCGATATTCGTCATGCGCCGAGATATACAAAAGTGAATCGCGGCTCCGCTTTACTAGCGGAGTTCGTATTTCACAGGTCCGGCAGCGGGCTGCCTCTTACCTCAGATATTCTCGCATGTTCGAGTTGACGCCGCGACGCAATTTATTAAGCGCCCTGACTTCCAGGTTGCGCGCCTGTTCTTTGGTCAAACCCATGTTCCGTCCGCTTTCTTCAAGACTCATGGGCGTTTTGCCTGTCAGCCCATAGCGGAAGGAAAGTAAGTCGCGCTCTTCTGTATTGAGGCAGACCAAAGAGTCCAAAACGTGATTGACCAGAAGGTTGGCGGCGGTTGCCTCGTCAGGCGCCAGTGCCCCTTCGTCCTGAATTACATCTGCTAGAGTGGCATCCGAGTCATCGCCGCAAGCCGAATCAAGCGACAGCGGGCTGCGCGAGGAATCATAGGCGAGAAGAACCTTTTCACGGCTGACTCCGGAAGCTTCCGACAGCTCGTCGGGAGTGGGCACGCGCCCCAATTCCTGACAGAGCGCGGTATTGGACTTACGCAGCTTGTTGAGCACTTCATTCATGTGCACCGGCACCCGAATCGTGCGCGCCTTATTGGCGATAGCCCGAGTGACCGCCTGGCGAATCCACCAGGTGGCATATGTTGAAAACTTATTTCCGCGCTCAGGGTCGAATTTCTCGACGGCGCGCATTAAACCCAAGCTGCCTTCCTGCACTAGATCTTGAAGACCCAGTCCATGATGGCGGTATCGCTTGGCAATACTAACAACCAGACGGAGGTTGCTTTGAATAAGCTTCCGTTTGGCAATGGCATCTCCCGCCTTAATACGGCGCGCCAATTCAATTTCTTCGCGTCCTGTCAAAAGTTTGTGGCGAGCAATCTCACGCAAGTATATGCGCACCGAGTCTTCTTCGACTTCTCTCGGCTCAGCAGGCAGATCACCCTCCAGGGTTTCCGCCACTGCGGCACCATCTGCGAACTCACTTTCTTCTTGTTGCTGCTCTAGAGTGCCGGCAAAGAAATCATCAGCTTCCTCTCCCGTGAGAAGAGTGGCTACGCCGTCATTCTGCTTGTTTGCTGAACTCTGTCTCTTTGCCATTTAGAAGACTTGTTTGCCTCTGCCAACTGCACCATATGCGGTGTATATATTCAGCCATTACACCACCTAGTATGTTGCCAGAAAGTGCCGGCATAATCTAGTGGGCAAAATCTGGTGGCGCGAAAGAGATTTGTTTTTGCGGACCGTTTTTTGTGCCCCGAAGTGTAAAGTCAATCTCATTCAAGAAGCGCTTGAGATGTGCCTTTAGAACGCATTGCAACGATGGTGATAATCGATCGACTGGTATCGCCGATGATACATCAGTCTCACAAGAATTTTTCCCAACGACAACAATTCGCAGCGACTGGAAGTGATTGTTAGCGATTGCGCTCGAATTAGCGGCAAAATGGATATGCGAAGCAGTCATAACGCGCACCAAAGAAACTGTTGACGAGTTCTGCGATTTTAACCTTCTGTTGACATTGAAACACCGACCCAACCGATAAGACGCAGGTGGGGTTTTCCCTGGGTTAAACAGATCTGCAGTGGGGGGTATCCCAGAAAAGTCAGGGTGGAAGCAATGGACAGTCGTCAGGGAAGCCCACAGGCGCCTAAAATTTTACAGATCCCTCAAAATGGGTACATTAAAGGTCGGGTCATTTAACAGGTCTGCCGTGGTAGATACGCCTGAGAAACAAGGGTCGAGAGGTCCCGAGGATGCAGAACGAAATCCTCGAGCTGCTGCATCCGCCGAAGCCCACGAAGAACAACGACAAGCAAGCGAGGCCAATGACGGCAAACGTCCGATTACATTGGAGGAGCTTTTAGCCCTCAGTGAAAATAACCCCAATGCTCGTAAGATCGGTGAAGACCTGGCAAGGTTCAATAAGCTTATCGATGGTCCGGAGCGTGACGAGCAACTTAAGATTCTCAACACTAAAGCGATTTTCTTCCTCGGCCGCCCCCTGGCTGATTTGATGGATGCAAATCAAAAAACAGGCACCAAGAGCGAAAATATAGGGTTGTCTCAGTTTCGCTTTTCGAAAGACCAGATTCGATTCAGTGGGGCATTTTTGGCCAGCACGCGAGAACTGGATGCAATCAGGAAGAAAGACCAGGAGCAAGGGGTCAAAAATGGATTAGCTGAGCAGGCAATGGTAATCCTCAGAAACCTGCGCGAAGTGCTGATGCCGACCGACATGAGAACGGCTGCCGAGAAAGCCCTAAAAGAATCGATTACCGAAAAGCTTGGGTCTCAGCTCGACGAAATTCGCAGCACCAAAGCTGACACTCAAAGACCCGAGACTGAGCCGGTCGCCAAACTGAGCGAAGCTTCGGAAGTAAAACAAGGTTCAATGACAGAGTCGAAATCTGCTGCTAATCCAGAAACCAAACCTGCAACGACTGCTGACGCTAAGGCGGCAGTAAGCACCGAAGTAAAACCAGAGGCAAAATCAGACGCAACGCCAGAGTCAAAGGCCGAAAGGCCGTCCCGGCTATATCCCCTCCAGGCAGAGCAAACCGACCCGGTGACGCAGACAAATGTACAACTGCTGGAAAAAGCGTTGCACGCACCTGGGATTTATGGATTGCCCTTTGGTGAGCACGTCGACTTCAAACAATTAAAAGATGTGCTTGAGGGCTTGCCCGTCGAACAACGCCAGTTTGTCATCAACGAATATCCAAATGTCAGTCAAAGTGGAAATCGATTCTTCAGCGATCTCAGATGGGCGGCGGGCGATCAGTTGGGGGCTGTAAAAGAGATTGAGAACTTGCTCGACCGAAAAAAAGGCGTCACTGATTGGGCCGGAGACTTACAAGACGATCTGGTTCAATTGAGAGACCTTAGAAAAGTTCACGATATGACCGCTACAGCGGTAGAAGCGATTCCCGGTGGGCATGGGCTCTTGAAGGCGGCGGATTCGCTAGGCATAAAAGATGCGCGCATTGCCAATGTTGAGACAGCCATGCGGCATACGATAGCAATGATGCCGTCCAACGCTCTTGAAGAATTGAAGACACAACACAATGACCTTTACAATCAGCTGACCACCGATGCCAATGTCGATAAAGACACTAAAGATGCCCTCAAAATAATGCTTGAAAATCCTCAGTGGGGCAAATCACCGGATTTAGTAAACCGCATGGTTCGCATTGGTCTGGACAGCAACAACTTCGATTTGTTCAAAGATGCGATGAGATTTTCCAGTCAGGAAGCTCGCGATGCTTTTGCAAAAACACCAGAAGCTCAAGAGGCAAAACGCAAATATTCTCTTGGTGCTGAGGTTGTTGCCGATTTGATTTCGAAAGGCAACGAATCTCTGATAACTGAATTACATCAAAATACGATGGGGTTCGGCTGGCTGGGCGCCAAAAGAGAAGAAGTACGGCGGCTTGTTGAATTCGCCGATCCTGCCGATCGGGCCGCGTTTACAAAAGGGGAGTCGCTATCAAGACTGAAACATCCCAGTGAAGATCAGAAAGCCTTAATCGACTATTTCAGGGCCGTGGATCAAGCCCTCAAGGATGCAACAAAGTACGACAAGACTGAATATGACGTTCTCAAGCATAAGATGATGGGCACTCCCGAGCTCTTCTCGGAATTGCGCACCCTTCATTCCGACGGAATTTTCGGAGCCTTACAAAAGGACGACTTCAATGGAATGAAGAAAGTTGTTGAAAACCTTTCAGAAGAAAGTTGGATGTCGCTTCGAAAAAATCCGGAACATTTGGACAAGCTCAACGAATATCTCAAAACCTTCCTGCAAGATGACCGACAACGCGCAGAAATTATGCACATGCTCCATGAAAAGGTAGGAGATAAATCAAAAGACAAACTTACCTACGAACAGTCCAGGGAAAAGGGCAAGCGTTCGGTAGAGCAATTCTTCAGCGAGCAAGTCGCGGAAAACCCTCTGGATCCGCATGGACAAACCAATAGTCGACTCTCTAAACTCGAACGCATTCTCAACCTCACACCGGAAGAAAAGGCCCAATACAGAAAAGATCCAAAAGCGATAGACAAGCTTGTCTCTGCAGATTTGCAGGGCGATGAATTGCTTGTTGCCAGACGCAAGTTAAAACAGATTCTCGCCGGTGACGATAAGGCTGATTCTATAAGCGAGGCCATTCTTGCTAATCTGCATGAAGCGGACAACGCTACGCGCGCACGCCGCCTGGAATCCGCACTGTCGACAATCGATCTGAAGCGCCTTGCCGATCCGAAGACTGACGAAGACAAAGAACTTCGCAATTCATTTGAGGGAATAATCAGGCACTTGTGCGACCAGTCCGGTCATGGACGCCAGCGCGACTTGGAAGGCAACACCGTAAGCTACGGCGAATACGACAAGTACATCAAGAAAACTTTCGAGACCGGCACCGTGTCTATGGAAATGAAGACATCGTTTTTGAAGGGATCGGGTGTATCAATAGAAGACTTGATGCACTTGTCGAAAGAGGACGTGCAAAAACTGCTGGCGAAGAATGATCCCGGCGCCATGTGGATGCAAAATGACATATTCAAGTCAAAAGAACAAATGGAGCTGGCTCGCGAAATTCTGCAACTGAAAAACCCGAATCAGATTACAGAGGTCATGCGCATTCGTGCTGCTGCAGTAGGATTTAACGAACCGATCGGCAAGGTTATCGATACGCTTGCCACCATGAAACCAAAAGAGCGGGCCGCACTTGAAGATCAATATCTCAAATACGGAACAACCATAACCGCCGATTTACTTCATACCGCTACCGGTGCGGAGCGGCGCAAACTTGTAGATATGTATTCGCCTGTTCCGATCGGGCAAAGAATAATCTCTCTGCAAAAAGAACTGAGCAGACAAGACGGCGCTGCAGACGGTGTATTAATGGGAGCAGCGGTGGACGCTCACGCTAAGGTTGCAAAAGTCTACGCGCAGAACAAAGAAGCAATGAACAAGCTTGATGACAAAACTCGAGAAAAATTGTTTACGGCGCTGGAAAATTATTATGAAGCGAAGGCAAATTATGTAATGACAAAAAGAGAAACCGCCGAGGCGGTTTCGGAAGCAACAACTATATTGATGTCCGTGGCAATCTCAATCGCTGACCCACCTGCAAGTGCAGCAATTCTTGCCTCAGCAGGAGTGGTCGGCGCGGGCGTCAAGTTGCAAATGACCCGGGCCATGATGGGAAGCGACTTTGATGAATCTCAGTCCGCCAAAATTGCCGCTTCCGGTTTTTTAGATATGTCGTTCGGATTCGCAGACAAAGTCATTCCCATCAGCAAATTGATACGAATCGATGAAAAAATCGCTGCCGAAGCCTCCGAGGCGGTTTGCAACAAAATAAACGGCACTGCTGCAAAATCCATCATCAATGAAGATGCAAAAGATCTGCTGCAAAAGGGAATGGCGGAGATGTCACATACTCACTGCGCTTTCGGGTCTAAAGAGTTCGACCACGAAGTGCACGAGTTGGCCACATCCCTGCTCAAACCGGGCGCTGATAAACATACGGTCGAAGATCTTGCCAAACTGATCAAGACTGAAACCAGAGAGAGAATCTCAGCCAACGCAGGCCAAAAGCTGAGAAATGAAGTTTACAAAGCAACTGAATTTTCCGCAACAGAAACCGCAACAGGTGTAAGTAAGGAAAAAATTCTCGATCCGGAGAAATTGAAAGGCAATGAAGAACTTGCTATCAAGTCGAGTACAGAAATGGTTTCCTCCCTTCTCAAATGTATGGAGATGCGCGTTGCCGGACACACGCTTGGCAAACTAACAGATTTGGCCAATCTCCAACTGGCAAAAAGTGAACTGTTTGCTGCTGCCAAGGAGGCGCTGCCAAAGGAAAACTATTTGCGAGTGATTGAGAACACAAAGCTCCTGGAGAAGCGGCTTAGCAACAATCCAAAGGAAGCGACAAGAACACTGGAAGAAGTCAGACGTTTTTTCGAAGCTCGACCGCAAAGCCTCGATGTTGATCTATCCAAAGTGCCAAACCCAGAACATCTCAAGAAGCTGGGCGAAATGACTCTTTTTGAAGTCGCTCATGCTCATCAGATCGATCAGGGTATGAACAACACCTGTAATGTGACTGTCCTACAGAAGCAACTGGCATTCAATGCACCGCGCCGCTACGCACAACTGGCCGCCGATGCTTCCGTCAACGACAATTGCGTCATTGCCGATGGTACCAGTATAAAACCATCACAACGGGGCGCTTTCATACTAGACGATGAAGGTAAAATCTACGAGAAGCGTCGCGACAATTGGACGACATTCGAAGACTTGAAGCGAGAGAACTTCCGAAGTCCAAGCGGAAAAATCATGCAGACAGTGATTGCCAATGCACACTGGAGCAGAGTAGAACGGGATATGTGCGTGCTGGAAACACCAGAAGGGTTATTCGTTGTCCCACCCAAGACTGAAGGTGCGATTGTGAAAAAATTTGCTCCTGGTGAAATTGCTTTCTTCGGCACTGAAACTCAGCATGAATTGCGTTACAAGAAAGGTGACAGCTGGGTGCCTTTTCTCAACCCGGATGCCGCGGACAACGAACTGGACATCAACTATTCCAGTCCGCACATCGGCAGCGAACACTTAGAAGATATGTACAACCAAGTCGCGGGACCGGGTCACTTTGACAAAGGTTTTGTCTTGATTGGTCCGGCACCGCAAAGCGCCGATCCAAACTTGCTGGAAGAAATGAGCAAGAGCCAGACCTTTGTCGGCAGTGAAGAACAGTTGAAGCAAATATTGATCGATCGATTCGCCAGTGAAAGAGGTGCCACAGCGCTGGCAGTAGATGCAGGCAAACTCGAGCCCGGCATGGGAGCCGGCGGTCATATTGTTTTAGGACTGTATAATCAGACAGAAGACAATTGTATGATTCTCAACAGTTGGGGGCGCAAGCATGACAAACAAATGGGATTCAAACAACTCTTCGATTGTCTTTTAAAGGAACAATTTGATGGCACTCCTGAACAATAGCAATCGCATTACTAAAGAACTCTCACTGCACGACGGTGTTCTGAAGACAAATGGTGCACTGGTAAGCATGCAGATATCTGCCGGCTGGGCTGCAAGCATGTCAGCGAAATCGATTCATCCCGGACTGCCATCCGAAACGTTTATTACGTTCAAAAAAGACCCCTCGTCAAAGACATCCTTCGGCATATTTTTTTCAGGACAAATTCTTGAGGAATTCGACGGTCAACTGCGTAAAGAAGAACTCTTCGACAGAGCGGTGAACCTGAAAGCGGGAAGCGCTGAAGCCACCAGGTTGGTCGAAACCGAAGGCGCACTGGCCAATGTCACCCATCTGCGAAATGCCTTGCTGTCAGCCGGACGGCATGCCGTACAAAGCGAGGAAAAAGATTGCCTCGCCGTAAAAACTTCTGATTTCAACGGACTTAAGGCTGCCATCTTTGAATTTCAAAATGAAAGAACAGGTACAAAGGCAGTCGAATATTGTCTAGATGTTCTAGGCAATGGAACAGTTGTCTATTCACTCTATTACAGAGCACCGATCGAAACCTTTGCAGACGAAATGGACGCAGCGATCTCCGCTTTTAGGTCCACTATCTGGCGCCAGGACTTCGATCCGATGAAAAACCTTGAACCGGTCGACTAAAGACCGGCTGCCACAATTGCGCGACGCCAAATACTGCGCACTATGTGCAGTATCACGCTGTTTGCTAGAGAAAAATTTGTGCCCGTTGGGATTCGAACCCAAGACCTTCGCCTTCGGAGGGCGACGCTCTATCCAGCTGCGCTACGGACACATGAATGCCCATTATATCCCGTCGCTTCAGGGCTGCCGGACCATTTCTTCCAGGGCGTCAAGATTGTGAATAGTGACGCGCTTGGATTCTATGTCAATCCAGTGGCTGGACCGGAATCTATTGAGGATCTGAGTCACAGTCACTCTTGACGACCCGACCAAATCGGCGATTTCTTGATGGGTAAGAGGAAACTCGACTCGAATGCCATTAGGAGTGACTTTGCCGTGCTGTTCCGCGAGTGTGACAAGCAACCGGGCGACACGGCTGGGGACCTGCCTGAAGACCAAATCTTCAATGCGCGCCTGTGCCTGTTTCAGCCTGCCGCCTATGATTTGAATCAGCCTCAACCCAAACTCCGGATTCTCGCGAATGAAGTTCTGAAAGGCTTCCCGGCTGATTTGATATATCCTCGACTCTTCTAGCGTTTCAGCATAGCTGTCATGCTCGCCGGCCTCCCAGGAGGCCTCACCAATCAGGTCTCCGGGTCCCAAAAGCGCCAGAATTACCGTTTTTCCTTCCGGTGAAAGTCTGGTCAGGCGTACCCGACCCTTCTCTATAAAATAGATGGCCTCGGAAGGTGCTCCGGGTGAAAAAACCATGTGGTGCTTTGGCAGCTCCAACTCTTCCAAAATGCCCAAGAGTCTGCCCAGCTCAACAGGGTTGAAGGACTCAAATAAGTCACTCTGCCTGATTGAGAATAGCTTCGGTGCCGCTTTCATTGCCACCTGCCTCCACAATTCAGTCCCAATACCAGATTCAGGTGTACCGAGGCTGCTTCAAATGCACCAGATAAAATATGCCGGCGAAATTGAACTCATCGGCGGCGAATTACGTCTGTAATTAACAAGCACCCTATATAAATTGTTGGGTAGCCAACCTTTTTATACCCCCGCCCCCGGCTTTGAAACAAAAAGCCTAATAGGGTGCTGGGTTGGCGCCTGCAATTTGACCGATCTGGAGTCACCGGTTACAAATTTGGCGTCGAGCACACCCAGAGCATACATATTCGATCTCAGTGACATATAAAAACGGCCGACATGCGGTCACGGAGCCACTTTTAATACGCTCCGCGTCTTTGTAGCGGCTATAATCTGAATTGGTGTGTGAATAAGGCAATCCGCATGACTATTAGGTTTTGCACCGGCCCCACGTGTGCAGAGCCCGTAGTTCCAACGTCACAATCGGCTGTGGAATGCTCGGGTACAGCAAAATCTAAAGGAGAATAGGTAATGGCAGTAGCAACAAAAGAGAAAGAGAAAGAGAAGTCCACGCCCGACAAAACCACGGAAAAAGCCATGGACAAGAAGAGCAATGCCGAACAAAACGGCAAGGACAACAAGGAAAGCAAGAATTCCGCACCGCAAGAAAGATTGAAAGCTTTGGGAATGGCTCTTGATTCGATCAAGAAAGCCTACGGCGAAGGATCAATCATGCGTCTGGGCGATTCGCGCCATCAGGCCATTGAAGTGGTGCCTACCGGCGCATTGTCCCTGGACGTTGCCCTGGGCGTAGGCGGCTTGCCTCGCGGCAGAATCATTGAAATATACGGACCGGAATCATCCGGTAAAACTACGCTCGCTCAACACGTTGCAGCCGAAGTCCAGAAGATGGGCGGCATCGCAGCTATTGTTGATGCTGAGCACGCCATGGATCCCGAATACGCCAGAGCCCTGGGCGTGAATGTGGACGAACTCCTCATTTCACAGCCGGACACTGGCGAACAAGCTCTCGAAATCACCGAGCAATTGGTGCGCTCCGGCGCTGTCGACCTGGTCATCATCGACTCGGTTGCCGCGCTTGTACCGAAGGCTGAAATCGAAGGCGAAATGGGCGACAGCTTGCCGGGCTTGCAAGCCCGTTTGATGAGCCAGGCGCTCAGAAAGTTGACGGCAATCGTCAGCAAAACAAACACCATGGTCATCTTCATCAACCAGTTGCGCCAAAAAATCGGCGTCATGTACGGCAACCCGGAAACCACGACCGGCGGCAACGCGCTCAAATTCTATGCATCCATTCGTCTTGATATCCGCAAGATCGAAACACTCAAGAAGGATGGTGTCGAATTCGGCAACCGTGTCAAAGTAAAAGTCGTCAAAAACAAAGTCGCTCCGCCTTTCCGGATCGCCGAGTTCGACATCATTTACGGACGCGGCATCAACTCCGCTGGTTGCTTGCTCGATACAGCCGCCGAACTGGAAATCGTCAAGAAATCCGGTACCTGGTTCAGCTATAAAGAAGAGCGCATCGGTCAGGGACGCGACCAGGCAAGACATTTCCTGGAAGGCAATCCGGCTATGCTCAAAGAAATCGAGCAACGCGTCAAAGCCGAACTGGCCAAGAAAGAGCCATAATCGGCAAGCGCCACAGACCGAAATAAGAATTGGCCTGCAGCATGCCAATTGAGATCAATCCAAAGGGAGCGTTAGACGCTCCCTTTGAAGTCCGGGCCGCTTGAATAGTCTCAACCCTGCCCATTTGGTATATAGAAATCATTTTGGGCACGGCAAAGAATCTATAATGACGTTGGTTGCAAACCACTAACTGTTTATTGGATGACGAAAACGGCCGAGAAGCGTCAAAAGAAAGAAACCACAACCAAGAAGCCGCATTTCAAGTTCAGCTGGCCTTCTAATTTGGGTTTGCCTTTACTTTCGGGCGCAGTGCTTGGATTGTCGGCGCCGGGAGTGACGCTGCAACTTCCGGGCAGCGATTATGCCTTTTCTTTCTCCTTTCTTGCCTGGTTGGCTCTGGCACCACTTTTGCTGTTGACGGCATCCAGCAAAACTATCTGGCAGGCGTTTTTCCGGGGCACCGTATTCGGCACCGCCTACAATATGGTCTATCAAAACTGGTACCTTGGCCTGCAACCGCTCGATTGGCTCGGCTTCAACAACTGGCAAGGCTGGCTTCTGGCTGCTCTTGCCTGGATGGTTGTTTCCGTTCATCAGGGAGTGATCATCGGCATTTTTGCGGCAGTCGCACACCTTGTTCCCACCACTGGGCAGTTTTTAACCGAGGGATCAAAAAAACGTCTAAAACTTCCGGCCTTCATTATCATGCCTCTAATCTGGGTTTTAGTCGTCAACAAACTCGGCAATGCGCATGCCGCTCTTGGCGTACCGTTTGCCATGCTCGAGTACACGCAGTACAAACAAATTTCGATGATTCAAGTCGCCAGTGTTGTCGGTGGCATCGGTCTTTCCTACCTGATGGTAATGTGCAATGCCGTTTTCGCAACAATAATCGCCAACCTTTCCAAATTGAAAGGCACCAATGCATTGCAAGCTCCTTCACGCACAGTGGCTCTGTATCAGGGATTTGCTATGGCAATAATCCTTACCGCAGTGCTGTCCTTTGGCTTTTATCAATCGTCGACTGACAAATATACTGCCGATATTCCTGTCTCGATTGTTCAGCAGAATATCAATATCGACATGCAAAAAACGAAGAAGCGCTATGTCATTGAAGAGCTGTTTCGCATTCACAAAGACTTGATGACCGGGGTCCCAAAAGGCCTGGCCGTTTGGAGCGAAAGTTCACTGCCTACCTACCTTTCAAGCGAGCGCGGATTGCAGCAGAATCTCAAGGATCTGGCCGTATCAAGCGGCACCGATATTGTGGTTGGTGCCATGGACTCGGATAAAAACGGGCACCCATATAATTCAGCCTATGGCATCACCAGTAGTGGCATTATCGTGGGAAACATTTACCACAAACGCTATCTCGTGCCTGTCGGCGAATATGCGCCGGCTTTCTTGAAGATGCTTCCTGAGTGGGCAAGACGCATGACAAACACTCCGGCAGGCGGGGGTTTCAGCTCCGGTGTAAAACCGGAGGTATTCGACCTTGCATCGGCTCGTGTCGGTCCTTTGATCTGCTTCGAGACCATCTCTCCGGAAGAAGCTGCATCTACTGTCCGCGCAGGCGCACAGGTGCTCGTAAATATAAGCGACCTGGCCTGGTTCCACGATTCCTTAATCGGCGAGCAGATGATTGCCACCTCTGTCATACGTGCGGTTGAAAATCGACGGTATTTTGTTTTTGCCGCCAACACAGGGCCTTCCGCCATAATCGATCCGCTTGGCAGAGTGAAAGAACGCTCCGACATTGGCAAGGCACAAATCTTAACCGGAAAAATCGGCAAAGTAGTCGATATGAGCCCCTTCACTTCGTGGTATAGATTGTAGTTACCGCCCGGAGATTTCAGTGACAACTGCAAAAAGCGACGTCCCTGCCGCTTTGCTAAGCACCATCGTCTGCTGTTGTTTGCTCACGCTTACAGCAGTCAACTGCCCCGCATCAGTTGCAAAAAATAAAGGGCCTGTTGCCGAAACAGAAACACAAAAGACAAACCGGCAAGAAAAGGAATCTGCAGGCAGCCATACGCCTGAGCAACAGACGACAAAAATAGAATTAGCTGAAACGCAAATGCCGGTATATGAGCCGGGTAAAAAATTGCCGAAGGGGATGGCGGAATCATCCGTAAGCATCGTCATCGCATCCGAGCCGGCCAATGTGTGGAAGGCTTTAGTAAGTTTCGAAGTTTATCCTCAGATCTTCAAACGCATCAAGACATCTGAGATAACGCGCCGCGATGGCGATTTTGTTTTTTTAGAGACCTATCTCAAACCGCAGATGTTCATCAAGAATCAGGTGCAGCACACAATCAGCAACATTGCAGCCAGTCCCAACCGTCTCAACTGGAAGCAACTGGACGGCAATTTCAAACACGTGGATGGTTCATGGGATCTGGCATCCGTCAACGGCGGCAAAACCAATTTGACTTATACGCTGCACGTGGACGCCGGGCCGCTAGTGCCACCGTCAATGGTATCGTTTTTTCTCAAATTCGTGCAGAAAGAAGTGGTTGGTCAACTTAAACAGTACGTCGAAAAAGAAGAAAAAAGAAGGGAGCCGCATGGCGTCTCCCGTACAAAAACTAATTCGAATTGATTTGATTACTGATTGTGTCGAATGGGACTGGCCGTCTAACGCACCAGCTTGCCGATCTTAGTAGCACCGCGCAAGGCGATATGCACTACCGTTTTTCCTCCGCTCTCATCAACTTTGCTAAGCGTGCCCATCGCTACTTCGCCCCATTTTTGCGAAGCCGGTGTCATACCTTCGCCCTGCTGCATGATTTTGACGTAGTCGTCGGCACCATTCTTTTTATCGAACTTGCCGTTAATAGCGATAAGTACGTCTGTTACACCGTCAGTGCAACGGGGCTTACCTTCAATCGTTCCTTCGGCGAAAATCGTCCAAATCTGATTGGTAGTATTTGTCCCCTGGCCCCACTCGAGCAACTGTACCGGTTTGCCGAGTCTAATCATCTAAAAGTCCTCACGCGCTGCCTACTTGAGATTCCGTTTTGTGATAGCAAATCTGCGAAGATTCAACGTTAGCATATTCGGCGCAGCCCTGCCTTATCCATTGTTTGGGTTGTTTCGTCAAAGACTAAAGTTTTTGAATAATTCGCGGCAGGGACTCTTCAAGAGTTCGCTCTGAAAGGGGGGCCGGCAGCTCCAGCTCGTCCTCCGAACACCTGGAATCCACCGTCATCAAGCCTATCAAATCGGTGTGCACGTTCTTGAGAATCTTGCCGAAAACCTTGGCAGACTTGTCGGCACTGTCGGTCGGCACATGCATCGTCGGCGTACGGATTTTCATGTAATGCCTAATCAAATCGATGAATTCAATCATCGTGTAAGTTACCGGCCCGCCAACCTCATAGAGCTTGCTTACCGAGCCCCGGTTGTAAAGACTCTGCACGATCTGATTGGCCACATCATCTACCGCCACAGGCTCAATCTCGTTCAAGCCGGCACCAGGAATCGGAATGACCGGCTTCAATTTCAAAACCGGCAGAACAACATTTAGAAAAGGAAAGGTTTCGCCATAGAAGTAAGAAGGGCGAAAAATCGTCCAGTAGAATGGCGCAGCCTTGATCACTTGCTCCGCCTCCCATTTGTAGCGCATCAGCATGCTCGATGAATGCTGGGTTGCACCAAGACAGCTAACGTGGATAAAACGCTGAACACCACCTAATTCAGACAACCGCGCCAATTCGATCACAGAATCAAGGTGAATCGCCTTCATCTCATTGGCATCTCTTTGATGCAGACTGCCGCCTGCATGTATAACCCCGGTACAGCCATTGATGGCTTTTGCCAGTACATCGGGATCTTTCATATCCCCGGTGACGATTTCGACGCCCATCTGTTTCAATTTCGGCAGGTTGGAGCTCTGCCAGTCGCCCATGCCGCGCGAGAGCACGCGGGAAGGATATCTCTGCTGCTGTAAGTGCTTCAAAATAGCGCTTCCAAGCAGACCAGAACCGCCAAGAACAAGAATCACGCCAAACCTCTATCTTCCGAACCGGTTACGGACCGAAGCCGTAGCCTCCCATAGGCATGCCCATGCCACCACCGCCGAAGCGAAGGCCGCCTGTGCCGATACCAAATCCACCCGATGAGAAACCATTGCCGAATGTGCCTACGCCGCTGCCAAAACCATTTCCATATCCGCTACCAAATCCGGTGCCATAGCGTTGAACACTTCTTTGACCGATTACCATTCCAGTCGTCGGATCAATGAGGTTGCCGGTCACCGTATCAAGCAGCAATCCGGTGCGTGGATCGGTAACTACCTGGCCTGACTGCATCGGGTAACCACCAACAAAACCACCGCCAATCATGTTGCCGATCGAATTGATGATTTTTCCCAAACCGCTCGGCCTTTTCGGTTTCATTGATGGTGCAGTCGGTGGATAGCCGTCATCATCACTGTAGTTGGGAGCCGGTTGCGGGCTCTGGGCAACGCGCTGAGGCGAACCGCCACCGCCGGGGGAAATTTGCACTACGCCCGCCAGTCGATTGACTCGATCCGGCAATGCTCTATCCGTCCACGGCTTTTCTTGCGGGAAAAGAGACTGTTCCAATCTATGCAATCGGGTGGGCAATGCGTCTTTGGGGAAAGTCTTGCTGAACACTTCGTTTTCCATAAGTGTTACTTGTGCGTTCAAGCCCATTCCTTGTGCACGCGGAGACGAGGCACGAACATCCGGAGCCGTCCGCGGAACCGAGCTGGTTCGAGGAGGCGGCAGATCGTCGTCATCGTCATCAAAGTCTTGTGAAGTGACCGGAGCGCGAGCCCTCGGTGCTGGTGCAGCGGTGCCTGCGCCGCTGCTTCCATACGACCCACCGCCGTACGAACCGCTGGATGATCCGGAGCGGCTGCCGGCACTGCTGCCGCCGCCCATGCCACCATACATGCCATTGCTGGGTATGCTGGTCTGCGGGATCATGCCGGCTTTACGGAAGGAATCTGCAAAATTGTGCCCGCTAAAACTGGTTCTGTCGCCGCCTTGTTTTGCCACCGGCTGCGGTGGCGCAATATTGGTGGGATCTTCATCATCCTCGTCTGCCCAATCGGCATTGAGAGGTGCATTTTTAGTGATGTCGATACCCGATTGAGCCTTCAGTCGATCGGTCCGATCCGTGAGGTCTGAGCCGGTGGAAGGCTTGCCGAAATACTTCGTCTCCAGGCGCGCCAATCGTTGATTAACAGGTTCTTGCGTATAAACTTTGCCGGCAAAAGCCTTTCTTTCGATGGCGTCAATGGCCGGATAATTGCCAATCGGTGCCGGCTCTGAATCTTCGTCATCAGCCTGTTGTGTGCTGGCGGGCGGCCTGGCAGAGCCACCGCCTTTGCCGGCCGGCGCTCCCCCGCCGCGCGCAGCGCTTGCAGGCGGAGAGTCGGTATCCGATGCACTATTGAGATTGGGAACCGCTTGCACCAGAGATGATAAGCGAGCCCCTTCATCTCCATTTTTCGCTTCACCGAAAACCATTTTCTCAATGCGGTCTAGGCGCTCATCGATACTATCTTTCGGATAAGTATGTTGGAAAAATTTTTCTTCCAGTTTTAGTAAGTTGCCGTCATTGTCTGCCACAGCAAATGACGAAGGGGCAACCAGAAAAACGCTGAGCGCAACAAAAGCCAATGCAGAAACGCGCAAACGCTCTATCTTCTTTGATTTTGGCGGCTTCGATCTGGTCATACCTTTATTTTTCATATCACTCGGGAAACCGGCAAAGAGTTTCCCCACGGACACTTAGAGATTGACGGACGAATACTTTGACAACTTTAGCCACTTCATCTTACCATGAGGTCAGGTGCCACAAACCCTGATTTTCACTAGGTTTCGCCGCCGAAAGTGCCAAAACCAGGTGGCTCATCCGGCCTGGTCACATGAAAGTGGGTTTAAGCAGTGAAAGACGTTAACAGTCGGCTTTTGTTCCGATGTCAAGTTGCCGTCAAGATTCAATCATAATTAGTAAGTCCGTCCTTTGTCCTTCCGGCTGCTAACATCCTTAGAACGTTTCTGTAGAACGTTTTCAGGACAAGGAAAGCATGGTCACAACCACAAAGCCCTCCGCCGCAACCTTGCAGATAGACGGTCACAGGCTGACATTGGAAGATGTCGCCCGGGTCGCCCAGTCGTCAGCAACTGTCAAGCTCTCGGCAATGGCAACCGAGCAGCTTTCCAAGAGCCGCGCTGTAGTTGAAAAGTTTCTTCACGAGGGGGCTGTCGTTTACGGCATCACCACAGGCTTTGGCAAATTTAAGGATGTGGTCATCAAGAAAGAGGACGCCTCCAGGCTGCAGCGCAATCTCCTCTTAAGCCACGCCGCTGGCGTCGGCGCCCCTTTTGACGAAGAGACCGTGCGAGCCATTATGCTTTTGCGGGCAAACGCCCTGGCTAAAGGATATTCAGGCATCCGCATCGAAGTTGTCGATCTGCTTTTGGACATGCTCAACCGCGGAGTCCACCCAATTGTGCCGGAAAAGGGCTCCCTGGGAGCCTCAGGTGACCTCGCCCCCCTCTCGCATCTGGCCCTTGTTTTAATCGGTGAAGGCGAAGCCGTGTACGAAGGGCAGCGCCAATCCGGCATGGACGCCCTTAAGAAAGCCAAGCTCACGCCCATCGAACTGTCCGCAAAAGAAGGTCTGGCGCTGGTCAACGGCACTCAGATGATGTCCGCGGTCGGCACATTGACCTTGCTCATGGCTGAAAAATTAGCGAAAGTAGCCGACATTGTCGGCGCCATGTCGCTGGAAGCGCATCTCGGCTCCGAAAAACCATTCGCCGAAATCATTCAGCAAGTGCGTCCTCATCGCGGGCAGGCTAAATCAGCCGCCAATCTGCGCCGCCTTCTGGCGGAGAGCGAACTAATAAAGAGTCATACAGGCTGCACTCGTGTTCAGGATGCTTATTCTCTGCGTTGCATGCCCCAGGTGCACGGAGCTTCTCGGCAGGCTTTCGAGCATGTCCGTCAGGTACTGGAAATCGAAATCAATTCGGCCACCGACAACCCATTGGTTTTTGACGGCTATGCACTTTCGGGAGGCAACTTCCACGGGCAGCCCCTCGCGCTCGCCATGGACTACATGTCCATCGCCATCGCCGAACTGGCCAACATCTCAGAACGCCGCGTCGAGCGCCTTCTCAACCCGGCGCTTTCAGACGGACTGCCGCCTTTTCTGACGCACAGAGGCGGTCTCAATTCCGGCTTGATGATCTCGCAATACACCTCAGCCGCCCTCGTCTCAGAAAATAAAGTATTGTGTCACCCGGCCAGCGTGGACTCGATTACCACCAATGCCAACCAGGAAGACCATGTCTCAATGGGCTCCATTGCCGCCCGCAAAGCGCGCATGATTTTGGAAAACGTGCGCAAATCGCTGGCTATCGAACTGGTTTGTGCCTGCCAGGGAATGGATTTCCGCATCGGCAATTGCGGCGATGCCATCACTCACGAAACCTGCGATCAGCAGTCCATCGGACTGGCGCCCGGTAAGGGTGTGGACGCCGCATACAAATTGGTGCGGGAGACGATTCCTCACATGGATGAAGATCGCGAAATTCATCTCGATATTGAGAAAGCGGAGCAAATTATTGCCAGTGGTGCGCTGCTCGATAGAGTGGAGTCGGTGTTAGGTCCGCTCGACTAGAGCGACCCACCCTGTAGGGGCGATGCCATGCATCGACCGGGCCAGGCATAGCCCAATGTAGAACTGTTAACTGCAGTTGCCCTGCACCTGAAAAACGCTTGCAAAAGATCTAGTAGAATATCCTGCGGCGGGCGATTAGCGCAGTGGTAGCGCAGCACGATCACACCGTGAAGGTCGGGGGTTCAAATCCCTCATCGCCCAATTCTTTTCAAAAAACAACCTTTTAGTCGCGCTGACCTTTGAGCATGGCGAGCAAACGATCAAGCACAACCTCTCCGTCTTGACGCAAACCGTCATGTTCGTACTCATTGGTCAGCCAGTACTTGCAGCCACGAATCGTCTTGGCTGTTTGCTCCGCCATAACTCGATCGACATACAAGTCGCCGTGATAAATCGTGCCGACGCAAGGGACTGTGTTTTTCTTCAAAACGCCAGCGTCATAAAGAGTTGGCCAATCAGAATATTCCGCCAACTGCTGCGCGACCTTCTTAAATTGTTTGAGGCAATTGTACTCATCGAACATCCATGGATAGATCATTTCTCCGGTGAAGTAGATCTGACTATTCTTTAGATCGAACTGCGGAAACTCTCTCATGATTCTGTTTGCAGACCAGTTGGAAGCACGATTCTGGCAGTAGATTGCTTCATGCAACAGTGAATAAATCGGATTGGTGTTGAAGTCCAATAGATTCTCGACGCCACGAAGAAAAACAAATGACAGTGTTTCCTTTGAGACGTTTGGAACAAACGCAGTCTCCAGCAAATAATGAATCGCGTTCATAGAATGTCCGGAGCACTTAAATCCAAGGTTGATCCCGAGCTGGAGAAAACGCCTCGGAGTGAGCGTTTCACCGCAGGGCAGTTGCACATCATTGGAGAGCAGATGTTTAACTACACGAGAAACAATTTCAGCATCATCAGGAAAGCGCTCGTAAAACTGTTCGTTCTTCTCGATCAACCGCATATAACAGGCACGATAAACGTCAT
>CAZHEZ010000084.1:0-29222 GCA_964531315.1 uncultured Candidatus Obscuribacterales bacterium | reverse complement strand
TAGTATGCCCAGCCCCAAGAAATAATCACGGTGCTGCAAAGTTAAAAGACCCAGGCCAAAAAATGAGAAAAGGGGCATAGCAGCCGGGGTTTTGACCCGACTGTTTCTGCCGCCTTTTCGTCATGCGGTTGTTATGCCGCCTGCCGGCGCACGAAGCGCTCGGACTTGCGTACCACAGGCACCGTATGGAAGCGAAGTTCGTCGCCCCGGTAGCTCAGCAGTACGCCGTCAGCCCAGAGGTCGAGCGGCTGGTTGCCGTCCGTCTCGAAGATGACGTTGGCTTCGATGCGGTCGCCGTCCTCGAAGATGCCGAGGAATGCAAACTGCTCGTGCCCGGTCGTTTTGCCCATCACCCGGTTGTTGTGCCGGCTCACGACTGCGTGGAAGCAGACGTTGGGGCCGATGGCCGTGCGGTAGGCGTCCGGCTTGGCGCGGTCGCCGAAGTCGGCTTGCTGCTGGTCGATTGTGCCCAAAACCAGAGCCTTGCCGTCAGGCGCGGTCTCCGGTTTGAGGTCACCGCCGTCGTAGAGGCAGCGGTCGACGACGACATCGTCGCCATCGAGGTGCGCGCAGCCACTTGAAAGAAGCGCTTCGACCGAATGCACTTCTCCGAAGTGGTCCGGATTCACATGCACGAAGTAACGGGGTTTCCCGTCGGCAGTCGTGGGCGCGTCTTTCCTCAGGCGGATGCCGGCGGTGACCACACCATCAGTTGCGGTAAAGCATTTCATGAGAATTCTCCGTTTCTTGTGTGGACACAAGACTGCCACTGACCCCGGCAGAATTGCCGGAAGCAGTCGCCATCCCATGTTCGACGTTACTCGAAAAAACGCCCGGGACGCAGAGGAGGCTTGCGCCTCCCCTGCGTTTCCGAACGCCCTCATTGACACCACTAAGGGAAGCCGGGTTACGAGTTATGCGCTCGCTTACGGCTCCAGATAATGGTGTTACTCAGCGATTCCTTCCAACCACGAAGCGTACTCGTCGTGCGCGCGACCAGACAGATATTTCTTCTGCCAGGCCGACGTCGTCGACAGCTCACCCGCGAACGTGCCTTTCCCGGTCGAAACCAGGTAGCGCCACATGAAGTGGCTGTACACGTCCATGATGTGAACGAAATACGCCTGCGCCAACCGCTTGTTGCCGCGGATGGCCAGCATCGTCTCGTCATTGGCGATGCCTGCCTTCAGCCCGAGATTGTCGCTCGCCGCACCCAACACCCACGGGTCATCACCGAAGGGATCAACGACGATCACCTTCGAGTGAATGATGGCGTGAGCATCAGGCAGTTTGAGCAACTCCGCATGCCAGTCTTCCCACCCGTTTTCCAACGCGGCCGCTGCGATGATGGTTGGCGTCTTCTTGCGAGGACGGAACAGAGCCACCGCCGGTTTGGCGTTGATGAGCGCGTTTTCTTCCGGGTGATTAGTCTCCAGCAACGAGCTGAGCGAGTTGAGACCCAGCGGGCGAGCCCGCTGGATATCCGGGAACGTGTCGTCCTCGATGCCCTCTTGCTGCTTGGGCAGCGCCTGGGCCGAGCTGACCGCTCCCCGGATGAAGAGATTGGGCTTCTTCTTCTGCAACCAGGTGGCGACGTCGAGGAAAGAGGGCGACCCAGGGTAGAAAGCCAGGAAGTAAACCCCCTGCTTCGCCTTGAGCAACACCTCTTTCACCTTCGCCGTGCTGGCGGCCATCTCCAGAAGCGGGAACGTCCGTTGACCCTTTTCGATCTTCGGTTTGCTCCTCACTTCCGTCGACGGCGAGAAGATTGCCTGCACCTCGGTACCGTCACCGAGGTCGACTGGCGACATGACGGCCGCGTTCTTCTTGCGGTATTCGGCGCTCTGCGATTGAACATCATCGCAGTCCGCTTTGGTCCGCTCGAAGTAGTCGACACCAACCTCGGCCAGTTTTTCCGAGGTCAGTTGCAGGGCGTGATTGGCCTGCGTGTAATAGCCGGTCGGCGTGGGGTTGACGCTCTGCAACGTCCACGAAACCGGCGTCTTATCCGGGCCAATCACTACTGCCGACTTGTTGTGCGGCAGGTTGGAGGACGGCAGAATGCGGTCGGTGACGTCCGCACCGATGGCGTGCAGCTCCTCGCGGGTCTTGGCGTTCGTCACATCGTCCTTGCCGGCATTGCCGAGGACCATGCTCCAGACATCCTTGTTGTCCTTGAGGTACTGCACCATCGCCGGCGATGAAAGCTCGTAGTACAGAGCCAACACGTGACCGGCGATGCGCTTAGCGTCTTCGTAGGGAAGCCGAGTGAAAGCCGGAAGGCTCGCACCCAGCTTCTTGGCGATGGCGCTTTCCGGGTCCTGAATGGCAGCCACAAGTGCCGCCGGATCAGGTTTGCCGTCTGCCAGCTTCGGCAGTTGGTCGGCCACCCACTGGGTGGAGACCAGATGACCGCGGTTGAAACACGCCTTGACGTATGGACCGTAATCGAATCCGAGCGTCACAGTGTTGGTGCGGACAGGCGTGCCGTCCTTCAGGTTGCCGGGCTTGCCGATCCTGGGGACGAGTTCGTAGTAGACTTCGGCGCCTTCTTCGACGTCGTCGTCAAACCACTTGCATCCCTGGACGGGATGCGAATCGGTATCACTTTCGGTGGCATCCGTCGTCTCGCCCTTGAATCGAACAAGGCGAGAGCTCAGAACCGTCGTCTTGCCTGTCTTCACATCGACCTTGCGGATCGACATGCCCAGGCAATTCGGAATCAGTTCTGTCCAGAGCCACACGATCATGACACCCGCGTTGTTGCACAGCGCGATTGCCTTGAGTGTGTTCATGACAGTCTCCATTTCTATAGATAGTTCTGCTCACCAGAATTGATGAGTCAGCTCTCTTGCACGGGCCCGGGCAGGCAGCACGACGAGAGGCGAATTCGAGAAAGGCAAAGAGCGTATTGCCGTTCTCGAATTCGTCCCATAAGGACCTGACTAAATCAGTCGACTCTCGTGTTCATCTCAAACAGCAAGATTGCTGTTTGAGCGAGTTTCGATTGATCGAGTCAGATGGTTGTCGTGTTTATTGCTCGGGTTTTTGTATTGGTGGATAAAGAGATAATTTGGCGTAACAGAATCAGTGCGTCCAAGACAAGAAGCCTGATCATGAGCGCAAAGACTGAACAGTCAATAAAAACAGGCTTTTTCGGAGTTCAAAACTTTCACGTGATTTTAATACCTTCAGCTTTAATCTAAAACAGAACTTTGAGGCCTTTCGCGGATGTCGCGCGAGGATCTCTTTGCAACTATCAAAAGCTTCTATTACTCGTACTTTCCCCCCTCACACAGAAGCTGCGGTGACAGCGTTTTTTTGCTGGCTTCAAACCAGCCGAACTGCACTGAGTTGCGCCAGTCATTTAGCAATTTGTTTTTGCGCTGCTTTCGTGTTTCGGGGGAACCCCACAACTAATGCCTGTTTGCTTAATACTAAAACATACAGTAAAACAGATGCAAAAATGGAAGGAGGAAGAAATTGCCGGAGCAACTCTTCCTCCTTCCCGGTCACTGCCTCAATCTGAGGGCAAGCAATGCAGTAAGCTCACTCAATACGATGGAGCCGGACCGTAACGTCCTTTGCCGTCCGATGGAGTGGTGGGCATGATGAAGACCTTGTTGGTCACGAAGTTATGGCTGAAATGCCAACCCTTCCTGATCAGAATCTGGTCGACTGCATGTTCCACTTCCAGGCTGAGCACATCTCGTTTCCAGGGAAATGGAACCAAGGTGCCGCCTGAGACCCTCTCTCTGGCGATTTTCTCGCGATAGGCTTTCACAGCCCAGGCGGCGATTTCCTCGGCCAATTTGAGATTTGGCTGAGTGACGTGACGATCGATTTCGTCTCCAATATCAAGCGATGTTGGAATGGAATCGGCAAAAGAGCACATGCCCTCTGCGCAGATTCCGTTTTCTTTCAAAGTTTGGGGCATTTAGCGCTCCCCATCTTAGCGTTGCATTTGTGCCGGCGGCAGGCTCAAGCTGTAAACAGCAGAACCTGCGACCGGCGGTTACTTTGCCCCCAGTCAGACAGCGGTTGAAGCAAGAACGTGTCTTACTGCACCGCCTGCTTGCGAATGGTTCCTGTGACGACGGTCTCGATTGGGCGCCGGCGGTACGACTTGGGAAGCTTTGCAGCCACCTCCTCGCTGACCACGCGCAGGACGATCTTGTCCTTGAGCACCTGAATTCCGACAACGCCTTCGACCTTGCCGAATGTCTTTTTGACATCGCTCTTGAACATCTGTTCAGCGGTGCCGCAACCAACCATGCCCAACTTCTTGGAGCCGGTTTTCGCCTTCCTGGTAGCCATTGTTTGGTAGTCCTTGCCACGCGTGTTTTAACGCGTGAATGTGTCGCATTTGGGTTGTGCCGAGAGGCGCCAAGAAGCATTCGCGACACGTGATTGCTTCTCATCTGCGCCTCCGGCACGGTTTTGTCTATCTACTGGTTGGTATCACTTGTGGTGGCATCGCCAGCAGCGAAGGATTTGACCATCTGGGCAAGCGAGGTGGTCGTGCGGGCAGCAACCTTGCGATTGTCAGCCTTGCAGCGAACGAAGACGACGTGGTCGAATTCGTTCGGCACCACCGAACCGACGGAGATGATCAATCCGCCGGCAGTTTTCTTGGAGCCGTCTTCGGCACCGATATTGGTGACGCCGGCCAACCGAGCAATCGCTTCGGTTGCATCGCCGGACAAGGCCGTGAGCAGCTCCATGAGCTTTTCATTGGCTCCTTTCACTCGACCGGTTTCATCGCGCGCGCCCAGGCATTCGATGATCTCGATCACTTCGTAACGTTTGCCGGAGAAGACGTAGCGACGACCTTCCACGGGCGGCAACGGCATTTCTGCCAGCATCAGGCTGAAGAGCCCATGCGGCGTGTCGAATAGAACAAGAGTTTTCATGACTTTTTACCTCAGATTCACCGGCAGGCAGCTGTCCGCGTGGACAGCTGCTGCGGTTTTCGCCTAGGAAACTTATGAAATTGCGCCGACTAGAGAGTCGACGTTTTGCGCTCGGGGCGGCGGCTCAAACCGAGTTCATTAGCCGCTTTCACGACCGCATCTGCCACCGCTTTGTGAGCGCGGGGGTCGAAGGCATCCGGCAGGATGTACTCCTCGTGCAGCTGAGTGCGCGAGACGACGCCTGCCAGTGCTTTGGCAATCGCCATCTTCACTTCATCGGTCATGTCCTTGAGGCGCGAATCGAGAGCGCCGCGGAACATGCCCGGGAAGACCAGGGCGTTGTTGACCTGATTGGCATAAGCCGACGAGCCCGTGGCAATCACCGCCACATTGTCCAGCTTCTCTGCTTCCTCAGGCGCCACTTCCGCTTTCGGATTGGCCAGTGCGAAGATGATCGCCTTGTCCTTCATGCCCTTGATCCATTCCGGCTTGAGAGCGCCGGCAACAGATAGGCCCAGGAACATGTCGGCGCCTTTGAGAGCGTCTTCCATCGTGCCCTTGAAGTGACGGCGATTGGAATTCTCGGCCAGCCACTTCTCCTGCTCGGTCAGATTGGGCGCGCCCTTGGAGACGGCACCATGGACGTTGAAGCCGATCAGATTGCGAACGCCCGCCTGAATGAGCATCTTGCAGCAGGCCATGCCGGCTGCACCGACGCCGCAAACGACCACCTTCATGTTGCGCAGGCGCTTGCCAGTCACCTTGGCGGCATTGATGGTGCCGGCCATGACGGCGATGGCAGTGGCATGCTGGTCGTCGTGGATGACCGGAATGTCCAACTCATGGCGCAGAGTGTCTTCGATCAGGTAACAACCGGGAGAAGCGATGTCCTCCAGATTGACTGCGCCGAAAGCAGGCGCGATCGCCTTGATCACCTTGATGATCTCGAGGGGATCCTGCGTGTTGAGCGGGATGGGAACGGCGTTGATCTTGCCGAACTCAGAGAAGAGCGCCGCTTTGCCTTCCATCACCGGCAGACCGGCCAGAGGACCGATATTGCCGAGGGCGAGAATGCGCGAGCCGTCGGTGACGACAGCCACCGCATTGCCCTTCATCGTGAGGGCATAGGCTTTGGACGGGTCTTCGGCAATGGCCGTGCAGACACGGGCCACACCGGGCGTGTAGACCATCGAGAGCACATCGCGCTTGCCGTTGATGGGCACGCGCGGTACGACTGCGATCTTGCCGCCCAGGTGCATCTTGAACGTCATGTCGGAGACGTTGATCACCTCGACATGGTCAAGTTCGCGAATCTTCTTCTCGATGAGAGCGGCGTGCTCCGCATCGGAGGCGTAGATGAGAATGTCGCGGACAACAAAGGCGTCCTCGACACGAGGCGTGTTGATGTCGCCTGTGTCACCGCCGGCATCGGCGATGGCGCTGACGACCTTGCTCAGCCCTCGACCTTCCTGCTTGGTGATCTTGAGCCGGACGGTGAAGGAATAGCTGGCACTGGGTGCGCTTCGCTTCAAAGAAGCAGCGTCGAGCGATTTTGCATCAGTTTGAGACATGTGTATCTCCTTTGGAGAAGGCCAGTGGAAACGCGCTCTCGTTAAGAGTGAGCGTGGACTGGCTGTGCTCCTTGATTGCGTCAGGGAGAGTCAAAAAAGCGCGGTTCTGAAAACCGGCGCCGACAGCTCGAGAAAAACAACCCGCAAACCGGCTTTCCAGGTGCTCAAATTAAAACTGCGACAATCTTCCGGAAACGCGCTTTTGAAGGCGTTTTTCCTGAAGGATGTAGTTGTGCGGCATCTGGGGGGCGGACGTAGACGGGACGGATTTTCCTCGGGACTTGAGAATGAAAAGTAACAGCGTAACTTAGGAAATCTTGCTGCCTGTAAGCAATACAAGGGGCTTGCCTGGATGATGTGATTTCTCAAATCTAAACTAGACACTTGGCCTTTTCGCGCTAGCGACGCCACTTTGATTACCGTACGCTAATCAAATACTGACTCAAGTGAGAAACGCTCCATTTTTGCTTCAATCTCACACCTGCGCGATGTGCGTTTTGAGCTGGATCTTAGATAAGCTAGTGCTTAAGTTGGCAATTTAAGAAAAGCTGGAAAAGCTTGCTACACAGCCTGTTTAGAAGACTACTGCTGTTTCTATTCCAAGTCGGAAAACATATGTTCGTTCGCGCAAGGGACCAAGCTAAAAGCCTGTATAAGTGCAGGTACTTGTTTCTTATCCTCTGGAATTGTTTCAGTAAGGGCATATCTGTACCTCACCCCTCTGTATTTCTGGTCTAAATCCCTCCGAGCTCCTTGCTTATTAACCTCTCCAACTTTCGGGTTGCTTTAAGCGCTACCGAATCTTGACCGTCCTGGGTCGGAGACTGTTTCTCTGCGCCCGTATTACCCGTTTCGAGAGAATTCGTCTACCTGCTCGCCAGAGTGAGTTGACGACTTCTTTCAGGTCACTGGCTCGCGCTCTTTGCGTTCCAGCTGTACACCAAAAGGAGGTGTGCAATGTTGACTCGCACACTCGCTTCTCTGTGGACCATGGTTACAAGACCAACGGTTCGACTGGAAGCCAACTTCCCTTGGACACTGGGCAAGTCGCTCAAGACCTATGGAATTGCTTCACTGTTCTACTTGGTCGGCACTGTCGTGCCGATGCTCCTGCTCTCGGCTCTTTTCAGGCTGGTGCTGGACAAGTTTCCTGAGTTGTTTACGAACATGAGCGAGCAGGGATTCCTGCTCATCGTGGTTGGTATGGCTCTGATTTGCTTCGTGACTGGCTTTGCTGCCGAACTCTGGTATATCAGGCGTAAGTTGAAGGGTGAGAACTTCAGCTTCAAAAGAACGCTGGCGCTCAACCTCAACAGCCTCTCAGGCAGTTGGTGGGCGGCTATCTGGAGAGCGGGCGTTGGCTTTGTCTTCGTGGTCGGCATTACGCAAGTGGTGGAGCGGCTTTTGCCCGTCAGCCATGTGGTTGATCCGGCGGCAGAGTTCGCCAAGTCGCTGAGCGGAATCCCTGCTCTGCTCTTTGTCTTGCTGGGTGTGGCCGTGGCGCCGTGTGTGGAAGAGGTCGTTTTTCGCGGCTTTCTCTATAACGCCCTGCGCACGTCTTTCCGCAGCAACACAGCCTTGCGCATCTTCCGTCATGCGGAACTGGGCGACCTGGCGGCATCGCTTACAAGCGGTCTCGTTTTCGGGTTGTTCCACATGAACTTCATGCAATTCCCAGCTCTCAACTGGGCGGCGCTGCCCATCTACACAGTCACCGGCATGGTCCTGGCCGAGTCCTACAGGCGCTCTGGTTCGCTCTATGTGCCGATTATGGTGCATGCGCTCAACAACCTGACGGTGATGGCGCTCACTTTCCTCATCGTCCGATGAGCGCCGTGGCGAATCTCCAGCTTTGTCGGCAATTGAGAGCCGACTACAACTGCGTTTCCGTACGCAGTTGTAGTCGGCTCTCACCGAGCTGAAGCAAAGCAGGTTAGGAACGGTTGTAGTCGTCCTGAAAACGCTCGATGTCTTCTTCGGGGAATGATTCTCCGACCTGGACTTCCACGAGCTCTACAGGCTCGGAGGCAGCGTTGGCAATGCGGTGCTTAGTGCCGCGCTTGACGTAGACATGTTCGCCGTAACCGACGTCCTTTGTCACATCGTCAAGAGTGACGCGGGCAGTGCCGCGCACGATCACCCAGTGTTCGTCGCGCAATTTGTGGCTCTGCAGGCTCAACCTTTGACCAGGATTGACGATCAGACGTTTGACCTTGGTGTAGTTCAAATCCGCAAGGACAATGAATTTGCCCCAGGGTCTGACTGTCGTTTGTTCTTCTTCGGTCATAACCTCGTCCATGGTCGCTCCGGCTCTTGCTAGAAAGCCTCTGATTCTAGCATACGGGCAATGCCGACAAAGCATTGCTGCCGGACGGCTTAGGGCGTCTTTGTTGCAAACTTTTCTTGCTGCTCAATCTCCGAGGTGCCATCAAATGTGGTGCCTCCTTGTAAAACGCGAGCGAAAAGCTCGCCAGTGGAGAATCTATGAGCAATCGTCAACTTCTGATGGGAGCGAGCCTGGTGCTCACGCTCCTCGTCTGGCAGAGCATGTTGGGCACGATGGCAATGGCTATCGGCTTCTTGGTTATGATCTTCATCCACGAGATGGGTCACTATCTGGCGGCCAAACAGCTCGGATTGCCGGTGTCCGCACCAATCTTTACTCCCATGGGCGCAGTCATTCTCATGCCCACTCTGCCGAAATCTTCCCAGGAAGAGGCTTACATCGCCCTGGCCGGTCCGGTTCTCGGAACGGTCGGTGCCCTGGCCGGCTTCGTCCTCGGGCATGTGATGGGAGTCAGAGACCTGATCCTCGTTTCGCAGTTGGCCTTCATGTTGAACTTGTTCAACCTGATTCCGCTTGCTCCAATGGACGGCGGACGCATTTCGATGGTGATTAACCGTCACCTCTGGATGCTGGGCGCCCCGCTTCTGGCGTGGGTTGTGTACAGCTCGGGCTTCAGCTCGATGACTGTGCTGGTTGCCGCCATGGTCGCCTTCCAGGCGTACCAGGACGTCAACATGCGCAAACAACTGGCCCAGGTCAATCCGCAATACTTCCAACCCTCGCTGCCTGTGCGCTTGACGTACATCGCGGCTTACCTGGGTCTGGGAGCGTTCCTCGTGTGGGCGTACTTCTTCCCGGCTGGACTGGCCTCTGTGCTGGTCGCAGCGGGACTGTAAGCCCATCCCTTCGATAAGCCGTTAGATCTGGTTCTGGCCGGCAGAAAGGCTCAAAGAGCCGTCTGCCGGCAAACCGGTGTGTCGCCAATCAGGCGTCCGGCTTTGCAGAAGGTTCAAAAAAACAAGAAGCTCTTACTAAGGAGACACGACAATGGACTGGCTAATGTACGTCGCTTTCATGCCCTTTTTGATGCCCCTCGTCATCATCGGCGTCGGCATGACCGGAGTGGAAATCTACCGATTCCTCCGCAATCACCCGCGGTTCGGCCGCAACGAGCCAACCAAGGCTCTTGGCACCACCTTCCTGGTGATTGCCATCTCGCTGCTCGTTTTGTTCCTGCCCAGGATCATCCTGGCATTCCCTGTCTTCCGCATGGTCTCGGCCTTCATTACCATCTGGTATTTCGGCTGCGCCGTGTACTTCATGTGGAAGTGGGGTCGCGTGATCATGGCGTTGGAAGACGGTGATCCGACAAACGATCCGCAGCTGCCCGGCAAAAGCAAGTGCACCAATCCCGGCTGCACCTGCTCGTGCCACGGCAAGAAGTAGGCATTCGGTAGACCACGCTAAGGACGGCGACGAAAGTCGCCGTCCGGCTGGTCTGAGGAAACATGCGAGTTGAACAGTCAGGCATCGGCTCGCGAACTATGTGTAATTTCGGGCCTGACGTAGGTATTAGTGATGCAGGCAATCAGAGTATTGCTCATCGAGGACTGTTTAGAACTCGGTGATTTGCTGCAAGAAGTGCTGCAGGCGGAAGTCTCGTCGGTCAGCTGGTTTGTGCGTGCGCGCACAAGCGAAAAGGGTGTGCTGCTCATGGATGCGGACGGAAAGGAAAACCTTCTTGACTGTTCGCTCTACGACCTCGCTCTTGTCGATGGTAGGCTGAAAGGCTCGTCCATGGACGGCTGGGACTTGATACCGCATTTGATAGCAGGCAAACTGCCCGTGGTCGCCACTTCCGGCGATCCCTGGATTAACAGGAGAATGATCGAATTGGGCGCCCAACGGTCGCTCGAGAAGTTCGACATTTTGACGGCCGCGCGCAAGGGCACTCTCTTTTCCAAGTGAGTGCACCGGTGCTGGAGGATTAGCCTCCTTTGAAGGCGCAGTGGGACGACGTTGCAAGACGTCCGTTTCACTGCGCTTTTCAAAAAGGCGGATGACACTATAAAGAATAGTATAAAAATCTTTCCTGGAATTTTGAACTTTTTGAACGCCCAAAACGTCCATTAAATGGAAGGTTGGTGCCCAAATCCCCATGGCATCAAAAAAAAGAAAATTCGGCGAAAAATCTTTTTTTTGCTGAAAGCATTTTTGGAGGTAGGTATGGACACCAAAATTTTGATAGGAAAATTCATTGCCAAGCTGCCTGAGAGGCGCGTCTTTGTGACCAGGGAGCTGCTCACTTTTGGGTTGAGAAGTACGGTTGATTGTGTGACAAGCTCGATGGTGGGAAAAGGATTGATCATTCGATTGGCCAATGGGGTGTTTGTTCGCAATGATGAAGGAGTGCCGTTGCCGACATTGGAAGAGATTATTGAGGCTAAGGCGCGCTCATTTGCCAGAAAGGTGAATCCTTTGGGTGTGCATCTGGCGAAGCAATTCAAATTGAAGCCAAAGCCTAGAAAACATGTGATCAACAAAAAGACGCCTATACCAGGAATGAAGACCGAGCCGATTGTTGCATCTTATGCAATTCTCGGCTGTACGAGTTCGTTCAGGACAATCTATGGACGGGTTCAGTTTCGGCATACTCCGGGCAGAAAGTTTTTCCTTGCTGAAGGTGTTGCGTCAAAGATTTTGGTTGCCTGGTGGGCGTCGGAACCTGGAGAGAATTTTGTCGATTTAATCCAGTCCCATCTGTTTCGGCTGGGAAAGAGAGAAAGAAGGCGGTTCAGGGAGGTCGGTGCATGGGCGCCTGCTTGGATAAGCGATCTTCTCCTTGAGGATCCTCTTAGATTTGCCACGCAAGCAATGACCGGGATTTATCCTCACACTACTGCTGTGGACCTTGGTCGTCCGCCTTTGCAGCCAACTGTGGCCGAGCCGGCAGCCTTATACCTTGGCGTCAGTTTGCGCGAGATCTTTCAAAAGTCTTGTGAAAGCCCGTTTTGGGGCGGCACTGCAGGTGGTGCACATACAAAAGCTTGCAATAACATTGCAGTTGGTGTGAGCTAGCATAACCGGGCATTTGCATTTTAATTGAAATACGATGGACAATAAGGCTTGCGGCCGGTGCGTCAGCTTTCCTGGTGCTTTCCTGTATTTGCTTTTTTATCGGGCAAGGCCTTGCTAATTCGCTGAAAGCGCCAGTTGTCCGGCGTTTTTCCTCTATTGTCGCCTGCTTCTGAAACGTACTTGAAAGGGTCGCAACATCCGGAAACAGTCAGGGGACTTCGCGTGTTCGGCTTTGCAACAGTGTTTCTATCTCCATCTGCATTTCTCTAGGAATCTACACAACAGCCAGTCGCCTGCCAGCACATTTTTCTTTTCCAAAAGCCGTTCTTCCAAGAATGTGTGTGCTACCGGGTTCATGACAATGGTTGTTGCCTGGAGAGTTTGCAATCTCGGTGAAGGTTTCAGTATGTGAGAGCCATAGCGTCGCCGTGGTTGTCTCTCACTGCCGTGTCGTAGACCGTTTCAGCCGTAATGGCCGGCGGTCTGTTCTCAGTCACTTCAATGTATTACCGGCTGCCTGCATTTCGTTATCGGGTGGTTGGTGATGCTCTTGCGAGCTAAGGAGCTTAAGCATGCATTCACCCCTGGCCTGGGGAGGTTTCCTCCTCTTTGTTGGCGCGTGTCTTGCCGTCGACCTCTTCGGATTCAATCGGAAAGCGCACGCGGTCTCCATGAAGGAAGCCGCCTGGACTTCGCTGTTCTGGGTCGGCATCGCCGCTGCCTTCGGTGGTTTCGTCTATTTCGAGTTTGGCGCTCAATCAGCCGCTGAGTACTACACGGGCTGGATGATTGAGAAGGCACTCTCGGTGGACAACCTCTTCGTCTTTGCGTTCCTGTTCGGCACCTATTTCAATGTCCCTCGCGAACTCAGGCATCGTGTCTTGTTCTGGGGCATCCTGACTGCAATCGTCATGCGCTTTATCTTCATTTGCCTGGGGGCTTCCTTGGTCAATGTCGCGCATGCGCCGCTTGCTGCGGTGCTGGTCGTCGTCGCAGCACTGGCTGCGATCTGGTTTACTGAATTCCCCAAGAAGGGCCTGATTCGCTTTCTCACCTGGGGCGCTTGCGGTGCCGCCGGTGTCTTCGCCATGAACTCCGTGACCGGCGGAGACTACTCCGGCTGGGGTGTTCTCGGTCACGACATGAACGCGGTTCTTACCTTCTTCGCGCTCATCCTGCTCGGCTCGGCGTGGAAGCTCTACAAAGCCGGCGAGGAAGACGCGGTCGACCCGAAGAATAATGCCGTCGTGAAGTGGTTCTCCGGCTTGCTGCCGGTGCATCCTGACTACGAGGGCACGCACTTCCTGGTCAAAAAGCCGAATGCCGCCGGCCAGCTGGTGCTGATGTTCACACCGTTGGCCATTGTCTTGTGCGCGGTTGAGGTGACCGACCTCATGTTTGCCACAGACAGCATTCCGGCCATTTTCGCCGTGTCCAAGGATCCGTTCATCCTCTTCACTTCGAACATCATGGCCATTCTCGGCTTGCGGGCCCTCTACTTCCTTCTGGAATCGGGTATCGAAGATGTTCCGTACCTGAAGAAGGGGCTGGTGGTGGTTCTCGCCTTCGTGGGCGCCAAGATGCTCGTGGCAGACTTTATCCACGTGCCTGTCGTGGTGTCGCTCGGCATCATCGGCGGCATCATCGTCGTGTCGACGGTGATCTCCATTCCGGCGATGATGCGCCAGCGCAAGGAGAATGCCGAAAAGAACGAATAGTGCTCGGATTAGAGACCGCAAGCTGACGGCTTGCTGTCGCCCATGACGAGACTGGAGAAGGGCAGCTCTGAGCAATCAGAGTTTGCCCTTTCTCCTTTTTGATCAGGTATTACGAGGAAATATAGTAAATATGAAACTGCCGAGGCAATCGGCCGGAGAGACTGCTCGTCTGGTTCGCGGAGGCTGGCTAAGCTTTGCCTGAAACGCGCTCATTGCAGAGCGGTGCTAATCATGCCCTGATTCGTTTAAGCAATATTGAGCAGCAATTATCATGATCATATTGGGGAGCTGTTTCTCAAAGCCACCACCTGAGGCTGTTTAGGAAATATCTGTGGTTTGGAAAGCAGAGAGTTCTTGATCATGCTGGTGGGTAACTTTCATTTTTCTTTTGCAAGGCAAAACCACACACACATTTAGATTAGCGACCTCCTTTTTTAATCCAGTCACCGGCGCGCTGCGCTGCTACTGGCACGCGATAAGTTTGTGTGCTGACTATTGTGGTCGGCACCATCACCCTCCTTGTCCCATTAAGAATCAGGAGCATCACATGAATGCGAAGCGGAAACTTTTTCTTTCCTGGATGGCTGTGCGCGAAGCGCTTGTGGAAGGCAATCTGCAGGACGCGGATCTGGACACATGTTTGTTCTGCACGTCGGTGGGCGAACTGATCCTCGGTCAGGCATTCGACCAGAGAAACTTTCGCGCGATCATGCCGCACCTTCTCAAGGCTGCTGCGGAAGGCCGCCTCGCCTACTTCGACAAGTTCGACCATGTGAACGGCTTGAGTATTGCTTGTGTAAACGACCTGCTCAAGCTCAACGGCGTGGCGCCGCTCAACTGCCCTGCCGAAGGCACCTTGACCAGGCTGCTCTACGATCTGGCTGTCCCACAAGTGGAGGATTTTTCCATTCCGGTTCTCTTTGCCGGCCAGCCCACCACGGAGACGTTTCGCGCGGCCAGGCAGCAACAGGCGGAGGATGACCTGGCTCTCGTTTCCGCAGGCGCCAGGCTGAGCACCAGCTTCAGCAACTGGATGGTCGACATCAAGACGGCGCTTGCCATGCGCCCGTAAGCAGTGCTGGTCCAGATTCGCAATGAGCGCATCTGGTGACGGTTTCGGTATTTCATGAAGCTCCGCCGGTGTGTTGCCGGCGGGGCTTTCGCACAGACATTTTCGTTTCGAAAGGATTGATTATGGGACTCTTTTCCAATTTGCTTTCTGCCAACATGTCTTCCATCTGGTTGGCCGTCGTCTTGTACGGCGGTGCCTTGCTCGCTGTCGTGATTTTGGCGCTGCAAAACCGGCGCCTGAAGCAGAACATCGCCAAAGACGCCGCTCCGGTCGATGCCGATCAGGTGCAACCCTCCACGCCTTCACTGGACTTCTTCGGGCACCTTCCGCGCGCCGAGCGCACCGCTGATGGCAAGCTTCCTGCCTCTAAGACCCCTGCCCATGAGCAGCCTCAGGCACCGCCGCGCCGTAAGCTTTTTCTTTCCTGGGCGGCCGTCCATCGGGCTGTCAGCTCGGGTGCGGTTCCTTTCGAGGATCTCGATATCTGCTTGTTCTGCACTTCGATTGGTGAACTCAATCTGGCCGAAGAGTTCGACCAGAAGTGGTTCGAGCGCCTTCATCCGGCTCTGGCCAAAGCAC
Organism: uncultured Candidatus Obscuribacterales bacterium; assembly: GCA_964531315.1. Lineage (GTDB taxonomy): Bacteria > Cyanobacteriota > Vampirovibrionia > Obscuribacterales > Obscuribacteraceae > QKMZ01. The sequence goes on along the minus strand of CAZHEZ010000084.1, from coordinate 14,004 downwards.
GCCGCGAAGGGCGTCTGATCTGCAGCGAGAATCGCACCCGCTTAAACGACACGGAGACCTGGGAGGTGAATCTGCTTCTTCAGCGCAATGGCGTCGCCAAGCTGAGCTGCGCAGATCAATCGGGAACTCTCGATCAGATTCCCATGTACGCATGCGTTCCCAGTGTCTCAGACGGATCTCTCGAGGTTCTCTGGGCCGCTCACCCTCTGCGCGGCGACTGGCGCCGGGCCTGGGGACGCAGCCTGGAGGAGATCGATGCCGCTTTCGCCGACTTGCCTGACGAACCGGAAGGTCCGCGGGCCAACTGGATGCAGGAACTCAATCAGCCGATCATCGACGAGGCTCGCAGTAAATTTGAAAAGCCCGAAGAGCCGCACGGCGACAAAGCCTTCTACACGCCTGCCGATTGCGAGGCGGACGGACAGGAACAGCGCGGCGACGATGCCGACGATCCGGCCGACTTCTGGAAAAAAGGTGGACAGGACGGCGATCAGGCTGAGAAGTAGCGGAGCCTGCAGTGTTGTACGAACGAGACTTTTCCACATCTTGCCAGAGGAGTGATCATGGTCAATGTCGATCAAGTGCAGCCGATCGAGTTTTCGATGGCTGCTTTCTGCGGGCACCCGCTGCCCGAACAATCGTGGATGAAGCGCCTAAGGCTTCGTCTGTCGCTGATCTGGGCGCTGATTCGACAACCGCTGTAGAGCGAAGATGCGTTGTCTTCGCGCGCTGATTTTCTATGGGTCTAAATGCGCTTGCTTTCGCAGGTGCTGAGCTGAAGAGCGTTCTTCACTTGAAGAGCGCTCTTTTGTTTGAAAGGAAACTTTCATGCCAAATATTTATGATGTGCTTCCTGTGCAGGTCTTGATTGATTCTGCCAGTGGTGGCACGTTCGGGAAAATGGTCTTTTCGCCGGGCAAGCCGAAAACCGCATTGATGCTCTTTGGAGATGCACCTCCTGAAGTTCACGACTTCGGAAAGGCGCAGCTTCAGGGTAACAAGGAAGACGGCTATGTTGTCGAGCTGAGCGCCAACACACTGGCGACGAACGCTCAAGGCAAGCCGCTCAGCTTCCGCGACCCGGCTAGCTGCGCTGCCTATCGCCCCGGCCGAGACGAGGTGGCGATGGTTTTCCGCAGTCCCGGAGAAGCAACGCACGACTCTACAGTCTGGCGTTTCAATCCATCCACAGGCAGCCCCCTGCCTTCCATCTACTTCGACAATCCGACCTCGGTCGCCTACTCGAGCGATGGAGAGATGCTTTCAGTCGGTGGTGCAGACGGGATGGTGACGGTGTTTCGCTTCGACCAGGCCGAACAGGCTGTGGAGGTGCGAACCGTCAACGTGGGCAGCGACATTCGGGTTATGGTCTTTGAGGAACTCAATCGCCAGCTCTACGCTGCCAACGGACACCACATGCTGATCAGCTTCTTCTTCGAAGACGAAGACGACATGCCCTTGCAGCGGGGCGTCCAGATGGAGGACGGCAACTGCTTCTCCAACATGTGCCTGGCAGCGCTCGCCTACAGCGAAGGCAGCAACTTGATTGCCTACGCCGGTGTCGGCAATGAAGTTTGGGTGACCAATCCGCTCACTTCTCGCGGGCGATTGTTGCCTTTGCGAACGGCTACTCGCATCCATACACTGCAATTCGACGATCAGTCGGATACTCTGACTGTTTTCTCAGATGCAGGTGTGGAGCTGATTTCCTTCGGTCTGGACAGCCAGCATTTGCCACTGTTTGAAGAGCGCACTGCGCTTTTCACTCCGATCATGGCCATGGTCGGCTGCCACCACTACAGTGACTTCCTGTTCATCGCCTCGCTTCTGCCTGCCGATTAGATCCTGTGTTGGCTTTCTTCGCCTGCGGAAGCGGTTTCCGCAGGCGGTTCTGTAAATGTTCGATCTTATAACTAAGGAGACTTTCATGAGTTCGTTCACGAACGGTTTTCACCATGCCCAAGACTGCATCGTTCGCCTCAACGATGTGCTCTTCTCCATGCGCGCAATCGCGCTTGCCGACAGCCTCGGCAAGAGCGAAGACCTGCGTTTTGCCGGCACGATGGCGCTGCAAGACATCAACTACGCGACCGAGCGCGTGGCTTCTGCCGTCAAGTCACTGCGTGGGCACAACAAGCGGCGTGTGGTCATCAGCACCGATGACTATGAACGCTTTATCGAGCGTGCCTTCACGGTTGCTCAATCGTTCGGCGTGCCGAGCGACCAGGTAGCCGGCAGCCTGGTCAGCGAAGCGCTTCTGGCGCTGCGCCACGCCGGCGATGCCATCGAGCATGCGCGGAGCTTCTACACCGATACGGGCAAGACTCTTGTCTGTTGATTGCGGTGTGTTTCAGTGAAGAGGAAAGGGCCTGATTTCGGGCCCTTTCCTCTTCGTTTTCAACCCGAAGGAGGGTATCAAGATGTTGTCCAAAAAGCTGCAGAGCGAGCTGCTCGTAAGCTCGCTGGACGTCGAGACTTCCATGGCTCGCATCTCGGCAATTCGCGAAGTCGCCGATGCGGAGCTGTCGGAAACCTTTACCGTCAACCGGCAAAGCTATGAAGCTCTTGCCTCAACAATTGCCAAAATGGCCGAGGGAGTCGATGGTGATTTTGCTGCCGCCTACCGCGACGTGGCTCTTCGCGTGCACAATTACGCTTGTGGTCTGTGATTTGAAATTGCAGACAGCGCATGAGTTTGGCGTAGCCGGGCGGAGATTATGCAGGAGAAAAAACGACGACTGATCAAGGCAGCAATGGCTCCGATCGGTATTCGTTTTTTCTCTTTTTGCCTTGTGTGTATGACAAAATGTAGTAGGTGTGATTTTGGTTTTTAACTGGTTTCAACACTTAAAGCAAAACAGGCAAAGTTAGCTGCCCTTAAGTCGAGCGCTTCGGTTCTTATTTGGATTGAGGTTGAGCAATTGCTCAGCAGCACTGAAATTTCGGCAATCGTCCGATGTCAGGATGAAATAGCTAGCGAGCGGCAACAACGTTTCAATACCGCTTAACAAATTTATTTAGCTAGTAAACAAGACTCTTGATCAGTTAGTTTCTACAGTAAACATTTTCTTCTTTCCTTGCGAGTCATACAGACCCAAACCCACCTTCTCAGTTTTATTTCACCGCCTGTCAGTACCAAGAAATTGGAGCGGAGAAATACGGGTTTTGGTTGATTGGCGAGGAGAAGAGCTGTTTCCACGGCGGCATCAGCCCCGTGTACCCCAACCGGGAACGCGCGCAGAATGTTCTTCAAAGAACAGTCGCGCCGTGCACCTTAAGACTGACAGCTGCACTGAAAGCGTTCCCAAAAGGAAGATGAGGAGACTGGCTATGAAAGGCTGCGTTCATCTGATCTGTGACTATGCACCAGGCGATCTTGCCTGGTCCGAGATTCTCTCTGCGCTCTCCGATGAGCTGCCCGGCAAGGTTCGCCTCGTGCAGACCTCGGTAGCATCATTCGACACAGTGGCCACCGGCTTCGCCGTCGCCCAGCTGGCGGCACGCCCGACAGCCAATGCTGCAAAGCTCGTGCTCTTCGCCAATTGCGCTCCCCGCAAGGACGTGACCAGCGCGCGCAAAGACAACGAAGGCGAGGGACTGGTCTATGCGAAGCTGAAAAATGGCGCTCAGTTGCTTGTCGTCAATTCCGGCTACTCGCTTTCGTTTGTCCTCCCGCACATCGTCGAGCTGAAGTCCACTAAGACTTCCGCCCGGGGCAGCCAGTTTCGCTCGCGCGACAACTTTCCCAAGGCGGTCGCTCAGTGTCTGAACGGCGACATGTCCTTCCTGGACAAGACGCTGGATCACAACGATCCCGCCATCATCCCGCCCATGCCGGATGCTGTTGTCGCCTATATTGACTCGTTCGGCAACATGAAGACTTCGATCCGCACGGGTGACAGTCTTTTGGCTTCCCTCAAGGAAGGCTGCCGGGTCAAGGTCATGGTCGGCGACAAGCGCCGCTATGCCACAGTCACCAACGGCAGCTTCAGCGTGCCGGAAGGTGAAATTGCCTTTGCCCCCGGTTCTTCCGGCTACGAGAGCCCCTTCTGGGAGCTCTTCAAGCGCGGCGGCTCGGCGGTGCAGGAGTTCGGCAATCCGGCTACCGGTTCACGCATCGAGATCTCTGCAGCGTAAGCAAAACGCTCAACTTTTAGCTTCCCTGCTTCTCTGTATCTGAGCGCTGCCACTTTATGTGGTGGCGCTCTTCCGCAAACCATAAGTGCTCTCAAGGAGTTCAACACATGCTCAACCTCATTCTCGTCGGCCTCGGCGCCGCGCTTCTGTCCGGAGGCATCGCCTTCCTGGCCGGAAGGAAATTCTGGGCTTCCAGCTATGCCAAAACCAACAGGCAGGGTGATGGCGGCGGCCCGCTCGGCGGCGTCTTCGTGATCATGTCCGGCGCTTTGATCGGCCTGCTGCTTTTCGGTCATGTCTTCAGCCACTTCCTTAGCCAACAGGCTGTGGAAGTCGGCATGATTGTCAGCATGGTCACTTCGCCAATCGTCGGCTTCCTCCTGGCTTTCCGCAGCAAGGCGGCGCCCAAGGATGGCGACAAGAAGTAACGACAAACCTTTGGCAACACGCTGAATAATCCTGTTGCGAAGCGGTGGGAGGCGCAGTGTACAGACGGAAACGTCCTGGCACTGCGCTTCTTACTTCTTTGTTTTGTAAATATGATATGAAGTAGTAAATAATCTTAGCTGCCGAAATGAGGACGGCAATGCCAGCATCTGCTAGAGTTGGACTTTCCACTCAACAGGTCTCTTAAATTGGTCGAACAATTTCTCCAGCAATTAGAGTCATTTTCGGCATCAGAACCGACAATCGAAGCTGTCGTTCTGGTCGGTTCACACGCCAACGGCACAGCCAAGGCGGATTCGGATGTAGATGTGGTGATCGTCACCAACTCGACGGACCGTTTATTGGGCGAATACACGTGGGTGTATCGATTCGGCAAAGCGCTCAGCTCTGATGAAGAAGACTATGGACTGGTTCATGCCCTGCGCGTTATATACGATGGCGGGCCGGAAGTGGAATTCGGCATTACTTCCAAGTCGTGGATCGCCGACGATCAGCTAAAAGACACCGGCGGTATTCTGAAAAAAGGCTATCGTGTCATTTACGATCCCAATAAATTGATCGAGTCATTTTACGAGCGCGTCCAGTCGGCCGGCGAGACTGGCTAAACCAGTTAGATAAGACTCTTAAACTAAATCCACCATCCAACCGACTCGACTTTCTTGTCGGAAATTCTATTACCTGGCATTTGAATAGTCACAAACTTTTCACGCTCAAGAGAATAGATTAAACTGCCATCCCCGCAAGCATCTTTTCTCTTCTCTTACTATGGTTGAACATCCTGCCTCCACACGTGTTGTGGATGACACTCCTGCGCGTTTTGCGCCACCTCTTGCTGCCGAGCGAACAAGAAGCCCTATTGAAGTGGCTTCTGACCTGTCGCAACCAGAAAACCGGCTGGACAATATCCAGCTGTCCATGGCCAGCCGACGCCAGATTGAAGGTTTCAATCCCGGCCGGGCTGCCGATGTTCCGGATCTGACCGTGACAAACGGCGACGCGGTCGTCGCTACAAGCGCAAAGAAGCTGGGCGACAATGTTCTTGAATCAGCCAAAGTGCAGAAAAATCAAGGCTATTTCCAGGCTGCCGATCGCTTGCTGGGTGGCGAGTTTACCCACAACGAGAAAAAACAATTCAGCGATGCGCTTAGAAAAAATTGGCTGGGCGAGCATCCGAACGCAAAATCATTAAACTCCGGCGATCCGCTTTTAACAGACAAAAACAGAGAAGCTGTTTTAAACAATATCGCCGATCCTGCTTTGCGCACGCGCATTCAAGAACGTCTCAATAAGGGACTTCCTGACGGCACGGAAACTCCTAAGCATGGTGAACGTGAAGGCCGGATCAAGAAGGAACCGCAAGACGACAAGCCCGACCGCACAGAGAAAAAGCCTGAAGTCAAAATTCAGCCGACCGATTTGAATAATATCCCTGACGGACCAGTTAAGAGTTCTCTCGAACGCAAATATGAAGTTGGTGATCGTTTTTCAGGCCTGACGTCCACCTATGGCGGCGGATTCAATGGCAGAGAAACGGCCAGCAAATTGCGCTTTGACAGTAATCAAATGACGGCTGCCAGCAAAGAATTTCCGTTTGGAACCATTTTAAGCGTCACCAATCCACAGACCGGAAAAGAAGTGAAGGTTGTAATTACCGATAACGGTCCTTTTGCCGGAAAGAAGGTAGACAGGCCAGACGGCAGCAAAACATATGAGCGGGTCGTCGACCTTTCCACTCGCGCCAACCGAGAACTGGGAAATCCAGACGTGGTGCCATTGGATTACAAAGTGCTCTATGTTCCTGAAAATGGCGCCTGGGGACGCGAGCGGCGCAACCTGCAGAGAGAACCTTTGCGTCAGCTCAATGAAACAGTAAGAAAATACTCGCACTAAATCTTGTTTCTCTTAGCGCAAAAAATGCGAAATTTGTCGCCCACCTTTTTGTGGAAGAACAATTCGTGTTTATCGTTTGTGATTGTAGGCGCTTCAATAAAGCCTGTCAGTTCCTTTAAAACAGCCGGTTTGCCAAAGGGCAGATCTTTGTTTTCTCTTTTTGCCACCATAATGCGCAGATATGGTTGTCCCGCTTTCCCGTCAGCCTTCTTATGAAGGCTGGCTCTTGTAAAATATAACTCGAGCTGATCGGCGCTCAAACAAGGCGCGTATTCGAGTGCCTGCGTGTTGATGTTGGACAAAACATTTTGTTTGTTTGGATCAACTGAAAAAACACCGGCTTGTTTTGTGGCTAAAATCAGATCCGATTGGGCGGGCGGCAATAGCGGATTAACAAAGTGTGCACGCGAGAGAACCAGTGTTTTTCCGTCCTTGCTTACATCGCAGTCCATATTGATTGTCGCTGGCAGGTGCGGCGAAATATCGCCATTGGGCAGTTCGGCACTCTTGAGCGTTTCCTTTTCGAAATTGCCGACATAAATGGAATGCCCGTCCTTATCAAAGCTGCGCAAGGATGTGAAATACAAGTGTCCATCAGCATCTATAGAGGGTGCCATGTCTTTAGATTTGGACACGGAGCCGGATAAAAGGCCAAGATGCTGAAATGAATTTGTGCCCACTCTTTTGCATAAATGGATATGTGTATCGACAAGTGCGGAATTGAGGTTGTTAAAAAGCAAATAGTTTCCCTCTCCGGTTATGAACGGCTCCATTGAGTCGCCGTCGTATCCGTCAATGGCGACCAGCTGCGGATTTGCATAGAGGTCTGAGCTAATTTCGGCTGCTCCGGAATCGAGCGGCATGGTGGCACAAGGGTTGAGAATTTGTGCCAGCGCGGCAGCACTGATGAGAGTTAGTGCACCGACCGCAAGCAGCAACAGTTTTTTCGCGGTTGACCCGGTTATGCGAGGGTTGTTTTTCGATGCTTTCGCCATTGCCTTGCCTTTGCTTGAACTGGAAATGCCCCAAAAGCTTCCCCTGTCGGCTTTGTAATAGGTTGTAAAGAGGGTGCTCTTAACAATGCTTATTTAGGCTTTTGTGATGCCGTTTTGCTTCCTTAAAGCATATCCTCCCTCCAATTAATTCCACGAGTCCAAAACCTCACAAGTAACTTATTCAGTCATTCATGCGCCAGCCTACCGGTTTTACCACCGGCTGACTGACGATTTGCCAATGGTCGAAAGGCAAAGGTTGCTGTCAGGTGAGGTTCGTGGAAGATGCGGAAACTTTGTCTGGCTTATGTGTTGTCCACTCAGGTGGAAACGAGAGCCGGGCTAAGTAAAGGAGCGATGGTGGTTAAGTTATGGGCGGCGGCGACATGCATTCATCGCTAGCCGATTGCTGAGAAGGCAGCATTATTCCCCTTCACGAATGCCAACCCCACAGGAGTTCCACATGACGATTGCCACTGATTCCAGACAACCGGAAGAAGTGATTTTCGAGAGATATTGGGCGCATGCGTGCGCTCAGTTGTATGGACTTGCCGCTGTTGAAATTCGCGCGCCGGAAGGCGGCTACATTCGGCAGCCGGTCGACGACACCTTCGTAGCTCAAGTCGAGTTGGCGCTCCACGTGAGCAATACACATCGCTTTCGAGCCGACATTCATGCGGCCGTCCGATGCCTTTTCGAAGCGATTGGGCGCATGCCCACGACCGTTGAAATTCTCCAGTGCCTTCCATGTTTGGGTAAAGGCATCAGCAATTTTGCCAAGGGACAATCAGGCCAGACCGCCTGAGGCTTCCTGAAACTCGTCTTGCCCCGGTTTGAATGACCGGCTAAGACACCACCATTTGCAGCGGAGGTGAGCGCTTCAGTCGCTCTCCTCTGCTCAATTGCATGACCAATTCCGTAAGCCCGTTTCTTTTGCGCCGTTAGTTTGCGGCACCTGGCCCCCTCGTTGCACGCGGGTTTAGGAAATTGGTCGGCATGCAGAGAATTTGCAACTAGAAACTTCAATGACTGCAGCGCAGCACCACTGGCGCTACGCATCAATGCAGAAAGGAGTTGCCTATGGCATCGCATGAACATTCGAAATGCATACTGGCCGTCGGGCAGATTGCTCAGCGGCTTATGGAGAAAGGCAAGAAAGTTGTTGTCTTGCTCGTCGGAGTGCCGGCTTCCGGCAAGAGCACTCTGGCCAGGCAGCTGCTCGCCCACGCCTCCTTCATGCACCTCAATGCGGACAGCATCCGCAAAGAGGTGAACGGCGACGAGAACAATCACGACCGGGACAACCTGGTCTGGATGAAGTTTCAAGAGCGCTTTGAAAAGGCGCTCCAATCCGGAGAGCCCGTCCTCGTCGACAACATGAACCACACGCGAGCGTCGCGCTCCAACCTGATTCGCGCCGCCCGCAAAGCCGGTTACGCCGTCAAACTGGTCTATCTCGATGTGCCGCTTGCCGTCTGCATCGAGCGCAATCGATCGCGCGGCAAGGACATCCCTGATTTCACGATCATGGAAAAGCATGTCGCTCTGCGAGTCTCGGGCAAGCCTTTGCCCGACGAGGACGCCATCTGGCTGGCACCGACTGCCCAGGCTGGACAATACGAAATTACGCAAGAAGCACTTGCCGAGCCGGAAAACGCGCTCGACATCATCGGCGACGTGCACGGATGTGCGGACGAACTCGACGATCTGATCACTGTGCTGGGCTACAAGCTCAACATGGAGACGCGGCTTTTGATTCGTCCGCAAGGGCGCAGACTGGCTTTCGTCGGTGACCTCGTCGATCGCGGGCCGGACTCGGCGCGGGTTCTGGACATGGTGATGGCGCTCCACAAGCAGGGTGCTGTCGTCGTGCTCGGCAACCACTGCTACAAGCTGATGCGCTACTTGCAGGGGCATCAGGTGCGCATCTCGAGAGAGGTGGAACGCACCATCGAACAGATCAAGGCGCGCGGCATCGAGTTCACGCAGGCGGTTTTGCTCTTCCTGCGCGAGGTGCAGTTCATCCACGAGACTGGCGACTTGATCATCGTGCACGCTGCCTACAAGCAGCTGGCGCGTGGGGAGAAGGCGAACAGCCTGGCTCTCTACGGTGAGACATCCGGTGAGAAAGACGCCAACGGTTACCCCGTTCGGCTCGACAGCTGGGAAACCGGCTACATGGGTGGCAAGACGATCGTGCACGGGCATGTGCCTGTGCCGGAGCCCAAGGTGCGCAACGTCTACAACGGCGGGCGTGTCGTCAACGTAGACACGGGCTGCTGCTTCGGCGGCAAGCTCACAGCGCTGCGCTTCCCCGAGATGGAATTCATCTCCGTCCCGGCTCGCGCGCAGTATTCGGAGTTGTTCAACTCTTATGAAGATGCTCTTCCTGATGGAGGTGACAGCATGCAGCAATTGGAAGTTTCGCCCAAGGCACCGGTGATCTGGACCGGTCCCTACGGCATCGGCATCGGCCTGCCGCTTCTGACTCAATTTGACGAGATGGAGCAAGCCGGTTGGATCTGGTCCAAGCGTCTGAAGACCGCCGACGGATTCACCTATCGGCTCTTCAACTACTCGAAGGGCTGCGCCTACGACCGGGTTTGGAACGAGGTGACCACCGTCTCTCGCGGGCTGATCGTCTGCGAGGAAACCGGCGAGGTGATTGCCGCTTCCATGCCCAAGTTCTACAACCTGGGCGAAACGGTGATACCGGGCGTGGTGGCGAGCGTCAAGGAGGGGCCCTTCGAGGCGCTTGTGAAAATGGACGGCAGCTGTGGCATCGGCTACCGGCTGGACGGCCGCTACCGCTGGGCGACTCGTGGTTCGTTCACGTCGTCGCAGTCGGCGGTGGCGCAGGCCATGTGGGAAGCGAAGTACGCTCAGCACAACGAGCTGCTTTGCGGTGAGTGGAATCATCTCACCTTGATCGCCGAGATCATCCATCCCGAGACTCGCGTGGTCTGCCGCTACGACTTCCAGGACCTGGTCTTGATCGCCGTCCGCAATCGTTTCACCGGCGTTGATCTCTCGTATGAAGAGCTGAGCGCCATCGGCGCGAAGCTCGGCATGCCGGTGGTCGAACGCATCGACGGAGCGGATGTGGAGGCTCTGGTGCGCCGGGCCGAAACGCTCGACGACAACGAAGAAGGCTTCGTCTTCAACTGGGGCGGCTATCGCCTCAAGGTCAAAGGCGCCGAGTACAAGCGCCTGCACCGCCTGCTCTCCGGCATCACGCCGCGCGAGCTTGCTTACGCCTGGTGGGACACGACCATCGTCGAGATGCTGCGCATGATGCCCGAGGAATTCCGCGAGGAAACCGAACAGCTGATGCGCCAGCTCGACGCCAACACGGTCGAACTGGCCGGCCAGACCGAAGCAGTCTACGGCGGGGCGGTACAAGCGGGGGACCAGAAGGCATTCGCGCTCTGGGTCAAAGCTCAGAATCCGCGTCTGGCCGGCTTCCTGTTCGCTCGCCGGCAGCAGGAAAATGCCCAGGGCGCCGTGTCTATTTGCCGGGCGGCGCTGGGAAATCTATTTTTCGCACAGCATCTGACGACGATGCTGCGTGAAATGGAAGAGAAGTACGAGGGCGAGGCCGAGTTTGCAGACGAGCTCGATGCCTACCTGGAAGCGGTCGGTTCCTACCTCTGGGATCGTACCCGCACGGTAGAAGACTGCGGCAAGGCCAAGGCGCTGGGCAGCTCGCTGCCCAAGTCTTTGCGCGGCACCTTCGACGGTGCTGTCAACAATCTTCTGCCGCAGATCATCGTCGAGAAGATGCGCGACTTCGTGCATCGCTCTGTCGGCGTTGCCGAACTGGCCGGAGTCGATGTCGACGCCATCTTCGCCGATGCGCCGCCGGCAACTGCACCGGAAGGTCTGCACAACCAGTGGGTCTTCGCCCACCCGATGCTGCTCAGACCCTTCCTGGATCGCTGGAGATATTGCGGGCAGCGTGAAACGGCAATCGCCGGTGCGCGCAAGTTGCTCGCCGATGCGATCCGCTCCGGCGTCGCTGTGGAATTCCTCGACGGCATCGGTCGCGCAGTCGAGCGTCATGCCGGCAAGCCCGTCTTCAATAAGGCGGTGATTGTTCAGGGGCTGAAGGCGCTGCAGGCGGAGCTCACTGTCATCTGGAGCCGGATGCCTCAGGGCGACGTGCAAAAGATGGCGGATGCGGCTGGCAAAGACGCCTGGATGAAGGCTCTTCTGAACGAGGCCTGGGCAGGTCAGCGCGCGCAAGTGCGTGACCTGTACGTGGCTTCGGATCCGGAGATGAAGTCCTTTGCCAAACTGGAAGAACTCTAAGCAGGGCAGGGTGGAGGCGGTTTCAAGCCGCCTTCACTCTCTCTGGTCAGGGCTTCCAGACAAGGTTGAATTTCTAACCAACTATGAACGGAGACCCTAGATGAGCGATTCTGTTTCGGCGCACATCTGCTTCGGCATCGCCCTTGAAGAAGGTGACGAACTGCCGTGGGAGAAGGAAGGATTTTCGGATGCCAATGATTGGTGGCGTCACATCAATGGCTACAAGGCCAGCTTCGAGATCTTTGAAAACGGCAATTATATCGGCGGCGTCAAACCTGCCGAAGACGTGATCGACCGCTACTACAAGGAGAGACGCGAATGGGAAAAAGCGCATCCGCTCCCGGTCGAATACTGGAATGCCGGCAGCCACAGCATCCCCAGTTACGTGTTGGTAGTTCCTCAGCCGCAAATGATCTGCGGCAGATGGGAACCGAGCGCCTTTGATCCTGCCGACCTGGTGGTTCCTGCCCAGGCGCTTGCCGCTTTCGAGCAGTTCTGTCAGCGTTTCTCCGTCCCGGGCAAAGCCAGCTGGCAGCTCTGCTGCTTTGCTCCCTGATATTGCCCATGGCGCATGGAAAGCCTGGAGGGGTGTAGGCCTCTTCAGGTTTTTCATTTATTGCTCAACATACTAAAAAAGATAGTAAAAATTGAAAAAAAAACGAAGAGGCCCGATAGTCTTTCACTCTTTGCTCAAGCATTTCTGCCGCTTGCATAACTCATTAATAACGCTGCCTCTATTTCACATGGCGGGCGCCCTTTGTGGCAAGGGAAGACCTGCACTCTCAGCGGGTCTTTCCTCGCTTCTATCAGCAGTCGAGCGCTTGGCTCGTCTGCCAATCGCAAATTACTGCGTTAAGCCCCTATATCCGGCTAGATTGCACGGAAAACGGCCATTGACGGGAGCAACGTAATGATGAAAGCCGGCACGCCGAGAAGGTCCATCTGCCAGAGCTTGTAGTTCATTCCCCACGACAAAACGGTGGTGGCCAAGAGTGCGCACAAAACGCTTGTCAGAACGCTAAAGAAGAAAGCCATAAGAGCGCTGCCGATTTGTACTGCGGCAACAGTCTCGAGAATCCCTGCGCACTGGCAGAGACTGATCACAACCAGGCAGGTAATGTGAGTAACGATGCGAGAACTAAAGGTGATTTGCTTGCTCCTTTTGCCAGGATTTAAATTGCCGGCATGATGTTTCCTCACCTGTTGCAGATCTGCTTCACATAGGCAAGCTGAAGAAGATGCAACTTCATGCCCTCTACGTCGTGTAACCTTTCGCTCTCCAGCGCCGCCAGAATCTGCTGCGCGATTTCGTAAAGGAGAGTACCGCGCAGCTCGGTGTTTGCAATCACCATTTTTGCGATACGAGTGCAGGCTTCGTTGGTGATATTTTCCTGGAAGGCATTGCGAAAGAATTCCGGCGTATCTGTGCATTCACGTCCGGGAAGAGGCAGATAGTTGCAGGCATCTTTCCGGGTAGTCAGTGATGGGATAGTCATGTGATCACCCCATTCAAGGTTTGATGTTTATATCCTCAGGTCCCTGCTCCCGATCGACGCTGCCAAAAAGAGGTCGACCGGCGAGCAGTTGTTCCAGTCTCTTTTTCTATTCGCCCGTGAGCGCACCATGAATTTCTCGATGATAAGTAAGAGCCTGCAAAAGCAGTGGCCTGAGCCGGTATATCTTTGCCGTTTCAACGTTTTCGACGGCAGAGAGAAACTGTTGCGCACACCTGTAGAGATTGGTCGGCGTCAAGTGCTGCTCTGCGACGATTCGATGAGCAAGCTCTATGCAATCGCCTTCGCTGGGCAGCGGGTCGACGTCTGTGCGCTCGATTTGAGATGGCTGTTCGCCGTTGTTGTGCCGGAAAATGATTAGCAAAATCAGGCACAGACTCAGCAATGAAATGGCTGCGATCAGTTGTGGGTTATTCATTTTGACCTCTTCAGTTTGGTTGTCATCGCCAATAGCAAAATGAAAGGCATGCCGTCGGCGATTTGGTGTGAATTGGAAGTTTTCGGTGTGGATGGGCGAAGTTTCTGAATGCGGACAAGTTCGACACGGCAAGGAGCCGTGGGTGAAATGTAGATTTAGCAATGAATGACTGGCTGGAAAGCCTTTAACACCTGAAACCGAAAAGAATGGAGATATATTTACATTGCTCTGCTGCCGGCGGCAGGATCAATTCTTTGACGCGGCCTGGCTCGCAAAATTAGTAAAAATGCCTAGC
>CAZHEZ010000083.1:0-29223 GCA_964531315.1 uncultured Candidatus Obscuribacterales bacterium | reverse complement strand
CAGCTGCCTGGAGTTGAATACATAACAGGCGATCTTGGCAATCACGGCGAGATTGCCTCCGCCGTCAAAGGTATGGACTGGGTTTTCCATCTGGCCTATACGACAGTGCCGGCCACATCGAATGATGATCCCGTTTACGACATTCGCTCCAACATAGCCGACTCAGTTCAACTCTTTCAAAATTGCCGCCAATCTGAAGTAAAAAAGGTAGTTTTCATTTCTTCCGGTGGAACGGTTTATGGAGTGCCCAAATCGATTCCAATTACCGAAGAGCACACGACCGAACCAATTTGTTCATATGGAATAAGCAAACTTTCAATAGAAAAGTATCTGTACCTTTTCTACGCGCAGTGGGGGCTGGATTATGTCGTACTTCGACTTTCCAATCCTTACGGCGTCTTGCAAAACCCGCATGCCAAACAAGGTGTGATCGGTGTATTTTTGGGCTGCGCCCAGGAAGGCAAACCCATCAATATCTTCGGCGACGGCGAAGTTGTGCGTGACTACGTCTATGTCACCGATGCGGCTCGCGCGCTGGTCTGCGCCGCTCAATATAAGCCGGCCGAGGGTCAACCCAGGATTTTCAATATCGGGGCAGGACGCGGTTATTCATTGAATGAAATTGTTGCTGAGATAAAGAAAAACATAGATAGCCCGGTCAACGTAAAGTATGTACAGGCGCGGTCGGTAGACGTTCCAGTCAATATTCTTGACATTAAGCTGGCCCAAAAACATCTGAATTGGACTCCGGAAACTGGGCTAGACCAAGGTTTGCGGCAAACATGGGATTGGATCACATCCTTAAATCCGGCTTAGAAATCTGACCAGCGCCTGGTTTTCCATCCAAGTCGCATCTTGACATTAGAAGCTGACAAGTTGACCTGAACCTTGAATTTGTACGACAATTCGACGGTTGTTGAGAGTAGTCTCTCAAATCTTCTCAGTTCGGAAACACGCTAGTGGCAACGCTCGACTTATCAGTAGTAGTCGCTGTTTACAACGAAGACCCGCGCAATTTGATCCGGCTTCTGCAGCGCCTGGAAGAAGTGCTTCTGGCGGTTGCCATCAAATACGAAGTCGTATTTGTGAACGATGGCTCAAAAGAGACTACAGCGCGGGCGCTCAGAGAAATCGCCCTGGAATTTCCCTATGTAAAACTGATCAACCTCTCGCGCAATTTCGGTCAGCAGGCCGCCATTACAGCTGGGATGGACCATTCCGACGGCCGCGCCGTGGTCAATATGGACTCCGATTTGCAAGACCCGCCGGAATTGATTCCGCAAATGATGGAACTCTGGCGCCGCGGTTATGACGTTGTTTATGCCACCCGCTCCACTAGAAAAGACACCCTGCCCAAGCGCCTTTTCGCCTTTCTTTACTATCGTATTTTGGCATCCGTATCGGCAGTAGAAATTCCGCGCGATACGGGCGACTTCCGCCTCATGGACAGAATGGTCGTCGAGGCGCTCAGCAGACTGCCGGAAAAGAAACGCTTCTTGCGCGGTCTGGTTCCCTGGCTGGGCTTCAAGCAAGTCGGCATTGCCATCAATCGTGGTGCCCGCGAGATCGGTGAGACCACTTATACAATTAGAAAGTTGTTGCAATTGGCATTTGACGGCATCCTCGCCTTCAGCGTGGCGCCCTTGTTTTTGATCCCGGTAGCCGGGGCAATCTTGGGTTTACTGGGTCTCGCCACTCTGGCAGCTGGATTATTTGCAGCCCCTGCACAACAGCCCTATGTCTTCGTGACAGCCGCCTTGATACTGCTTTCTGGAGTGCAGGTAATGGCAGTCGGGCTTGTCGCCATGTACCTTTCGACCGCACTGGAAGAGCTGCGCGGTCGCCCCACCTACCTGGTGCAAGAAAGACTGGGCAAAGCATTTGATGCCAATGCTGCCAAAGAGACGATGGAAAGCTCACGAGAAGAAGCGCTTGCAGGACCGGCCAAAAGCCGCTAGGTCAGCCAAGAGCACTCAACTGCGCAGGTTTTTATATGATTACTGTAGCTATCATTGGTGGAGGTTTTACCGGCACTTTGACTGCCGTAAATCTCATTAAACAAGCTCATAATCAGCTCAAAATTGTACTTATCGAATCTAGAGAAAAGGCTGGTCGAGGGATAGCCTACTCAACCGAATTTTCAAAACACCTGCTCAATGTTCCAGCCGGGCGCATGAGCGCTTTTGCCGATCAACCCCTGCATTTTCTCAAATGGGCCAAAAGCAGGAATATTCAGGTAAGCGAGTCTTCCTTCCTGAGCCGCAGCTTGTATGGAGAATATATAGACAGCATCCTCGCGTCGGCGTTGAAAAATCTCCCATCCAGTGTAGTTTTCGAGAGAATAACCGATGAGGCACTTTCTGTAAAACTGATTCAGGACGAAAGCAAAGCCGTGATCAAACTGGCAAACGGTGACGTAGTCGTAGCCGATAAAGTAGTCTTGTCCACAGGCAATTTCAACCCCTGCACACCAAGTGGAATCTCGCATGGCATCGCACTTTCCGAGAGATATATCGATAATCCCTGGGCTGCCAGTAATCGAGATTTTTGCACTACAGGCGGTGACGTGCTTCTGATTGGCACGGGTATGACTATGGTCGACAAGGCGCTCGAACTGGTCAACGCCGGCTTCCAGGGCACCATATATGCAGTCTCTCGCCATGGACTCTTGCCGCGCTCACATTCGAAAAGCTCTCTGCCCGCTTTTGCTCAGACTGAGTTGAAGCAAGACCTCTACGGCGATTTGAATCTCCTTTTCAAAGCCGTGAAAGATTCGATTAGAAGCGGATCTTTCGAGCATCTGTTTGACAATGCCTCCAGTGTAAAAATGGAAGTAAGTGACTGGCGCCAGGTCATTGATCTGTTGCGTCCGCATTCTCAAAGCCTCTGGGCGGCCTTAAACGACAAGCAGAAAAAACGCTTCTTGAGACACTTGCGCAGCTATTGGGATGTGCACCGTCATCGCATGGCGCCTGAGGTTTCTTCGGAAATAAATGAACTGTTGCAGGGCGGGCGCATTAAGGTACTGGCCGGTCGGCTTTACAGCGTCAACGAAACTTCCCAGGCTTTGATTGCCACAATTATGCCCAGAGGCGGCGGGCAACCAGAGCAACTCAAAGTTGGTCTTTTGCTTAATTGCTCGGGCTATTCTTCCGATTTTCGCAAAGCCAAAAGTACACTGGCGCAGTCACTGATCACGCGCGGGCTCGTGCAAGCCCACCCAACCGGTTTGGGTATCAATGTCCGCACTGACGGTGCGGTATTGGACCGGCAAATGAAACCAAGCAAAGTCATCTATGCGCTTGGACTGGCCACACTCGGTCTGCGCGGAGAATCAATCGCTGTGCCGGAACTCAGGGTGCAGGCTCGAGAAATGGCCAAATCATTGCTGACGTCGGCGCCGACAGTCGAGATATCTATCTTGCCACTGACGGAAAGCCAGATCTTGAAAAACTAGTGAGCCGGATAGAACCTTATCTTTAAAGACTGATTAACGCCTTGGAACCTGGCTCTCAGTTTGAGCGCATTGAGCTTGCTTGAGCCCGGGATATTCCAGGAAAGCCGATTGCCTTTTTTCAAGGGCAGCTCACTGAAAGTACCGGGAGCATAGCCGAGGCGATCGTCGAAAAAGCTCAAGTAAATTTGGGCTGCAGACAGATTTACACCGGTGATTTCAATTTTTTGCACCGCCACAGGCTCAGCCAGAGACAACTGCACGTGCCTGCGGCGCAGTGGCATGTAGAGAGTATGCTCGCTTTGATCCGGAGGATAGGTAAAATCGAAACTGCCGGGAGACTTTTCGTCGGCTCTGGCGTTCATGTAAGGCGGCATGCAATCGTTGATTGCAACCGCGGCCGGCTTTGATATGCCGGTCTTTTCTGAAAGCACGGCCGGGAAATCGTGTTCGATTGTGTTGGCTGCGGAAACCGCATAAAAGTGGGTTGAAAATGGGCCCGGATGGCCGTTGCCCGGATTGATGCCCAGCCTCAATGCCGAATTGCTCGATTTCAAAAGCGGATCTTGAGAAGCGGCTTCAGCGAAGTCCTTTGCCGTATCGACAAAATTCAGTCCGTGGTGGGCAAAGACCGGCTTCACCTTTTCAAAGCGGCAGGAATTGTATGCTCTTACACTTTCAAAAAAGTTGCCCTGAGAAGCAGTGTTTTCTTTGGTTTTATTTTGAAATCCAGCCGGCAGCGCCACGATAAAAGCTGGTACATGAGCCGCTTTCAGATAGGCAGCCAGATCAGTGACGGTTTTATCGTAGGCCTTGAAATTGTCGCCAGTCAGGATTGCCAATTCCCAATCGGCATACTCGAGAGCGCCGGATTTTTCGCTAACCTGCGCTTGCCGTGCCAATTTGCGAATCTGCCTGAGCTGCCCGGTCAAATTAGGAAGCAGTCCATTCAATTTGGAAAGGAGAAAATCATCATCCTTCAATTCTTTCGACAGCATACGCACATAAGGTCTGCCGTCCGCCTGCTTTTCGTCAGGATCGTTGGTGACATAGCCAAGGACAACCAGATCAGGTTTGTATTTCGGCAAAAGCGAGTGCAGCCAGCCCGATTCCTCTCTCGTGCTGGCACCATTGAGCCCGGCGGCAATCACTTCCACATCATTGTAACCGCGCCGTTTCAATTCACAATCCAGCTGGCGCCACCAGAGATCGTTGACATTATTAGAGCCGTCGCCCCAGACAAATGAGTCGCCAACCACCATTATTCGTTTTTTGCCCGCATGCTCGGCCGTCACTGGCAGGTATTGTGAGCGCCAGACAGCATCCGTCTTTCGGGCTTCATTTTTCAAATAAGTGAAGTGATTGAGCTTATGATTTTCGTCAGCCCAGAGATAAGACTCCAGCTGTCCTGAATTCTCGAGGCTGGGAATAATCCAGCGATCAAGAGCAAAGATGCCGGCTACCACAATCGCCAGAGAGACGAAAAAATAGCCAAAGACCAGGGGCACCACGCTGCGCCTGGGTAGATGTCTGGGCACTGCATCAACTGATTTTCGCTCGGCGACTACATCAAGCAAGAGTGTTTCCTCAGAAACTTGTTTTAGAACAATGTGTAAATGAAAGGAGCCAGCGCACTGCTCTGTACGAAGATGCCAATCAAGCCCAGCATAAGAAGGACGATCAAGCAGGGCAGGAAGAGCAAGGTGCTGTGCCTGGCAAAATAGGTGACTACCTGCAGAGGCTGCAACCATGAGGGCATCACATACTGAGTGGTGCCGCCGTTTTCATCGGAGGCATGCTTGTCCGCCCAGCCTTCGATGCGGGCCGGTTTTTGCTCCGACCATGAATAAAAGGGTTCGTGATTGTTTTTCTTTTGATAAACCAATCCGGCCGGCAAAATGGTGAGAAAGTAAATGACAGTAAGCACCCCTTTAAAAAGATTGGTGCCTACAAAAGTGGCAATGCCTTTCATGATTCGATGTGGATAAATCATCAAACCGGGTGCCGTCAGGGTAGTGGCAAGAAAAGCCAGGCCGACAAACAAAAGCACCGGCGCCATGCCGCCTTCCAGAAGAATCCAGGTCTTGAAAGCGCCCATGAGAGCGAAAACCCAGCCTAGAGTCAAGCCAAAAATGACGTTGTTCTTTAGCTCCTGATGCTGCTTGCGCAGTTGCAAGCGCTTTATGTATCCGCTCACATGGGCGGAACCTTTAGCCTGACGCGATGACACCTGGGCCAGAGGCGCCAATCCGGCTTTGTCAATCAATGCACTCTTAGGCAAGGACTAACAACAAAAACCAGGCGGTTCTTTATTCTTCGGACAACGGCTTTTGCTGTTGCTCCTCTCTGCGGAAGAATCTGTTGCCGACGACCAGACAATCCATCTCCGTTGCCATAAAGCAGCGGTAGGCGTCTTCGGCCGTATTTACTATCGGTTCGCCACGCACGTTAAATGAAGTGTTGACGATAACGGAGCAGCCGGACAGACGTTTGAAGCGGCTGATTACTGAATGTATGAAAGGATTTCTCTCACGGTCGATGGTCTGTACGCGGGCCGAATAGTCGACGTGAGTGACAGCAGGCAGAAGCGAACGCGGCTGCTTGAGCAGGTCGATACCGAACAGCCCTTCGTCCTTGACGGCCAGGCGCTGAGATTCCTTGACCGGATAGCAGAGCAGCATATATGGACTTTCCTGGCGAACATCGAAGTATTCTTCAGAATCTTCAGCCAGAACCATGGGTGCAAACGGGCGGAAACTCTCTCTGAATTTCACCTGCAAATTGAGGTGACTCTGCATTTTCTGGCTGCGGGCATCGGCCAGGATGGAGCGGCTGCCCAGAGCACGCGGACCGAATTCAGCACGCCCCCTGGCCACGGCCACAATCTCGCCTTTATCGATTGATTCGGCAATTTTTTCCTGCAATTGCTCGTCATCAAATTCCTGCCAGACGGCACCCATGCGGCGCAAAACCGCATCATCCTCGTCCGAATAAGAGGGGATTTCCAGTCCCAGAAAAGCACCGGCCATGGCATCCGGTTTTTGCACAGCTCGCTTTTGATTGAGCACTTGATGCCACATCCACAGACAGGCTCCCAGTGCCCCTCCTGCGTCCCCAGCCGCCGGCTGGATCCAGATTTCGTCGAAAATACCTTGACGCGAAAGCAAACCTGTTGATACCACATTCAGTGCTACGCCGCCGGCCAGGACGAGATGCTTTTTGCCGGTCACATTTCTTACATGGCGCGCCATAATGATCAGTACATCGTTCAAGACCTTCTGAATACTGGCGGCAATGTCCATTTCTTTCTGGGTGATGAGCGACTCCGGCTCACGGGCCGGTCCGCCGAAAAGTTTATTGAAACGCTCATTGGTCATAGTCAGACCACCGACATAGTCGAAATAATTTTGATTGAGCGCAATTGCTCCTTCTTGATCGACTGAGATCAGTTTGTCCTTAATCATCTCGGCGTAAATCGGCTTACCGTAAGGAGCCAGCCCCATGAGCTTGTATTCACCACTGTTGATTTTGAATCCGGTGTAATAAGTAAATGCCGAATACAAGAGCCCCAGCGAATTGGGAAAGCGAATATGTTTGAGGAGTTTGACGTCATTGCCGGCTCCGACGCCATAAGTAGTTGTCGACCATTCACCAACACCGTCGACTGTGAGGATCGCCGACTCTTCAAAAGGCGACGGAAAAAATGCGCTGGCAGCATGAGAGAGATGGTGGTCGCAGAAATAGACGTGCTTTTTGACGCCCAATTCCTCAGAAATCTGGCGGCGCATCCAGAGCTTTTGCGTCAGCCAGACGGGCAGGCTGCGCAGGTATGAAGGCAGGCTGGCCGGAACGGTGGCATGGTAGGTGGTGAGCAGGCGGTCAAATTTAGCGTATGGATTCTCGTAGAAGACGACATAGTCGACATCCTTTTCCGTGATTCCGCCAGCCTCAAGACAAAAGCCCACCGCATTATGCGGGAATCCAGAATCACCTTTTATACGAGTGAACCTTTCTTCCTGGGCGGCTGCAACGATGACGCCATCTTCGACCAGGCAGGCAGCTGAGTCGTGGTAATAGGCGGAGATACCCAGTATTCGAGTTTTTCCGGTCATCAAAAGTGGCTCCCAGAGGGCGGATATACTGCCTAGAAGCAGCGCCCATAATGATAGTCCGTAGCCTCGGGCCCAGTACTTACCGAATTATCAGGTTGAAAGGCGGTTAATTTCGTTACTCGCCGAACACCTTGAAATGCGCCGAAATTCGAGTACTAGAGAAGGATTTCAGAAGCAGATTAGTAAAAAATTAGGCAGCCGCGACGCTTTCATCGCCGTTTCTCTTTTGTTTTTGCTTCCTAAATACATACGCTGCCGCATTGGCCAGCGCGCCCAGAATAAGGAGGATAAGACCGGCGACCAGGTAGGTGGGCTGGTAATAAAAGACGACCTTGTGCCGCCCGGCCTCTACAGGCACGCCTTTGAATAAGAAATTGGCTCTATGCAAAGGCTTTTCCACACCGTCTACGAGAACATGCCAACCCGGGTAAAACTGATCGGTGAGGACAAGAAATCCTTTCGAAGCCGCCATTACGTCCAGTGAGACAGTATTGACGTCAGGGCGAGAGTATTTCACCTGATCGCTCAGGCCGTCTTTGCCTTTTTCCAGGCTAATTGTTTTTTCTTCTACGACCGCCTGCAATTGAGGCGCAAAGGTCGGCGCCTGGATGAGAGACAGAGCCTGCGTGTTCGATTTTGCTTCTAAGGTCTCATGGACAATATAAGCTCTGGGCAGCGCATTCTGGTTTTCATAGACCCTGATGTACGTATAGGGCATCTCGCTCACCAGCTTAAATCTACTCTTGCCGGCAGACTTTGTGCTCGTCTTCTTGAAGGTGCCAAGCCCAATCAAATTCAAATCTTTGCTGCTTTTCAGTCCGCTCTGCTGCGGCACAAGCACCTTCATGTCAGCATTTTGCAGGTAGATGCCCACGACAAAATCTTTGCCTTCAGGGACATTGGCAGTGATAAGACCCTTGAGCGGTACGTGACTGAATCCTTCTTTACGCGAGTCGACTGTGGAATAAGCCCGCTCCCTGACGTAATAAGGACCGCCCGTCCAGAATGTTTTTCCATTTTGATCGCCAACAGAAATAAGAAAGTTGTATTTTTCTCCCAGTCCGTTGCCGATTTGCCAATCTAAATAACCGCCAAATTCGCTTTTGACGCTGTCATATTCGACCTTTGCGTCCAGCAATTTCAGATCGCCTGTGCCTTTGAATGAAACAGGCGCCGGCAATTGCTGAGCGGTAGTATAAGGCTCATCGGCTGATCGGACCGGCACCAAACTGATCAAATAATTGATGCTGGCCAGGTCAATCAAGCGCGGAAAAGTGCCCCAAGGGAAGACGGAATTGAACGGGTCGGCGGCGCCGCCTGCCGCGTTGATGAACTCGTGTATGCGCAAGGGGGCAATCGGTCCATGCAAGGCCAGAGAGCATATACGATAGACAAAATTGGTGTTGGGGTGAAACAGGTTGTAGCCCACCGGAACCACACGGGTCTCCGGCTTTTGAGAAAGGAATGTGAGCGGCTCGAAAAGTCGGTATTTGAATTTCGGTTGTATGGGCAAGGCTTTTGTTGAGGCCTGGCACTCACTGACTGAATTCAAAAGCACTGCCGCCAGGACAAGCACCAGAGCCCGCCCGCTTTTGCCCAGGGCACAAACAAGATAGAGCGCGCCCATCGCCAAAAGAATGGCCACGTCAATACGCCAGAGATTGGCTTGAAATGCATACTCTTCAATATGCATATCAAAACTATATTTGTGCAGATCGAAATGATTGATCGAAAGAAGCATCGGCGCCCCGCCGGCTATCACACAGGCAATTGTAAAAGTGGCAATTCTGGCTGTTTTGGAAGCGGCGTCTGAGGCAGCCAGTTCTTCCAGACCATAGGCAAGAAGCAAACACAAGAAGACGACAAAAGGCTCCATGCCTTCAAAACGAGAGCAACCCATCAAATCGAAGACCCGATCGAAAAGCGGGAAAAATCCCGTGCGCGACGCCCCCATGAAAGCAATGACGGTAGTCAGTAAAACGCTCAAATAGTATTTCTTGCGAACCTTCAGGGCAAAAAATGACAGGGCCGCCAGGGGCAAAGTGAGGCAGCCGGTGTAAAGCGAAGCGCCTCCGAACCCAGGATGGACAAGCGTATACAGCAGGCTTTCCCAGGGCGCCACAGCGCCTACAGAGTAATAAGTTGAATGCTTCGATAAAGCACCACATTTTATATATTCGACAAAAGACAAAAGCACCGGAGCCGAGAAACAAAGGGCGTTCAGTCCTGCTAATACCAAAAAGAAAGAAGAGATTAGACGTGAGCGCAGGGAGAAGCCCGGGGGCTGATCCAGAAAGCATGTGGCAACAAAGAAAAAACTGGCAGTGCCGATACACAAAAGGCTGACTTGCGCATCGCCGGAGAGGATGGTGGCGGCGCAAAACAATCCGGCGCCCAGAGCCCAGAGAAAGTCTCTTGTCTGTTGAAGACGAATGAAAGACCAGATCAAAGGCGGGTAAAAGTAGTAATTCATTTGCAGCTCTTGCCGCCACAACTGGTGCGCGCAAAACAAGTGGGCAAGGGCCGCAAAACAGGCTGCATAGCGTGTCAAACCAAGGGCCCGGGCGGCCAGATACAGGCCGCAGGTGCCCAGGATTTGCTGGGCAACCAGAAGATAATTGTGCATCTGGATGGTCGGAGAGAGGACATAGAATGGCATCCAGGGCGAAAGCACAATAGCCTGCAGCTCGCCCAGATGAGGCGACCCGGCACCGCTATAGGGATTCCAAAAGGGCAAAATTCCTTGCCTCCACAACCCGGCCGTGAACAGGTAATTGTCAACCTTCATCCAGGCAAGAGCCACATCGTAAGCCGATGGCGGGCAGGTGGCAGTGTAGTGAAAGAGAAAGTCCTGGTTGACCAGATTGACAACCCGACTGACGGATTGCCCGCAAAAGACAACCGGAAAGAAGAAAAGCAAGCAGCAAATAGTCAGGGCCAGAATGCAGATGCCGTCTTTCTTTTGCGCCGACAAGCCGGCAAAGCAACTGATCGGTTTTTCAAACATCCAGGTGATCCGCCTTCAATCCTAGTATTTTAGCGCTGTTGAAAACTCGCAAAATGCGACTTGGACTCTCAAGCAAGAGTCCCTTCAGGTTGAAAGATGGTTAATTTCGGCCCGCTCCAGTCTGGAGCCGACAGCTTCAAACCTGCCTTAAATGGGCGCTTTGAGACATTACCGCCGGCTGGATTAGGTAGAATTAGGAAGCCAAAGACTCTCTTTGCCTCCTCTATTTGGATGAAAGCGGCGCTTCTCTCCTATAATTGCCGTTTTACAGACAATAGAGACGACGAGGACGGATGTTTCAAGAAAAAAATGTTCTAGTCACGGGCTGCGCTGGCTTCCTGGGAGGCTGGCTGAGCAGGACACTGGTGCAGAAAGGCGCCAATGTCGTCGGCATTGACCGCGAATACAAGCCGGAGTCGATGATTCACGAGCTGAAAGCGGACGCGGAGCTGATCGAAGGCACCATCGAAGATCTCGATTTGCTCATGAACATTGTTCGCGATCGAAAAATTGAATTCATCTATCACCTGGCCGCTCAGAGCATTGTCGGCATCGCCAGCCGCGATCCGATTGGTACATTCAAGTCGAATATCGAAGGGACATGGAATGTTCTTGAAACAGCGCGCTTGCTCGGACAGACCAATGATGTTGAAGACAGGCGTCTGCGCGGCATAATCCTGGCCTCATCGGACAAAGCCTACGGCGATCAAGAGATTCTTCCTTATATGGAAGATGCGCCGATGCAAGGACGTTTCCCTTATGACGTTTCTAAAAGCTGCGCCGATTTGATCGCTCGCAGTTATTATCTGTCTTACAAAGTGCCTGTGTGCATTACCCGCTGTGGCAATCTTTTCGGAGCAGGCGATCTCAATCTCAGTCGCATTGTGCCCGATACGCTCACCCATGTGTTCAAAAACGAGCCGGTGACGATTCGCTCGAACGGCAAGCCTGTGCGCGACTATCTCTATATAAAAGACGCAGTCAATGCTTACCTGATGCTTTCAGAGCGCATGTGGACGGATGCTTCCGTGCACGGCGAAGCTTTCAACATCAGCAATCAAGCTCCGATGTCGGTTCTGGAATGCGTAGACAAGATTCTTGCCGTCACAGGCAGAGAGGACCTCAAGCCGATCATTCAAGGTACGGCAACACGAGAAATCGAAGAGCAGTTTCTGGATGCCACCAAGATCAACAAAGTGCTCGGATGGAAGCCGCAATACGATTTCAAAGCGGGACTGGAAGAGAGCTTAAGCTGGTACAAAGATCTGGTTAAGGCAGGCGCGGACGTAGCCGGCGTTTCTTAAAGCTGAATTTTGTAGCGCGCGCCTTGCAGGCGCGAATTTAGTTTGGCGATCGATCGTCTTCGCCAATTCGCTGCCCTGTTTACTGCGCAAATGCCGCCTGCAAGGCGGCGGCTACAAGCAGACTATTAGGTTGAAGTGCCGGGCGGAGCGAAGCTGATCGGTTGATTTTGGAACATTGTCGCCGGCTGAGGAGCTTGCCCCGGTGTCAATAAAGCGCGTTCAGTCAGCCAGGGCGCTTTACCGCTCGCCAATAATTTTTGGAACTGGACCAGGTCGCGCTGTGTGTCCAGGCATTGCCAGAATCCATCGTGACGGAACATCATCAGTTCGCCGTCGGCAGCCACGTTTTTCAGGCAGTCTCTTTCCAGACTGCAATTAGGAGCATCACTTACATAATTGAAGATGCGCTGGTCGAATACAAAGAATCCACCATTGATGAACTTGTCATCATGATTGGGTTTTTCTTGAAATACTTCTACTGCGTTGCCGGAAAGTTTCATCTCACCGAAAGGAGAAGGCGGCAAAACTCCTGTCACCGTGCCAATCTTTCCATGCGATTGATGGAATTCGACCAGTTTGGCGATATCCACATTGGCCAGACCATCACCATATGTGAGCATAACCAGATCGGCGTTTTTCACATACTTTTGTATCTGCTTGAAGCGGCTGCCGGTCTCAGAACTGAGACCAGTATCGGCCAAGGTCACGGACCAGTCCGCTTCCTCGATATCTCCATGAAATGTGGCGCCGCCGGCGGAGCCAAGATTGACGGAAAAATCGCTGGCCAGAAAATGGAAATCGAGAAAGTATTTTTTGATAAAGTCGCCGCGATAGCCCAGGCAAATGACGAAGTCCTTGAATCCGTAGCTGGCGTACTGGCGCATGATATGCACCATGATTGGCTGTCCGGCCACCTCCACCATCGGTTTTGGCCTGCTCTCGGTTTCTTCGCGCATGCGCAGCCCTTGCCCGCCTGCCAAAAGAACAACTTTTGCCGAATTACTTTTTGCCATATCTAAATTTATACCTGATCATGTTTTTGAAAAACTCAACCGCACTGGAAAGCCGTATATTTGATGTACCGTGCTCTCTCTCTTGCCAGACCACAGGGATTTCCAAAACTGACAGATTGAGCCGAACGGCTTCAATCATCACCTCAGCATCAAGGAACCAGTCAGTCGATCTGAGATTCATTCTTTCCAGTGCATGGCGCTTCAAGACTTTCGGCTTGCTATTCACGTCCAGGCTGCTGCCGCCGAACATCAAGCGGAAAAGAGTATTGAAACAGCGGCTTTGAAAAACTCTCAGCGGGCCGTCTTTGCGGACCACGCGAAGAATCTTCACTAAGTCGTGCGATTCATTGATGCAGGCACTGAATACACGCGCCACGTCTTCTGCGGCAACTTGCTGATCCCCGTCCAAAAAGCCGACCACGTCACCGCGGGCATTGTCCAGTCCAGCCAGGGTGCCGCCGCCATAGCCACGGTTTTTCTTGACTATGACGAGCGTCAATTCGTCAAATTCCTTTTCCAGTTCGAGGGCAATCTCTCCGGTCCTGTCCTCAGATCCATTAATGACCAGAACCAATTCAAAGGGTATCCCCTTCATATGCTCGCGAAATGAAGCGATAAGCGAGCGAGTTAAGGGCTCGATATTGCCTTCTTCGTTATATAAAGTGATGACCGCCGAAAATGAAACGGCGGTTGCTTTTCTGCGAACAGAAACTGAATTTGAGCGAGCTAAAGTCGAGTTCATTGGAATCCCGGACCCTTTTATCCTCAACACTTATAGCACTTCACAAGGGGGCAATGACCAACAGCGTGCATTAGTTAGGTTTAGTAAGGGTTTACATGGTCTTTCCAGTGCTAATTGGCAAAGCTCGCTGCCTAACCGGCAGTCAATTAAAAAGATGTCATATGTCGCTAATATCGATCACATTCCTATCTTTAGGTTCGCCTAACGTACCAAACAGGCAGCGCCGGTAGAATACTTGGCATGGCAGCACAACGCCGCCCAAAGGAAGCTTGCCTTGAACGCAGTCGTAGACGAGAAGCCGGTCGAGAAAAAATCGAAATCCTTATTGCGAGATACTCAGTCTCGCCTTTTTCCGCAACTGAGCCTGGCCTATTTCGTGCTTTCCCTGGGCATGCTGGTCGTCTTTGCTGCTGTTTTAGACAGATTGATAATTCCTGCCCTGGAAGACCAGGGCAAAATCGTCTCGCAAAGCTGGGATGAGGAAGACCAATTCATCTATTACTGGGCTCATGCACGCAACATGTCGGAGCTCAACCATAATCCTGTCTGGCATTCCAAGCATTGGCCGGTGAGCGAGAAATCGCCCAGGAGCCATCGCATTCTTGTTCTGGGTGACTCCTTCATCTGGGGTCACGGCTATAACAACATGAACGATATCTGGTGGCGGCAACTGGCACGCGAACTGACGCGGCGCGGCTACAAGGACGTCGAAGTGATTGCGGCCGGAATGCAAGGCATAAATACCAGGCTCGAGCTGGACGTGGCCAAAAAGGTCATACCGAAATTCAAACCCGACCTGGTCATTTGGGGATATATTCCAAATGATGCAGATGAAATGTCCAGACTAGAGAATAAGGATTTCGAGCAAAAGCTGCTCTTCCGCCCGCACCGGCAGAACGGAATTTTGGAAGCGCTCAAGGGACTTTTTCCCCATCTTTCTCATCAGCTGATCGCGCTGCACGACGCTTATCTGCGCAAAACGCGCACGGGCGAATTCAGCGAAGAAAATCCTCCCAACTGGGAGGCCGGTCTGCTCACTGGTGAGAACTGGTCGATGTACAGTAAAACTATCGATCGCACGGCCGATTATTTGAACAGTCTGTCGATCCCCTCTTTCTTTTTGCTTTTGCCTTATGAATGCCCGGGCAAACTCGATTTCGATCAAATCAAAGCGCACTACGACCGTGTTTTTCCCAAAGTGGTCAAAACCTTCCAGGACCGTAAAGTGCGTGTTGAAAACAGCTACGACACCTGGATAAAAGCCGCCCAGGGCGAAGACAATCTCAGCAAAAAAGGGGTTCTCTGGTTCGGCGTCAACCCAGCCAATGCCCATCCGAACCGCTTTTCCACTTACGCATATGCAACACACGCGGCCAATATTCTGGAAAAGGACTTTCCGCAAATACTGGGCGCAAAAAAAACAGAGAAAGCAATATCTGCGATCAACATCAACGATACGATTCCACCAGATCTGCAGTTTCAGCCAGGCGGCGACAACAAATTTGTCATTGTCTATCCATTTAGCGCTGACGACTTCCGTTTTATGCCTTTGAGAAAACCTTTCATCGAGCTGAATTTGGAATTGCCGGTCGATGCAAAAGAGATCTCTCTGGGCGGAAACGGCTTGAAAGGTGCTTCTGTGTATGTCACCAATGTGGATGCGGCCAAACATTTCGACGACGGAGAAATGTTCGCACTGGGTCAAAAGAAAGGCTCGTGGCTTAAATGGAAGCTACCTGAATCACGCCAAAAGGGCATCAATACCCTGAATATATCGGCAAATGTGGTGGGCGCAGACCGTGCTCTCATTCTCGAGATAATCAAATAGGCTTATTCTTGTCTTTTAAAACCCAGATCTGCCATCCGCTCTGGCTGTCTGTAAGCACATATGTGCGCGCCAGAAGCACCCGCAAATACTCAAGGCAACTGCGCCTTGATACACCTTGGGCGGTAATGAAATCAGGCGCATCGACGTAAACCATTTTTTTGTCCAGCTTATTTATCGCCTGAATGTACATTTCACTTTGTCTGGAAAAAATCAGCTCGCTGTAAGGATCAGTAAGTGGCGAAAGCGACGAGACACCGGCAAGCTTCGGCACAAATGAGCCGTCAGCTGTAATGTAGACAACTGGTCCATTGGCTGCCGCCTTGGCAATAAATTGCGCCTTTTCCAAAAGGGCCTTTCCGACCGCGTCAGAAAGATAAACGCCTGAAACCAGCATTTTCTCAGGTCCCTTGTCCTGAGAACGACTGACGAACATGCGCTCGGCGGCAGGCTTGTAGGATAGAGCAGCGGCCGGAATGATCACTGAGACCAGAATCAAATTCAGCACCCAGACAGGCTCCGCTCTTTCCCTTTTGCTTTTCCAGGTAAGGATGAGTGTGCGCAGCAGATCTATCAAAAGGAATCCATAAAGAACGCGGCAGGCGCGCAGAGCATAAGTATTGGGCTCATTCACGTAATGAACGAACCAGCAAAGCGAAATCACATAAATGCACAATCGAAGCGCGTCTCTGAGCGCCAGAGAGCGCGGGCCGGCGGCCAGAAGTTTGAGCAAACCGTAGGACGTGTGAATCAGTATCAAAATGGCCAACGGATCGAACTGATAACCGAGCGCCGGTGCTGTCCCGCCCGCGCAATCCCAGAGCGTCATTTTCAATTCGCTGAGGCCCGCTTTAAGCGACGGGATATAGCCAAAAATAAAAGCGAAGAGGCAAAAATAAACGGCAAAGGCAGCCAGCATGCCGCCCAAAAACAGCATCAACGAGCGGGCGATGGACAGGTTATCCCGGCGAAAAACAAGATAGGCAAAGAGGCCGGCCGTCACTGCCGAGCCGGATGCAAAATCGGACAATAAGGCCAGGGCAGCAGTTACTCCCAAAAGGAGAGAAGGGGCAAAAGGAGACTTGATTCGCTCCAGAGCCATCACTAGAAGCGGCGCAACCACAAAACCGGTATAGCGCCAGGCGGTCACCTGAGGAAAGATGAAAAGCATCTGGCGAAGCTCCATCCAGGGCGCTATGAAAAGCACAGCCACACAGGCAGCAAGAGCCGTGCGCCGGGCAAATTTCAAATAGGCAACGGCAGCCAGAAAAAAGAAAATTGACTGCAGCCATCTGGTAAACATGATCCCGTCGCCCACTGTCAGAGGGCCTACTAGCTTGGTCCAGGCGCCCAGAAGCGACTGCCAGAGCACGCCATAACGCGACCCTACCGATTCGAACAGTCTCATGCCTTGCGCCAATCTTTGATCGGCGGCAATGGAAACAGCCTGGTGCGACTCTATGTCGGCAATTGACTCAGGATAATTCCATGAATAATCAGGAACGCTCGATAAGCCCGGCACCACAGTAACCAACAAAACCAGTATGGTCAAAGAGATGGACAGAATGACAGTGGCCCGGCCGGGCAAGAATTTTATGCAGTTGATTACAACGACGCAAACCACCGCCGTCGAAATTGAAACACTGAGGTCTTTTGCGTAAAAGCAAATTGAGGCCAGGCCAAAGAAACCCAAAGTCAAAACCAGAATTGTTCGGATCAGTTTTGCATTGGTTTCAGAAAACAGAGAGAGCTGACCGCGGAATTTCGCATGCATGAACGCTGCCGCGCTAATGGCAAGACAAAAGAAGGCATAGGCCAGACGGGCAGCGAAAAGATTATGCTGTCCGGCATTTACGTACCAGTTAAATCCCTGAGCGGCGAACGGTTTGCCGTCCGGCAGGAGAACCGCAAGAAGGACGGCAATTATCGAGCAGGCGAGAAGCAGCAATCCGCGTATAGCGAAATCATCACGCCGGTCGCAACTCGTCTTCATGGCTCAGGCTTCTTTCCTCAACCAAGCACAGTGCCAGCCGGCATCGTCACCGGTTTGGCGAAATCAACCTGGGCAGCTGGTGCAATTCGCTCTTGAATGCTCTTCAAATTCAATGTGATTTTGGAGACGGCCTCGACTGCCTGACTGACACCAATGGCATCACGAGTGGTCATGCTCAAGGGAATGCCCTGGCCGACCGCCGCCCTTCTAACTTTTGCCTGTACTGGACAGAGAATATCGAAAGGCGAAAGACTGACGACGCGGCTGACATGAGCCTGCTTGAGCCAGACGGCAATGTCTTCCAGGCGCCAATTGGTGAGATCGACAATTTCGGCATCGGCATCATTAGGATCGATGCAATCGCCCACCTCCGACGTGACGATCACATCTTTGCCGTGCCTTCTAAAGACTTCAACCACTTTCAAGGCTTCATCGACAAGATGCTCGGAAGCGGCCACAAGCACTGGTCCTCTAGTGGGCAGCGCTTTTCCGGAGCCTATTTGAGCGCGCGCATAAGCTTCTGCAAAGCTGGCTCCTTGCCCCATCACCTCGCCTGTAGAGCGCATCTCCGGTCCCAGGCAAACTTGCGCATCGACAAATCTTTCAAAAGGTATGACCACCGACTTGACTGCATAGCCATTTTCCACCGGCCGAATCAGCGGTTTCAATTGACTGAGTTTCTGCCCCATGATCACGCGAGTGGCCAGTTTTGCCCAGGGCACACCGGTGGCCTTGGAAACGAAGGGCACCGTCCGCGATGCGCGGGGATTGACTTCCAGCACATAAAGATCGCCGTCTTTGACCGCATATTGAACATTCATCAAGCCTTTCACTTTCAGCTTTTCGGCAATTGCTTCGGTGGCGGCAGTGATGCGTGACTTAAGTTCTTCAGAAAGAGAGACGGAAGGCAGAACGCATGAACTGTCACCGGAGTGAACGCCGGCTTCTTCAACATGCTCCATGATGCCGGCCAGAATTGTAGTCTCTCCGTCCGACAGAGCGTCCACGTCAATTTCTACAGCATGCTGCAGGAAACGATCGATGAGCAAAGGCTGATCAGGCGAGGCAGCGAAAATCGAATCGATCAGCTCCATCAAATGATTGGACGAGCGGGCAATATGCATAGCTTTTCCGCCCAGCACAAAACTGGGTCTGAGCAGCACAGGAAAACCGAGCAGGCGTGCCGCTTTAAGAGCCTCATCACGGGTGTGCACTATGGCGCCCTCGGGCTGCCTGATACCCAGTTCGGATAAAACCGTGCGAAAACTGGAGCGGTCCTCTGCCAGTTTTATCGCTTTTACCGATGTGCCGAGAATCTTGAAACCACGAGACTCAAGCTTCTCTGCCAGGTTGAGCGGTGTTTGACCGCCGAATTGCACGATCACGCCATCCGGTTTTTCCAGAGACAAGATATTGCTGACGGACTCGAGAGTTAGCGGCTCGAAATAGAGGACATCCGAAACATCAAAATCCGTAGAAACGGTTTCCGGATTGCAATTGACAATAATCGAGCGCAGTCCCTGTTCCTTAATAGCCAGGCTGGCTTGCACGCAGCAATAGTCGAATTCGATCGCTTGCCCGATGCGATTTGGTCCGCTGCCGAGAATAACGACTTTCTTGCCGACATGAGGAGTGTATTCGGCTCTCGCTTCGGCAAAAGTCGAATAGAGGTAATTGGTCTGAGTGGGAAATTCGCCTGCACAGGTGTCGATAGCTTTGAAAACAGGAATTAAATTGAGGCGCTGGCGAAGCGCATAGATAGCGTCTTCTGAAACGGCTTCGCAGCAGGCGGCCGCGTTGACGAATGAAACGATCTGACTGTCGCTGAAATATTGGCGCTTCAACTGTTTCAAAAGACCCGATTCAAACTCTTTCAGCAAGCCGTTCAATCCTGAGTGATTGAAAGTTTCTGAAATTGTGTTTCTTGCCCATTTTTCACTTTCACAAATAAGCTGCAAACTGTCGAGGAACCAGGGATCGATGCGCGTTTCCTTATGCACTCTTTCGGCAGACCAGCCGCGGGCGAAGGCGGTGGCAATGTCGGTAAGTCGATAGCGAGTGGCAGTGCTGAGGCGTTGCTGCAATAGATTGTCATCGGCTCCGCTGCGGCCGGGGATTTCGGTATAACCGGCAAGATTGAGTTCCAGACTGCGCAATGCCTTGTGCATGGACTCGGCAAATGTCGTACCGACAGCCATTACTTCGCCGACCGAGCGCATTTCGGTGCCGAGATTGTCTTTGGCTCCATAAAACTTGTCGAAGTTGAAACGCGGGATCTTGGTCACGACATAATCGATGGAAGGCTCAAAGCACGCCGATATGCCGGCAACATCATTGGTTATTTCATCAAGGGTATAACCACAGGCCAATTTCGCCGCCACTTTGGCAATCGGATATCCGGTCGCTTTGCTGGCCAGGGCAGATGATCTCGAAACACGCGGATTCATCTCAATGACAGTGTAAGCGCCATTTTCCGGATTAACCGCAAACTGAATATTGGAGCCTCCGCAATCCACACCGATAGCGCGGATGATTTTGGCAGCAGCATTTCTCAGGGCTTGATACTCGCGATCGCTTAAGGTTTGTATGGGAGCGACCGTAATTGAATCACCGGTATGCACGCCCATCGGATCCAGGTTTTCTATGCCGCAGACAACAATGAAATTGTCTTTCTTGTCGCGCACAACCTCCAATTCAATTTCTTTCCAGCCACTGATATTCTCTTCAATCAGCACTTCACTAACCGGGCTGGCGGCCAGTCCGATTCTGCATTTGTCCAGTAGTTCTTCATAATCACCCGCCGCACCACTGCCGGTGCCGCCCAGAGTGAATGCCGGACGAATAATGCAGGGTATGGGAATCTCGTCTTTGAATTTTTCCAGATCGTCCAGCGAGTGAACGATAAAAGAGCGCGGTACGGGCTCACCGATTTCCAGCATGCAATTGCGGAAAAGCGCTCTATCTTCGGCGACCTTAATCGCCTCCATTGTCGCTCCGATCAGCTCAACATTGTACTTATCCAACACGCCGCTTTCAGACAAAGCAACGGCGATATTGAGCGCAGTTTGACCGCCCATAGTGGGCAAAAGAGCCTGCGGCCTTTCGCGGGCAATCACAGCCTCTACATACTCAGGCGTCAACGGCTCTATATAAGTCTTCTGAGCCACATCAGGATCGGTCATGATCGTGGCCGGATTGGAATTGACCAGGACTACCTCATAACCCTCTTGCCTGAGCGCTGCACAAGCCTGAGTTCCGGAATAATCGAACTCGCAGGCCTGTCCGATTTTGATCGGTCCAGACCCTATGATGAGGATTTTGGCAATGTCCGTGCGGCGGGGCATATCCGTGTTTTGAGAAATTTGGCTACCACCAAGCTCTAAGCGCTTGGACGGCACGATTTTAAAGGACTTGTTGGCAAGTTAAGTTAGAGGCACTTAGGAACCCTATATATGAAGAGCAAGAAGGCGACAGACTAAGGCAATCCCAGTGTTAAATTAATTTCAAAGAGAAGAGACTCAGTAACGTTTTTGTTTTTCCCACTGCCAGGCCGTCTCTACAATCGACCGTAAATCGTGCTCAGGCTTCCAGCCCAGATAACTGGCCGCTTTTGAGGCATCGGCCACCAGAAATGACGGATCGCCCGAGCGGCGAGGGCTGAAAGAATGCTTGATTTTCTTGCCGGTCACATCTTCGCATACGCTGACAATTTCCTTAACCGATGCACCATAGGCAGTACCAAGATTGATGAACTGTCCGCCTTTTTGGCTGTTCAATTTCTCCAGAGAGAGCAAATGGGCAGCGGCCAGATCCTCCACATGTATATAGTCGCGAACGCAACTTCCGTCCGGCGTATCATAGTCATCACCGAATATTTTCAATTCCTCTTTTACCCCCAGGGCGGTCTTGAGAGCAAGAGGGATAATGTGAGTTTCCGGATCGTGGCTTTCACCTATTAATCCGCTTTTGTCGGCGCCGGCTGCATTGAAATATCGCAAGGCGATAAAGGACCAACCTTTGGTATCAGCGTATCCGGAGAGAATTTTTTCAATAAGCAGCTTCGTCTGTCCATATACATTGATAGGATTTTGCGGGTGCACTTCATTGATCGGCATGTATTCGGGCACACCGTAAGTTGCACAACTGGAAGAGAAAACGATCTTGCCGACAGCGCATTCATCCATGGCTCGAAACAAGCTTATGGAGCCGGCCACGTTGTTTTGATAATACTTGCTGGGATTTTCCTGCGACTCGCCTACATAACAATACGAGGCAAAATGCACGACCGCATCGATGCGATGTTTTTCGAGAATTTTCTTGACACTGTCAAAGTCGCCGATATCGGCACGCTCGAAATGCACGCTGGAAAGCCCATCAATAGCCTCGAGATGCCCTTCGACGAGATTGTCGAGGACAACCACCTTTTCAGTGGGGCGGCACCGCGTGTAGTATCTAACAAATTGACTGCCGATATATCCGGCGCCGCCGGTTACAAGAATCATCCAAAGTTCACCTGTGTTTACTTGTTTAAGATACACCTGGAAGACTAGCTGAAATTCTCTGAAAAGTTCTGCCTGACATGGCCGGATATGACCGATACGAAGACTGGAGCGAGCGTGCAGGCGCGCGCCGGCGTGCCTGTAAATTGGATCTCATGACTACAAGGCTATCTTTAGAATAAGATTGCCCTCTGAAACACGCTTTAAGCGGACAAAGATTCAAGAGGAATCGATGAGAATCTGTTTAATTTCCAGAGAATATCCGCCCGATACGGGCTGGGGCGGCGTCGGCGCCTTCAATTTCCACATCGCCCACGCCTTAAAAAGAGCCGGACACGACGTCGAAGTGATCTCGCTTTCGGCAGGAGACAGTGCTCGTGACGCCTCAGAAGACGGTGTGACCGTGCACAGGGTAGCCTGGAAGCATTTGCTTGATGAATTGAATCTTTTGCTTGTAGCAGCGCCTGCCAGCCACTACGTAATTAAAACAACCGTGGCTCTCTGGGTTCGTTTCATGGAATTGCACAAAGAGCGCCCCTTCGATGTGGTTGAAACCCCCGAGCATCTGGCCGGTGGCTTGTTTCACGCCATGACGCGCGAAGTGCCATTGGTAGTCCAACTGCACACACCTCACTCTAAGTTCATCTCGGATTGTTTCCACGGCGTCACGCCCACATTCGACAATCGCTTGATTTGCATTTTGGAGCGCGTCGGCATCTTGCTTGCCGATCAAGTGATTTCGCCCAGCGCCAATCTGGCCGGCTTCGTTGCCGAAGACACAGGTTATCCCTTGGAACGCATCCGGGTGGTTCGCTACCCGGTCGACACCGATAAGTTCAAACCGGAAGGGTTGCGCGCGCTGAAGGACGACGGCAATCTGACCGTCTTTTTCGCCGGACGTCTGGAGGAGCGCAAAGGCATCCATTATCTGGTGGAAGCGATGCCGGCCATCGTCAAAGCCGTACCCAATGTCAAATTCGTATGCGTGGGCGCCGATACTCAGGCTGCTCCCGGCGGAGGCTCCATGCTGGCCTGGCTGAAAAAGCGCCTGGAAGCAAATAATTGCGCCTCCAAAGTCACCTTCATTCCGCATATTCCACTGACCGAGATGGCCAATTATGTGCGCTCGGCTGATGTTTGCGTGGTGCCATCTCTGTACGACAATGCGCCTTTCACCTGCATCGAAGCCTTAGCTTGCGGCAAGCCGGTGGTCGCCACCACAGCCGGTGGCATGGGCGAATATGCCGCCCACAACGAACGCGGCATCATCGTTCCGCCTCGATCAGCAGAAGCGCTGTCGGATGCCATCATCACTCTCTTGAAAGACGAACCAAAGAGACTGCAATTCGGCAAGAACGCCAGAGCCTATGCAGAGTCCACCCTCAATCTGGCCTTCAAAGCAGAAGAAAAAATCGAGCAATACGAACAGGCTCGCGCCAATTTTGCAAAACGAACTGCGGATCCTCTCTACAGGAGAGGGACTGAAAGAGTTCTCAAAGATGCGCTGGAGGTGCTCTGCGCTTACGAGCAAATGATGTTCGAAACCTTGAGCAAACAGTCACTGGCATTCCGGATTCGCCACTGGGTGCGCTTTTTCAATAAACGCCCGCGTCTGGCCGCCGCCAATGTTCTTGTTTCGTCTTATCGAAGCATAGCCGGCAAGCATGCCGTCCCTCCTGCCTTCATCGCTCGGTTGGAAGAAGCAGTCGAGGCTCAACGCAAAGAGCAATTCTCAACCACTATGAGCCTGGCAAAATTGCTGGATGCGCAAGCAGGAAAACCGGCTAGCAAAGAGCTCCGGGAGCCTGCTTCGATTCGTTAAAGCTGGAGACTTAAGCAAGCCTAATTCGTCTCTTGACGAGTTGTGTTAGATTCGGGATGTTGGCGCCATATATGGATAGCAGATGCTCTTCTTTGGACTTATTTCGCTTTGCCAGATGTTGTTTCTGCCAGGCTTGCTTTGCTTAAAGCTGCTCAAGATAGAAACAAGCAGTTGGCTCGAGAGGTCCGTATACATTATGGGACTGAGCTTGATTTGCAATCATTTTCTCGTCCTGGGGCTAGCAGCTGTCGGTTTCTATACGAAACCTATTGTCCTATTTTTCATCTTTGCCGAATGCTTCACGTTGTTTGTGCTCAATAGAAAAGAGGACAGCGAGCTAAATTTATGCGTCCCTTCGGCCAATGCATTCATTGAAGGAACATCTTCAAAAACCATTTTCGTACTTTCATTACTGCTTCTTTCTATGGCAAGCATTCTCTCGTTCGCGCACCTGTTTCTCACAAACTTTGGCACCGTCTTTCATCACTGGGACGACATCGTCTCCTGGAATCGCTGGGCAATAGCCTGGGCGCAGACCCAGTCCGTTGCGGATTCGAGCTATTATCCACAATTGCTTCCTGCCAACTGGTCTATCTCCTATCTCTTGATGCAGAACAGAGACGTTCCCATGTTTGCTAAGGCAATCATGCCTTTATTCCCTTTGGCAATCGTCCTTCTTCTTTTTGACTTGTTCGTCAAAACACGTGCAGTAAGCTGGATCATTGCAGTCAGTATTTACACACTGGCGCTCCGTTTCTTCTGGGCAAACGACATCATCACCTCGGGTTTAGTTGAACTCCCTACATCGTTTTTCTCATTCTTAGCGTTTTACGCAATATTGCAGGTTGAGCTTAAGAAGCAGAGAGACAGCAAGCTGCTGGTCACACTTCCACTTGTTTTTGCATCGGGCGCCTCTCTCTCAAAGCAAGGCGCCATTTATATTCTTGTTGCAACCTGTATTTGGTATGGCCTTCACGTATTTCGAAATGACAGGAAAAATCTCTGGCGCAGAATATCATCGAGCACAGCACTCGTCCTCTTCCTTAACTCATGGTACGTGATTAAGCAATACAGAATAATGGCGGGGCTAGAACCAAATAACTTGCCCTACCTTACGCAAACGATGCATGCGGGACGAACCTATGCAGAACGCTGGTGGCACGCCTGGGAAATGCTTGCCAATCTTCAGCTTCCGCGTATCGCCCCCTTATTCTGGATGTTTGCATTGCTCGTGGTTTTATCCAGCTTTCATCGGCAGGGGAGAGTCGTTTTTGCTGCGGTAGTCGCTCCGTTTTTTTTGATCTGGATATTTTGGTTCAGTTACGATCCACGTGGGTTGGTCATTTTAATGCCTTTTATCGCTTACTGCGCCAGTTGCGGAGTATTGGTTCTGGCAGATCTCTTGAACAGAACTGCAGATAAGCGTTGGCGCGTTCTTGCTATATTAGGCTGGGGAAGCATTCTAGCTGTAGCGCTCTCAGCTTTCGTGATGGCATTGCCGAATCACAGCTTGAAAGGCTCACTGCAATACATCTCTCATTCTCTCTTTTGGCGTGAATTAGCATTGACTTGGTTTATGTATGTGCCCTACGCGCTATTGCTGTTCCTTGTCCCGAAAATTTCAATTCCCCTTAAAGGAAGGCCGGGAGCCTTTGCTCTCACTGTAGGTGCTTTGGCTTTAGTAATCGGATTACAGTTCTCTCTATTTCCGGATAAGAGAATCGCAAAATCACAATTCCAAAAGCTCAGCAGAGCCACCGATCCGGAACTCAATAAAGTTCTCTATGCAGCTGAGAGCAAGGGCATCCTCAAGGGCAAAATCACGACAGATTATCTAACATTGGAGCAGCTGCCCCAGCTGCGAAAATACTTTCAGTCAGGCGAGTTGTTTGCGCCGCCCTCAATAGCGCAATTAAAAACCTGCGCTACGAAGAACTCGCCTAACTTCCTGCTCTTTAAGTCTGTGCAATTCAATAAGGAAACGGATGAATGGCTGACGAACAATGGATACAAAACAATTTTCGATAAGGTCGGCTGTTCACGTTGGCGCCTGATTCAATCGCCTGCATACCTCAGTAGCGGCCAACACAGCCTGTAGCGGAGAATACATTCTTGATTCCCTGTCTCGTGATACCTGCATACCGTCCGTCACCCGCCCTTATAGAGCTGGTGCATGAGCTTTTGGACGATCCTTATCCTTTAATCGTGGTTGTAGATGACGGCTCAGGCCCGGATTATGCAGCTGTGTTTGCAAAGCTGAAAGGCAATACCAGAGTTCGCGTCCTGGAACATAGAACCAATCAAGGTAAAGGCGCCGCATTGAAAACGGCAATTGAGTTCTTGCTCCAGGGAAACTTCGCTCATTGCGGCTTAGTCACCGTGGATGCTGATGGGCAGCATCTTCCGGAAGACGTGAGGCGAATTGCAAATGAAGCGGCCCGTCATCCTAACTCTCTTTGTCTAGGTGTGCGTGCACTCACTAAAGAAATGCCTGTGAGAAGCCTCTTTGGAAATATTTTAACGCGCGGGATCTTCCACCTTTTAATGGGCAAGCTCATTCTCGACACCCAAACCGGGTTGCGTGCCGTTCCCCCTGAGCTTTTGCCTGAGCTGCTCAGTCTCAAAAGCAGGCATTATGATTTCGAGCTAGAGATGCTTGTTTCAGCATGCCAGAGAGGACTTACAGTCATACAAGTGCCAATTAAGACTGTCTATCTGGACGGAAACGTAAGCTCTCATTTCAATCCGATGTTGGATTCGCTGCGGGTCTATTCAGTGTTTTTGCGCTTCTCGCTTTCATCGCTTGTGACCTTTGTCATTGACACGATCGTCTTCTCTGCAGCCTTCCACTTCACTGGATACATCTTTCTGAGCACGCTTACAGGCCGGATCGCGGCAGGCATTTTCAATTTCAACTTGGGTCGCACATTAGTATTTCATTCGAAGGGACCGCTGGCACGCGAAGCGATTCGTTATGCAGTGTTGGTATTTTCACTTATGCTCGTCTCGTACAGTCTGGTCACGCTTTTCGTAAAGACTCTGGGAATACCTGTGATCGTAGCCAAAGTGTTTTCAGAAACAGTACTCTTCTTGCTGAGTTTCACATTACAGAGGCTCTTCGTGTTTAGCAGCCGCTGGAGCAATACTTTGAAATCAGACCGAAAAACCGACTGGGCAACTTATTACAAAAGTCCGGCAAAAACATCCAGCATCACCAGAAAAATCACTAGCAAGAAGATCATAGACTGCTTCCGTAAATACGCAGACTCCGCCACCAATTGCTCCATCATCGAGTTAGGCGGTGCAAACAGTTGCTTTTTTCAGGATATTCAAGACCACATCACCCCCAGTCAATACACAATCGTGGACAACAGCGAAGCGGGGCTAAGCCAGTTTCAGAAGACTTATCCGCAGGCGCGAAACCACAAGTTGATCTGTGATGACATACTGGATCGTTCTTTCAAGGTTGAGCGCGCTGATATCTGCTTCAGCGTCGGATTGATTGAGCATTTTGACGAACCGGAGACGCGCCTGGCCATCAAAGCCCACTTCGAATCCGTAAAACCAGGCGGACTTGTCTTGATGACATTCCCCACTCCCACCTGGCTATATTGCGCATCAAGGCGAACGATTGAACTTTTAGGAAAATGGATATTCCATGACGAGCGTCCGTTGACTATGAAAGAAGTTGTCAGCGAAGCAGGCAAATACGGTGAGCTAGTCTTTAAGCACGTAAACTGGCCGATTATCTTGACGCAAGGAATAATCGTCGTGCGTGTGCCCGAACTACCCTTGAACACGACGGAAAAGCCTCTAGCGACAATGAGCAGCGCCAAACATAATTGATTCGGCAGGCATTCTTAATTGCACTCAGCCGGCGCCTGCACTTGATTGATAACACCGATCAGGTGTTTGGTCTGCTCTTCGAGAATTTCACGATTGACGGCACCGACTGTCAGCCTCAAAACAGGCTCGGTTTGCGAACCGCGAGCGGCGAACCACCACTGTGGGAAATTCACCGACAAGCCGTCAATGTGTTCTTTAGCACCGCCGGTGATGGCTTCATCCAGGTGTCTGAGCACTTGCTCGATGCCACTGACGCGCAGGTTGATCTCGCCGCTTGAAGGATAATGCGAGAGCGGCTCGATATGCGCCGAAAGCGGGCGATCATGCCGGGATACGAGATTTACAACCTCAATCATAGTACGCATGGCATTGTCGCTGTCGTACATGTCACCGTAATAATAGTGTCCCGAAAGTTCACCGGCAAAGAGCGCTTTGTGCTCCTGCATATTGCTCTTGATGAACATGGTACCGACACCGGTGCGCACCGCTTTGCCGCCCAGCGCTTCGATATGCTCTCCAACCGAGCGGCTGGCGCGCAGGTCAAATACGACCGTTCCTTTGCCTTTGCTCTCAATCAAATGGGCGCCGACGACGCCGATCATCAAATCGGTGCCGATCATGACGCCTTTTTCGTCAACGAAAATGGCGCGATCTGCATCGCCGTCGAAAGCGACGCCAAAATCGCATTTCTCGTCAATAACGGTTTTGGACAATTGCGCCAAGGCGCCTTCATCCAATGGGTTGGGAGAACGATTGGGAAACTCGCCATCAGCCGTGCAGGAGAGAGCAATGAAATCGACCTTGGAGCACGATTTAAGCAGCTCAGTCACCTCGGGTGCCGCCGCTCCGTGTCCGACGTCAATCGCCACTTTCAGGCGGCGCTGGGGGGCTAATAGCGAGCAGAGAAACTCGATGTATTGCTGGACGCCGTCAATCTGTGAGATTAAGCCGGGCTTTTTGCCATTGACCGGCTCCAGTTCGTTCAAAATCTTCTCGATTTCCTTCAAACCGTTCAAAGCGCCAAT
The DNA here is from genome assembly GCA_964531315.1 of uncultured Candidatus Obscuribacterales bacterium. Taxonomy (GTDB): domain Bacteria; phylum Cyanobacteriota; class Vampirovibrionia; order Obscuribacterales; family Obscuribacteraceae; genus QKMZ01. The sequence continues at coordinate 581 of CAZHEZ010000083.1, read as the reverse complement.
CGGGTTAGCCTTTCCGGTGTAAAGCTTGAAACCGTTGTGCTCCTTGCCTAGGTGGCTGGCGGTCACGGCGATACTGCCGTCGAAGCCGTTGGCGGCACCATACCAGGCGATCATGGGAGTGGAGGCAATTGTAAGTGAAACCACATCGTGCCCAGCGGCAATCAAGCCAGCAGAGAGAGCATCGGCCAGTTTCGGTGAATGAGTGCGGCTGTCGTGCCCGACCAAAACCCGCAAACGCTCAGTAGCAGAGAGAAAGCGCCCATAGGCTCGACCGAGCTTGAAAGCGAAATCTTCATTCAGAGCCTGACCGTAAATGCCGCGGATGTCGTATGCACCGAAAAGCTTGTTGCCGGAACCCATTGAGAAACTGAAACCTCATCTATTGACTACTTCAATCTTGCCATAGAAGAGTAATCTGAAAAGAGCTGAAAAGGGACTCATGACAATGGCCTTACCAAGACTTAACCGGGGCTTCACAATGGGATTTTTAGGGGTTGCCAGCAGAAAGAAATGGCAGCCAATCGGAGCTAGTGAACATGACCGGAAAAGCCGAGTCTAAATTAGTGAATCAGGCTTAATCA
>CAZHEZ010000082.1:0-29675 GCA_964531315.1 uncultured Candidatus Obscuribacterales bacterium | reverse complement strand
GCTCCGCGATTGCTTGCTTTCAACTCTTGTATCTTTGCGCAAAGGCGACGCAATGGCGGGGTTTCTTCCAGGCGCACCAGATCAAGAAAGCTTTGTTTTATGGGTTCGTTTTTCCATGCCAGGTAGCTTTCATAGGTGGTTTTATCATTTGCAATCTCAAGCAGATGCTGGGCAAGATCTGCGGCATTGCCATAATCAGATGCATTGATGATGCATTTATTGCCGGGCAGATAGTCATCAACGTTGGGCGCACCAAGATAGACAGGCACTGTACCGACAATCAACCCGTCGAACATTTTCTCGGAGACATAATCAACAGAATTGGAATTTTCGAAAGCAAAATAAAATGGATAAGTGGAAATGATATCCAGCTTTGTCTGGCGCCCAGAGTCAGCACTTTCCAGCTGGCAATTGTTCTGCGACTTTCCGTATGAATCAACCTTGATATGATTCATCAACTCAGCGACAAGCTCATATCGATTGTTGCGGGCTAGATTATTGGAAGCAAAGTAAGCAGCAATAGCCTGCCGCGTCTTCGGCTTAGGTGGAGATTTGAGGAGAGCAATCTGTTCTGTGTGAAAATACAACATCGGAATATCGGATGTGCGCCGAAAAGTCATGATGATGTCGAAATTCCGCATAAATTCCGGATCGCACTGGAGTGGATAGTTAACATCAGACTCCATCGACATAGCGATCCAGAGCTGCCCGGGTTCTTTACAGGAAGGGAATGATGCAAAGTCGGGAATGTGAAAGAGAACAGCGTCTGCCTCTCTCAGCCTATTGTGGTCCAAAGTAATCGTGCAGAGATCCTCTGCCAGCCGCGGAGCAAAGCCGATTGCCTCGCAAACGGTTTGCCTGAAATAAGGCGTGTAGTAAAGAATTTCCAGAAGGTGTTCTGAATGCATCTTGTTTCTGCCTATTTCCGAAACACGTATATCGTCTCCCCGGCAGGTGTGTCCGAGGGAATTGATAGATCTTCACGCAGTTGTTCAATTGATTGGAATTTCAAATCACCGGCGGTACAACGGGCGAACTGAGAAAAACTTTCCCTTACACAGGCGTAAAAATCATCGGCACTATGACCGGCGCGATACAGTCCATAGGGCCAAAACTCTGTTATTACACATTCAGTTTTTTCAAGAGTGCGCTTGGCACCTCTCATAATAGACACCTCAGAGCCTTGCGCATCCATCTTCAAAAGACGCACTTTTTTGCCGCCCAGAGCACTTTTGCGAAGCACTACATCAAGCGACTCCGCATTCACCTTAATTTCCTGCCGCTCTAATTCGCAGTAATAATTTCGAAAGTTCTCTGGCGGTGCAACCCGCACTCTATGGTCACCAAAATTATTGTGCGACTTTTCCATCGTGCACTGGCCGGCTCGATCAAGCAGCGCAGTGGGAAACAATTTGCACCGATTGGCAAAACCGTTTTCATTTACGTTGCGCGTGAGCAATTCAAAATTGCGCGGTTCCGGTTCAAAAGCGACAACAACGCCTTTCTCTCCAACCTGACGCGCCATCACTACGGTGTACCAGCCAAGATTGGCACCGACATCAATAACAAAGTCGCCAGGACTGAGTATGCTTTTCACATAGGCGGTTTCCTCCGCCTCCCAACCGCTCTGGTGAATCGTCCAGCCGACAATTTCGTCTTTAACATCGAAAAAGAAGGTTCCTTCAACTGTATCGGCGCGCACATCGTCAGCAAGATGGGAAGCCGGATATTCTGCGCAGCTCGGCTCAAGTCCTCCCTCTTTTGGAATGAGAGGACCGATAATACGCTCGCGCAGGCGTCTGAGCATGGTTCGCATGCCCACTACGATATCAAAGGCCGTACAGTTTTAAGGAAACGAATATCTGTGGCTGAGAGATATTTAACAGCATTACTGCTAAGCCGAACAAAGCTTTCTATACGCCTGCTAATCTTCATTGGCAACAGGCGCAATAGTATGTCCCTATTTGATAGAAAACAGTCACAATTGCAGTCGTGCCCCCTAATAAACAACAACCAGCCCCAGGTACAAAGCCGCCCAAGATAGTTATCGATGGGGTCTTTTTTCAATTTCGAGACAAGAGCGGAATCGCTCGAGTGTGGTCTTCGCTGCTTGAAGAATGGTCGGGCACGGAATTCGGACAATCGCTCGTAGTACTCGATCGAGATGGCGCCGTGCCGAAGTTTTCCGGTATCGGTGAGTATGTGCCATTTAAGACTTATTATTCACGCAGTGCAGGGGCAGAAACGTTTCTTTTGGAAGAATTCTGCCGCCAGGTCAATGCTGACCTTTTCATGTCGACACACCTGACAAGCCCGCTAGAAACGCCAAGCTTGATGTTGGTGCACGATCTCATTCCAGAGATTTTCGGAAACGATCCTACATGGGTGAGAGAAAAGCGTTATTGCACACAGCACGCTTCAGCTTATCTAGCTGTCTCCAATCACACGCTGAGCGATTTGCACAGGATATATCCCTTTTCAAAGAAGCGTCCCTTTCGCGTTGCTTACAATGGCGTTGGCAAGTCGTTTCACCGGTGCGCTTCGGAGTCGCCGCAAGATTTCAAAGCCAGGCACAACATCAAAAATCCGTATTTTCTCCTTGTCGGTACGCGCAGCGAGCACAAGAATGCTCGATTATTTTTTGAGGCACTGGCGCTCATACCGGACAGAGAACGGTTTTCCATCGTCTGCTGCGGGGGCGCTCCAGAGTTGGAATCTGAACTTGCAGAATTCGTAAACGGCAGCGATGTAAAAATGCTCTCTTTGTCCGACGAAGAATTGAATGCCGCATATGGACAAGCAATTTGCCTCGTCTATCCATCCAAATATGAGGGTTTTGGCTTGCCGGTGCTGGAGGCGATGGCAGCAGGCTGTCCGGTTATTACTTGCGCCAATGCGTCCATCCCTGAAATAGCAGGCAATTCAGTTTTGTACGTTAATGAGTCCGATTGCGCCGCAATGCGCGCTACCCTTGTAGAAGTACAGGCAGTAGCAACGCGCGAAAGGCTCATTCAGTCGGGGTGCAGACAAGCAAGCAAATTCAAATGGGCAGATATTGCCGGAAGTATTGCCGAATTTTCTTGGCAGGTATTGCAGTCAGCCGCCATCCCCGCCGATAGCATGTCACGCCAGCGCTGGCGCCAATTGCGCAGCTATCAGTGCAGTCCGAACAGTACTGCTGAAGGACTTATTGAGCTGGAAACATTGTGGCGCAACAGCATCGACGCCGAATCCACGCCGGCGGCAGCGGGAGACAGCGGCAGGATTTTCTAAAATCAACTTCTTCTAAGGAAGCGCAGTGAAATTCTTTGTGACAGGAGGGGTCTGCATTGTGGGGTAAACTAGGCGGAGTTTACAAGGAACCGGCAGTTGGCAGCAGCACAGACACCGCAACCACTGGTCTCAATCATCATGCCTTTCTACAGGCAGGATGAATACCTGCACGAAGCTGTCGAGAGCGTGGTTAGGCAAACATACCCGTGCTGGGAGCTGATCGTGGTGGATGACGGCTCCGATGGTCGCTCCGCACAAGAGATATTGAAAGCTATTGCTATAGTCCCCAATATCGTGCTTTTGAGCCACGAGAAAAACCTTGGCGTGTCAGCGGCAAAAAACACAGGATTTGCTGCCTCTAAGGGCGAGTTAATTGTGCCTGTGGATTCTGATGATGTTCTTGAACCGGATTATCTGGAGAAAACCCTCAGGGCACTCTTAGGCGGGCCTTCTGATGGTGTTTATACCGATTTAGCCATATTCGGCGTCGAAAATCGGATTTCCTGTTCTGATACCTATCCTGTTCGCATCCTCTCTGGCTGGTTTCCGCCCAATCCAGTTTTGATGCATCGAAGAGTATTTGAAGCGGTGGGAGGCTACGATACTGACTTTGATTTGGGAGAAGACGCTTGCTTTTGGGTGACCGCCTATTCACTCGGCATGAAATTCAACCATTTGCATGAGCCGCTCTATCGCTACCGCAGACACGCCACGAGCGGCACCCTGACACGTGGACACGATTATCCATTGGTGATGACCAAGTTAGTCAGAAAGTTTCCGGAAATATATCGTGAAAACATCACCGAAATTGTGGATTTACTTGCAGCTCATTGGGTAGAGGACATAATCACGCATAGAAATCTGCTCGACGAATTTCACAAGCTCGACCACGAATACAATCATTTGCACAGCGAGTTTCATGTGCTCCTGGCTAAAGCCGAAAGCGCCGAGCAAAAGAAACAACCAGCCGGCATCCGTGCAGCATTGAATATGCTTGGCAGAGAAATAAGTGCGCGCTTCCGGTCGCGTCGCGCTCAAGTGACGAGACAAAATTGAATGGCTGCCTCCTCTTTGATTAGCATTCAGTTCGGCAACGTGGCACGGTCGCATATTCGATTCCAAAGAGAAAAGCTTGGAGGCAGCTCATGATTGTGGTTTGTGGAGCCGGTGGTTTTATCGGAGGGCACCTAGTCAACAGCCTGCTGACCCGTGGTGAGCAAGTAAAGGCGGTCGACATCAAGCCCTTTGGCAGCTGGTATCAAATCAACGACAAGGCTGACAATATTCAGTCAGATTTAGGTCTTCGCGAAACCTGCCTGGAAGTTTTAGCTGGTGCCAGACACGTTTACAATCTGGCTGCAGACATGGGCGGCATAGGCTTTATCGAAGAAAATAAAGCGCAATGCATGTTGAATGTTCTGATTAACACCCATTTGTTGCTCGCCTCTCAATATCACAATGTGGAGCGCTACTTTTTTGCGTCGTCCGCGTGTGTTTATGCAGCATCCAAACAGGACAAACAAATTGCCATTGCCCTGAAAGAAGAAGACGCTTATCCGGCCATGCCGGAGGACGGATACGGATGGGAAAAGCTCTTCGGCGAGCGAATGTGCCGCCATTTCGCTGAGGACTTTGGCATTGCCACCCGTGTTGCCCGCTTTCACAATATCTACGGACCATATGGTGCCTTCCATGGTGGCAGAGAAAAAGCACCCGCAGCCATATGCCGCAAAGTAATTGAAGCAAAATTGACCGGACAATCCTATTTGGAAATATGGGGCGACGGCAATCAAACACGCAGTTTTACCTACATTGATGATTGTATTCACGGCATTGATTTGCTCATGAATAGCGATGTCAGCGAACCAATAAATGTGGGCAGCAGCGAAACTGTCACAATCAATCAGCTGGTCGACATCATCGAAAAGATAGCCTGCACAAAATTAGAACGTCGATATCAACTTTCCGCACCAACTGGAGTGGCAGGCAGAACCAGCGATAACACGCGAATAAAACAATACTTCAACTGGGAGCCGAGTATGCCTTTGGTGCAGGGACTCGAACGCACTTATGCCTGGGTGCTTGGAGAAATGTCAATGGTGACCGGAGGTGTCAACCCGTCGAGTTCGATCCTCTAATTGTTTGCAGATTCGATTTTTCTGATTGCTTCTTTGGCTCGTCGACGCATGTCCGGGTCTCCATTTAAGTATTGCTTTAAAGCCGGAATCGCTTCGTGTGCATCAGGACCAATTAAACCTAATGCGTCGATTGCTTTCCATCGATAATCTTCATTGCCAGACTGAATCGTGGTGATCAAAGTCGGCACCGCAGTTTTGGCCAGCGCACCCAGTCCACCCAGCGCTTCAATGGCTTTACCTTCGGCTTCGCCGCCCACCTTATTGTCAATCAATTTAGTCAGCGCCGGCACCGCCGGTGCCGCAGCGTCGCCCATTTTTTGCAAGGCTTCCACTGAGTGATTCACCATATTGCCTTCCGAGTCCTGTGTACCCTTCACCAGAGCAGGAACAGCTTCGGCACCAAACTCGGCGACGATTTCAGGAACGAATGTAATGTATTCATGAAAAGACGATTGTATCAATGCCGATACGGCTTTCTGGCTCACGGACGAACCCATGCCGCGCAATGCTTTGGCGGCATTATGCTTGACTGTGCTGTCGTTGTCGTCCAGGGCTTCCAACAACAGGGGAACAGCTTCCTCAGCATCCGGTCCGATCGCGGCGATAACATTGACCGCTTGCTCGCGCACTCGATCATCCGGACCTCTCATATACTTCATCATGTCCGGCAAAGCACCTTTTGCAGCCGGTCCCATGCTGGCTAGTGCTTCAAATGCGCTGTACATCGTCGAGGAATCCTTGTCCTTCGTTGCCTCCAAAATAACAGGCAAGGCAGGCTTTGCTTTCGCTGCCAGATTTTTCAAGTCCTGCAAAGCGTTTCGCTTTGTGTCACCGTCGCTTGTTTTGACTGTATCGATCAGTCCCTGAATCAGATCCGCATCTGCAATAGCTCCAACATTCTGTGCATTCGCCAATCCAAATTCAGGTACGCGAATATCCAGGCGGAGCACGCCTTGTTTCGATTGAACGTTGCAGGTGATGTGGGAGTTGGTTGCTGTTTTCAGTGGCAATAGAGGAAAGGGAGAGCACTCTTCAATGGTCTTGCGCAAACGTTGATTGATTATGATGCCTGCAGAATTTTTCTTGATTGCAATGTTGGAGACACATCCTTTGCGGTCTAAATCGAACGAGACCGATACCGCGTCAAAATCACTGGATTTCTTGTCGGCAATTCCCCAGGTTCTCGTAATGCGTACCCACATTTCATCGAGATACTCTTTGCACCGAGATTGATCGATTTGTGCCGATTGCTTCATCACCACAGGCGCCTCACCCGAGGCCGATTGGCATCGCCCAACAGAAACCATCAAACTTGATGCCAGCAAAAGTACAGCAGTCTTCTTAAAAGTCATATGTTATCCCTCGAATTCCTCCAGGATGCCAAGACGTTCGTCTGGCACGGTTTTTGTGCAACCTGATCTTTTTACTGACGGTAAGCCAAATTTAGGGGATTGTTGCGCGAAATCTAACTCAGATGCCCGATTTCTGCCTTTCCCGCTGCCTTTTAGTCGCAAGCAGCCCGTTATAATCAATAGATGGAATGGAGAGAATTAGCGGCCGAAGATCTGGATGGTCTTCGAAATCCCATCATAATCGATGTGCGCTCCCCGAGTGAATTTGCGGCGGAGCGAATTCCTGAGGCAGTAAATATTCCACTTCTCAGCGATGCAGAGCGCATTCTGGTCGGCACAATATACAAAAACGATGGGGATTTGATTGCCCGGCGCAAAGCTCTCTCTCTAATCGCACCTAAAATTCCTCAGTTAATCGAAGAGATTCTCAGTCACAAGGAGCGGTCGCGTTCAATCGTCGTGCATTGCTGGCGGGGTGGACTGCGCAGCGAAGCCGTTTCATCCGTCTTGAGTATCGCCGGAATTCCCAGCTATAGATTGAGCGGCGGCTATAAAGCCTGGCGCAATATGGTGCTCAAAGACCTTGTCGAAGGTCGATATGATTTCGAGCCCATCGTCTTGTATGGGCTTACAGGTGCCGGCAAGACAGAGCTCTTGCACGAGTTGAGTGAAAGGCAATTCCAGGTATTAGATCTCGAGGCGCTGGCAAATCATCGCGGTTCAACCTTCGGTGGATTAGGTCTGGGTGAACAGCCGAGTCAGAAAAATTTCGAAGCCGCATTATGGAATCAGCTTAGAAAACTGGACACAGAAAAGCCAGTATTTATCGAAGCCGAGAGTCGCAAAGTCGGTAAATTATCTTTGCCAAATAAGATACTCGAGAAGATCAGAAAGGGACCTGCCGTTTTAATTGAAAGCAGCCTTCAGGCAAGAGCACGACGAATCACACATGACTATTTGAGCACTTGCCAGTCAACTGAACTTGCCGTGCAAGGAGCTCTTTCCATGCTGGCCAGACTCAAGGAAGCGCTGGGCAAATCGGGTGTTGAAGAGATTGAACGCATGTTGAATGATGGATTGATTGAAGAAGCAGTGCAGACACTTCTTGTCCAATATTACGATCCGCTCTATAGCAAATCTATTAAAGGCCGGTCTTTCGCCCTCACAGTCTGCAATGATGACTCAGTCGCGGCAGTCATGGCGCTGGAAGAATGGGCCAAGCAATTGACGTGGGACAAAATTGAGGCATGCAATAGTTAGATTTCAGGTTGCCAAAGATTGGCTGTAAACTGTAATAACCCGAGAGGCGAACAGTTGTCGACAAATCACAAAGGAGTGCCTGGCTCTATTATCCTGGGACTGGCAGCTGTCATAGCTGTCGGCCTTATAACCGCGCTTGCCGTCCTGATGCAAGAGCCCGAGGAATCCAAAACCCATATCAAGGCTGCTGGCAAAAACGCTGCGACGAGCCGCGAAATTGTGCGATTACCGGAAGAGCTTACTGCAGAGTTTCAGTATAGAAGGGGCTGGTGGGTAGCCAATGGTCCAGCAGATGACAACGCGCTAAAACGACTTACAGAAAAGCAAAAAGATATAAGCCGCGTCCTTATGAACCAGGCAGTAGTCTCGGCTAAAGGACTTGAATTGCTTCAAGGCCATGAACTGCACTCATTGGACATCACTGACTGCGAACTTAATATAGGCATGGCAAAATCTATATCGCAAATGTCTGGGCTGAAAGAGCTTTTGCTCAAAGATCCAAAAGCAACAGATGAGGTGATGAAAGCGTTCACAGGACCAAATTCTGTCCAGTCGCTTGTGCTAAAAAACTCGCCGGTTACTGCCGCAGGATTACAGCAACTGTCTTCAGTGTATCCTGAGCTCAGGGTTCTAAGTTTCATAAATTGCAAGGGAATCAACGACCTAGTCGTGCCCATTTTGATCAATTGCCATAAGCTGCAGTCTCTCAATCTGGATACAACTTCAGTGACTGAAGATGGAGCAATTCAACTTGTAACGCATTTGCCGATTGCAAATCTTCTCTTCGAAAAACACGGGCAAGTAGACGAGCTGGTTGAACATTTGAACGACACGAAGATTACAAGCCTCAGCCTTAGCGGCAACGCGCTCAATGAGAAAGTCTTAGCGCGACTTTCAAAAATAAAGCAACTCAAGTCATTGAATTTGACACAATGTCCCGGTTTGACCAACAAACGACTTTCCGTGCTGAAAAAAAATTTGCCGGATTGTCAGATTCATTTACGTGAAATAGAACATTTCCCGGAGCTCGAACTGGTCAAATGACGATCGGTCGGGAAAGCCCGCAGATTTCTGCCAGGCATCTTTTTCTGCCGCTTTGATTCCATAAGTTTTGCAGACTGAGCTATTTCCCAAAACGATAGCCGGCCCCAGGAACCGCCTCAATAATCTCGCCCCACAGTTTTTCGCGCAACCGTTTGATCGTGGCTCGCAGCGCATCCGTACTAGGCTCTGCCTCCGCCGGCCAAACTCTGAGCACGAGTGCTTCAGCCTTGAAGATTTCTCCAGGATGTCTTGATAAAAACTCAATGAGGGCAAATTCTTTTTGCGTCAGCTGAAAATCCTTTCCATCTTTCGAGAGTGTCAAAGCGCGTGGATTCAATTCGAAACTTGCTGCCGCTGCAGGGACGGGAGGAGTTTGAGAAGTTCGCCGCAAAACCGCTCGCACTCGGGCAGAGAGCTCCTTCATGCTGAAGGGCTTTGTTACGTAATCGTCTGCTCCTGAATCGAGTCCCTCTGCACGACTGTCAAATGAGGCTTGTCCAGTGAGCATTATTACTTGGCCGCTGCAGTTGGTTCTGTACCACTTCAAAATGTCCATGCCGGTCATATCGGGCAAATTCCAGTCCAGAATTACGACATCATATTGCGAGATCGACAGAAAATGTTTGGCGTCGGCACCGGTTGTAACCACTTCAACAACATGGCGATCCATGCGCAGAAACGATGCGACCATATCATTTTGATTTATGTCATCCTCAACAAGCAGGATTTTTGCCATTGGTGCTTGAAATCCGCGACTTAGTCCCAACTGTGAAAAACTCATTCTAAACCAGGAAACACTTTTTTCTTCATTTGTGCGCTAATTCAGCGCCGGCCACCTTGCTTGCCGGGCTAGCTGCTCGTCGCTTGCGGGGGCTGCCTGAGCGGAACAATAAAGGTAAACGTACTGCCCTCACCTTCTTTGCTTTGCACCGCAATCGTTCCTCCATGCAGTTCAATCAGCAATTTGCAGATAGAAAGTCCCAGTCCGCTGCCACCGTATGCATGAGCATCCGTGCTTCTTGCCTGTTGAAATGGTTCAAACACCCTTTGAAGCATCCCGACTGGAATCCCAGCACCTCGGTCAGCCACCGATACCGATGCTTGATTGCCTGCCTCCTCAATCCTCACCTCGATAGGAGAATGTGTCTGCGAATACTTCACAGCATTACTGAGAAGATTGGTCACGACCTGCTCGATTCGATGCGAGTCAGCTTGAATCCTCGCATCTCCCGTTACGGTTACAGAGATATTTTTCTTCTCACACGCGAGCGCCAGGCTCTCTTTAGCATTTTCGACAAGTGCGGACAGCGAAAACTCCGTCAAATTGAGCGGCATGCTGCCGGAATCGAGCTTTTCCATATCCAACATATCATTGACAAGCCTCTTAATTCGAGCCGAATCATCGTCGGCGATCCTCAACAAACGTGCCGGCTCGTCGCCCAAATTGCCGAAACATTCTAAATACTCGAGAAAGGCCGATACGCTCTGCAACGGAGTGCGGATTTCGTGAGTGACCATAGCCACCAATTGATTGCGCAAGTTTTGGACAGACTCCTCTCGCTCTCTCGCCTCTCTCAGTGCAGCGGCCATTTCGTGAAACTTTTGATCAAGATCTTTGATTTCATCAGAACCACTTACTGGTGAATTTAAAGGCTGATCGTCTGCAAAACGTTTGACATTTTGCGCGATCGTCTTCAAACGATCAGATATGGTGCGTGAAAAGAATACAGCCAAAAGCGAAGCAATTAGAACGTTTACAGCAACTGCCACCGCAACGAACGACTTCGTGCGCTCCTGCCATTGGAGGTGCTTATTCAGGTTTTCGCTCAACTGTTTTTTCTGTTCCCCATTAAGAACAGAAAACCAAACAAACGATGCATCAGTAAAATACTGATGCGCAAATTGCTTCAGCGACTTCATTTGGTCTGCGAGCAATCCAACGCTGTGACTCTGTACAGTGTCAGCAAAAGACTGCTGTTGGAAATCATATTGCTCGATCAATTTCGTAACCCGCGCTGCATTCGCATGCGATTGCGGATCGCGTTCCATCAAATCCTTAACAGCAACAAGATGTTTGCGCAGCAACGCAGCCCGTTCTGTCAAGTTTTTCAATCGCGGAATCAATTGAACAATGCGATCCTGCGCGCCGATCAAAACATGAATTTGTCCAACATCCGATGACAAAGTATTCAACGCGTCCAGAATCTCATAGGACTTGTTCATCCTTAGCGCCGCGACTTCGGTCTCGTGCAGCAAATAAGCCATACCGGCAAGCAAAGCCAGTTCGATAAGCAGTGGTATTCCCACCAGTATTAAGCCTTTGCGGGCCACAGTAAATTTCAACTGGACAACCTCTTGGGCGCTTTCTAGCTGCTCCTCAGCGAATCGCGCCATCCCTTTTATAACAAAGCGCATCGCACTCGTCCACAGAAAGAAGGTATCCGGACCTATTCATGTGCGTGATTGCGCTAGCCTTCGAAATCCGCGATGTCAAGTCCGCAACACCAGACTGATGCGAGTAACCCGAAATGTTACTGTGATGTCACTGCGAAATTACTTCAAAGTCCCCCTGGCCCGATTAAGTTGCATTCGTACCAGGGCAACCAATCTTTTGGAGAATTACCATGAGCGAAAATCTGAATGCGGGAGATTCGACGGTCAAATCTATGATGGAAGGAGGCAAGGAAGCTGCCTATGGACATTTTGTCAACGAATATCTGAGTGCAAACCAAGGTGATCTTTGCACCAGTAAACAGACAGATGGGGCTAACAATGCACTTCCACCCCTCGAAATTAGCGGTGCCTGTACATCAGACACCACCGCACATCCTCCCTCCGGAAGTCCAGATTTGTCGACAGATAAGGGCGGAAATTTACCGATCGCAACCGACGGTAGGGATCCCAACAAACAAATCGGCGGGAGTCTGGATCCCTGGCTCAACCCAAATCCAATAGGCATTCAAGATAATCCGCAAAGAAAATAGTAATAGCAGTGAAAAGCGTAATTGCGGTGAAAAACAGCAATTGAAAGAGCTTCACCCCAACACTACTCATCGCTTTGGAAGAGACCGAGCCCAGCGCAGGAGTGTCGGATTGTAGATTGCAAATATCAATCCGACCTCTCTGCAATGGTTACGGTCTGCGAAGCTGAATGCAATCCAGCTTACCATAACTCCTATTTCCAGAATCCCTTGTGGGGTTCGATGAGCTCTTCTTCCATCTCTGGAATCGGGCCAATCAATTGAATAGATTTCTGCCCCGAATCAAATACTTGTTTGCAGGGAAGGCTCAAGGTCTCATTCATCTTGCTTGAGCCTGTGAGTTTCTTGAGAGCGGCCTCGGTTCCACCAAAAACCACTCTGCCATCATTGGCCCAATATATTGTCCCGGCGCACATTGCGCACGGTTCCATGGTAGTTACGAGTGTGCACTTTGACAAATACTCTGGTGAGTATATTTCTGCAGCTCGGCGAGACAACTCTGTTTCTGCATGGCGCACCACATTTATATTGCCCTGTTGCATAATAATCTGCTCGTTGTCGGGTCCGACAAGAACGGCTGCAAATGGATGGTGCCCGAACTTCTTCATCTCTTTTGCCAGTTCGTTTGCAGCACGCAGTGCCCGGATCATCTGCTCGCGAGTCATATCATTCGAGCTCTCATTCAAGTCCACAGGCAGCACCGCAGTTTATTAGTGAAGGTCGTTCCGGAGACATAGGTTACACTGTTCATTGGAAATGGGACTTCGACAAATAAGGACCCTTGAACCCGGGATAACAGCCATCTGCAGGATCCGGCAGCTTTATCCCTTCTTGATTGGCTGCTCTCACCAGTGACGCCACAATGGAATTACTAGTCCAGAATTGAAATGGTCCCACCTGAAATGGAAACGTGAAATAGAGCAGCTCATCACTGTTGTTCATCTTATTCATCGCATTGTGTGCCATGACAATGAGCTTCAGGCCTTGAGCATCGTTAAGCGCATAGGTCGGGCCGAATTCGTCGGACGTCAGCAATCCGAGAAAGTGTTTCTTATAGCCTCTCGTGTTTATGTATGCAGCCAAATGCACCGGCGGCAGCCTGAACTTGAGTTTGCAAACACCGAGATTGCACTCTATTTTCGTAGGTCGCCCCGCGCCATCGATGTGAAAACGCTGTTGAGCAACGCCGTTGCGAAGCTCATCTATCCTGAGACTGACGTGATAAAGTCCAAGCACGCCGTATCTTTCATAACGTGCAGCATAGCTCGTCACTGGCTCAGTATTGAGCTCAGCCACTCTGGTTGCAGCAGTCTGCGGCGCGCTGTCAGATCGGCTCTGCTGCTGCCCGGACAATTGGTCAGCTTGAGCCGCCGGCCCTTGCAAAAGCAAAGCCAATCCGAGTCCTAGAAAACTCTGAAGCTGTCTCATCTAATCTCTTACCGCCGACTCACCGGAAGGGACCAATTATAGATGCTCTTGGCAATCTTCAATTAAATGAGGCAGTTTGCTTCGGCGTGGCGAAGCCAATCAGCAGAAGTACCAGGGCTAGCACGGCGTGCCCCCAGGAGTCGCAGCCATTATTTGAGATAAGGCCGAAAATCAACCCGTCGCCAACCTGAAAGCCCATCACCGCCACTGCCGCATACACAGCTCCAAAGATCTGGAACCATAACCGGGCGGCTCTTTCTCCTGACAGAAAGGTGATGAGGAAAATTGCTCCTGAAACGATATGCATAATGCTGTGCGGAGTGTTGACCATGAAGACACCTAAGAACATCTCATCTTTGGTGATGCCGGGAACAAAACCGAGAATTCCGCCCAGCAAAAAAAGGAACCCCCAAAGCATTGCCAGTTTTTTGACCATTGCAAAACCTCAATCCAAGCAAAGTGTCCAGCCATTCATCTTTTCATAGCGATCACTATGAAACTACCAATGCTTGCGCCTGTTCGTCAAGTCATTTATATTTCAACCTCTATGAAAAACGTGACACCTCCTAGACCACGCGGACGTCCTCGTGGATTCGATCGCGATGAAGCCCTCGAATGCGCTATGCGCCTGTTCTGGAGCCGGGGCTATGAGGCAACATCCATAAGCGATCTGACAAAAGCTATGCAAATCACGCCGCCGGCTCTCTATAGCGCCTTCGGAGACAAGAAGCAACTGTTTTTGGAAGCGGTATCACGCTATGAGCAAGGGACCGGCTGCTTTGCATATAAGGCTCTTACGGAAGAACCGACGGCGGAATTGGCTATTCAGCGCCTTCTTCTCGATGCCGTAAATTCTTTTACAGATCGCAAGAATCCAAAGGGCTGTTTGATCGTGCTCGGTGCCACGAATTGCACGATCGAGTCCACGGACATCTTTGAGGCGCTTGCCGAACGCAGGCGCCTCGCGGAGAGCTTCGTGCGGGCTCGCATCTTAGCCGGTCAAGAGGCTGGCGAACTAGCTGAAAATGCTGACTGCGATGCACTAACCGGAATGGTGACAGCAACTCTCTACGGTCTGGCCGTCAAGGCGCGCGATGGTGCTCCGCGTGCACGTTTGCGGACAATCACCGAGCAACTGATGAAGATGTGGCCGCGGCGCGAAGACGAGTGAAGACCGAGTTCCGCCTGGCAGTCTTGACACGTACGCATCTAGAGTGCAAATCGACGTTTCAAACCCTTACCAACACCTTGCCTGTGTGTTTTCCGTCAAACAGGCTGTTCAGCGCATCGGGCAGTTTCTCAAATCCCTCAACGATTGCTTCTTCAAAAACTATTTCCTTATTGCTCACCCAGGGGGCAACAATCGCCGTCATCTCATCCATGCGATGGTTGTAGTCACGCGCGAGAATTCCTTGAATGGTTGCACGCTGATAGAGCAGGTGGTGGAGAAACCGCGGTCCCTGCTCGGGGCGATCGAGTCCGCCGTCATACTGGCTGATGGCACCGCAAATAATTATGCGGGCATGTTTCTTGATGCGAGGAATGACAGCGTCGGTAATCCAACCTCCCACGTTGTCGAAATAAACATCCACACCTTTCGTCTGGCGCTGAATCTCTTCGGACAGGTCCTCAGTTTTCGAAAAGGCTCGATAATCTATGGCTCCGTCCAAATGCAGGCGCTTCATAAGAAAATCACATTTAGCTGCACCGCCAGCAATACCAAATACTCTGCAGCCGGCTCGCTTTGCAAACTGAACCACAAGAGAGCCCACCGCACCGGCAGCACCTGAAACTAAAACCGTTTCACCAGGTTTTGGACTGGCTTCCATCAGCCCAAACCAGGCAGTTCTTCCCGGCATGCCGAGCACGCCCAGTGCAGTTGTAACTGGCGCGGAATCCGGATTTAGCTTCTGCAGATCTCCGCCATGGCATTTACTGTATAGCTGCCAGCCAGTGTATCCCAGCGCCCAATCACCCTCCTGCCAGCGCTCACTTTTCGATGCCACCACTACACCAACGGCGCCGGCGCGCTGCACGGCACCTAAAGGATGAGGCTCCTCCCAGGTGTTTGACTCATGCTGCTGTATGCGCATGTAAGGATCGACGCTTATGTACTTAGCCTGAAAGAGCACTTCGTTGGCAGCCAGGTCGTCTGACATTTCGGACTGGCGCAGCTCATAGTGCTCGTTGGCGATGCGGCCGGAGGGGCGTTTTACGTAAATCCATTGTTTGTTGGCGAGAGAAGTGGTTTGCATGCTTATGTACCGAAAACTTGAGTAACTATCTAAAGGTCAAAGGCAGAGACTTCAAACCACGCAACGCGAACGGCTCTTTATATTCGAGTTTATCCGCCTTCAACTTGAGATTAGGCATTCTTCGCAATACTGCGCCGACAGCGATCTGCGCCTCGGTCTCTGCCAGCGAAGATCCCAAACAATGATGGATGCCGTGCCCAAACGCCAGATGTTTGCCGGCATTTGCTCGTGCAATATCCAATTTGTCCGGCTCGGTGAACATAGATGGATCACGATTTGCCGCACCGAGAGCGACAATCACATTTTGCTCTGGCATAACTTTCTGCTCGCCGATTTCCAGCTCGCAGTCAGCTATGCGCCGCACCATTTGCACCGGGCTGTCGTATCGCAAAAATTCCAACACAGCTCCAGGCATAAGATCCGGATTTTGTTTAAGCACATCCATTTGTTCGGGATTGCGCAAGAGGGCCAATATGCTGTTGCCGATTAAATTCGTCGTTGTCTCGTGCCCGGCAATCAACAGCAGCACCGTATTTGATAGCAGTTCCGCCTCAGTCAAGTGATTGCCTTCCTCTTCGGACTCGACAAGCGCGCTGATCAAATCGTCTCTCTTTTCTTTTCTGCGTTCTTCCACCAGAGGCTTCAAATAGTCGATCAGTTCTTTATACGCGTGTATCGTCTTGGCCACGTTCATCACACGCGGATTCGGCTCGAGCACGCCGACTAACGCATGTGACCAGACTTTGAATTTGTCGCGATCTTGGACCGGAACACCGAGCATTTCAGCAATCACTGTGGCAGGAAGAGGAAAAGAAAAATCAGCGACAAGATCCATTTCACCTTTGCTTTCGACTTTATCGAGCAATTCATTGGCAATTGACTCAATATGCGATCGCATC
This sequence comes from uncultured Candidatus Obscuribacterales bacterium, assembly GCA_964531315.1. Taxonomy (GTDB): domain Bacteria; phylum Cyanobacteriota; class Vampirovibrionia; order Obscuribacterales; family Obscuribacteraceae; genus QKMZ01. The sequence goes on along the minus strand of CAZHEZ010000082.1, from coordinate 13,045 downwards.
TTCGCAATCATTGACGGCGTAAAGGCCTTATTCACAAGCGAACGCAAACGAGTGTGATCGGGCGGATTTTGATTGAGCATAGACTTTTGACGAAAGCCAAGCATTTCATTATTCGGAAGAAATTTGGCCAACATGTCGAGCGCTTTAAAGCGGCGCGCACCTTTTTCAAAATGGAGATCACCAAGAATTTCCTTGCCGAGTTCGTAGCTTGTCACCAGCCAATAATCGCCTTTCTCACTCCAAAGCACCGGCGATTCGCTGCGCAGCTTAGCAAATATTGGATACGGGTTTTGATAAAACTCTTTGGTTGGCGAAGCAAACGGATCAACCAGCGTGGACGAAGCCTTAGCCATGACTGCACACCTCAACTTGAAAAGAATGCATATTGTACCCATTCATTGGCTAAAGAGTCGAGTACAATATCGATTCTGCAGTAATACGAGGTAAGGACTATGCCGCACATTATTGTGAAACTCTGGCCGGGCAGTTCAGAACAGCAGAAATCACAGCTCGCAGAACAAATTGTCAAAGCTGGTGCCGAAACTCTGGGTAAAGGCGAGTCATACTTTTCGGTAGCCTTTGAAGAAATCGATTCAAGCGAATGGGCAGAGAAAGTCTATAAGCCGGAAATTACCGGTAAATGGGACGAGCTGTACAAGAAGCCCGGATACAAAATGTAGGCGGACGGACAATGGCAATCTAATACAACAGTAATCAAAATATCTTGTGAATAGGCTCTGAGGCTGCTTCAATCATTCGCTGCTGCCGAATACTTCGTATAGAATCCAGCAGCTCGACAGAATTTTCGTATCGATCAGCAACTTCTGCGGCGGTGCATTTTGCCAGAAGTGGATTGAGCTCCAAGGGCAGATTAGCATTCTTATCGACTTGAGCTACTTCCAGGGGAGTAGGATCTTTTCCGGTCAAAAGGAAATAACAAGTGGCACCCAGTGAATAAATATCGCTTTGGGGCACCGCCTTTCCGCGCAACTGCTCAGGCGGCATATACGATTGCTTGCCAACCATCGTGCCTGTGGCAGTGCCGACAAAAGCATTGGCCGCGCCGAAATCAATCAAGACCAACTGACCATCAACCCTCAAGACAAGATTGTCGGGAGTCAGATCTCTGTGAATGACTGGGGGTTCTTGAGAGTGCAAGTAGACGAGAATTTTGCAGATCTGCTCGGCCCAGTTGAGCACGAAATCCTCCGGCTGAGGACCTCTTTCTTTCACAAAGCGTCTCAAATCTAGACCATCGATATACTCGATTATTTCGTAGTGGTGCTCATTTTCAACAAAGTGATCAAATACTTTTGCGATGTTGGGATGATCGAGTTTGCTCAAGAAAAGAGCCTCACGGTTGAACAATTCGATTGCTTTGGCTTTCAGCGCTTCAGGTGAGTTCTTAGGAATTACCGCTTCCTTGACGATGATCTGCTCTCCAATTGAGTTCTTGGCAGAGTAAATAGCAGCGGAGCCGCCGCACGCCACAAGCTCTGAAATCTTGATTGCACCACCTCTCAGCTCAGCCTCGGGTGGCAGAGGCACAAACAGAGTGGGAGAGTAACGCGTAGAAAACTCTTCATCCCAAAGGGTAGTGAAGCTTTGAAAGTTAAGATGTTTTATGCCGGAAACTGTAGGAATTTCCAGTGCCACTTTATCCAATGGCGGCTCGATCATCGCATGTGGTGCATTGGTGACTATTGCGTAGATTAGCTTTTTCAAGTCAATCTGCGCGATCTCTTTTAACTTGATGCTTATATCGACAGCCTCGGGCATGTCAGAATCCTGAAATCTGAGAACAAGTTGGTCTGCGGCTTTGAGATCATCGCTGCTTCTCGAAAAAACAACTCCGACAAGTTGCGTCCAGCTCCAACTGAGCCGCCCGGTCCAAAAATAAAGCATGGGAAGGGTAATTCCCCATTGGCGAAGAATGAAGTCCTTTTTCACCAAGCAACAAATAATAAAGAAAAACGCACTGCAAAAGATAAAAGCAATGGCACATCCGACAATGCCGACAGAAGAAAAAGGCATTCCACGCAAAGCATTATAGATATTGGCAAATTCAAACCAGCCAGCGAAAAGAATCAGAGGCCAAGAAAATTTCAGCATCATTATGCCGGGTTTTTCAAATGATGATTTGAGGGCGATTTCATGCACTCCACCCTGCTCCGGCGAGCGGTGCAAAAGGTTGGCGCCTTTTCTTGTTTTCTCAGATTCGTTCAAGCTGCGCCCTCATTTCTTTTAGATTGGCAAATCTCTCAGCACGAGCAAATTTGGTTGCCTGCGAAACAATTTGATTCATCGGCGCGCTCACCTTGCTCACAAAATTGGCAGGGCAAGACTCGCTGATCGGCTCGGGATCAACACCTGTAAGCAAGAAGTGAAGAGTGCAGCCAAGCGAGTAAATGTCACTGGTCTCTCCAAGTTCTCCTTTAAACTGCTCTGGCGACATGTACGCATGTTTTCCGACCACTGTATTGGTTTTGTTGCGGGTTAGCTCCTGAGAAGCATCAAAGTCCATTAGCTTTATACTCCCGCCATTCTCAATCATGACGTTGTCCGGTGTGACGTCGCCATGAATTATTGGCGGAGAGAGCTCGTGCAAGTATGAAAGGGCATCGCACAAGGAGATGGCGATATTAGCAACCCTGGCTTCCGCCAGAGGCCCGAACTTCGCGACAAGCTGTCTGAGCGTTACACCATCAATGTATTCGATTGCAAAATAGCCGCGCATGTCTTCTACGAAAAAATCATACAGGCGAACGATTAGAGGATGGTTGATGCGCCTCAAGATAGCGACCTCTTTAACGAGGCTGTCTGTCGCCTTTTTGAGCCCGCTGTCGTTGTCCGGAAGGATAAACTCCTTTATCACCACTTGCGGTGGCATGCCGGGAAGTTCTGCCTGTGGCAATACAGATGCCAAATAGGCTGTCCCCTGTCCGCCCCCGCTCAACATTCGATCGATTTTGTAGCTTTTGCTCAGAACAGTTCCATCAGTAAGCATCTGGTCTTGCCTGAGACGCTTCTCCGTCTTCACTGCATTCATATCCTTGAGCCAGAGCTCAGTATAGGTGGCTATAGATTCCGATTTTGTCAACTTGGCGTCACCAATGATTTCGGCATGGGGAGCCCAGGTGCGGACGCAGGAAATGAGTGTAGTCGAGTCCATGGAATCGCGCACATCTTCCCAGAGAATAAGGACGTCCGATCTGTCTTTGAACTGGAAGTAGACATAATTAGGAATAATGCTGAACGTGCGCTGTCTAATTTCAACTTTGGTCAGCCAATCCCACGGCATGATTGCTTTAAAATAACGGTCTTTTATATCTAACCCCTTGGCTTTGAGGTCCAGCTTGGAGCGCATAAATTGGTATTCATTTCCGCTCCTGATGAAACGGTATAAGCCTAAGACCATGAGACTACCAAGTTGCCAAATCAGATTGAATTTGGCCAATGTCGAAAAGAGAATCCAAAACAAGGCCAGGAAAACAAAGGATTTGATATAGGCTTGGCCTGCCGCTTCGGAGCAGTGCAACGTCTTAAGCTCGATGACAGGATATTTCTCGACTTTAGCTAGCTCGGACTTCATTTCTTACCGATTCCACAGTTCATTTGACCGTCTCAAGACAGCTTCCAGTATACATGGGAGATCCAACACTTTTGAAAGTGTCTGACGCCCCAAAAGGTCGTCATGGTTCGATCTTATAATTCGAGTCAGCCTGCACCGACAAACTGCAAGGACGATCCATGCGTTTTCAAAGTTCAATATGCGCCTTGCTCGCGGCAATATCGCTGAACCACGGCGATCTGGCCTATGCAATAACCGACAGTTCATTTTCTAAGGAAGCAAAGGTTCGAAGAGACCTGCTGATTCAATCAGATAAGGCGCCGACCGGTCGATTTGTGGTCCCAGTCAAGTCACTCCCGCAACAAATGCCAATCAAGGTGCAAAAAACTAGAATGAACAAGCAAGCCAAACTACATTCGCAGCACGCAGAAGAATCCGCACTGCATTCGTCAAAGAATGACCGCGAGAGGTCGCGTAGCCTCAGGATACTCGACAGTTATCTCGAGCAAGGTAAGCTTGCAGACGGCGAAATAGCCCTGGACAAGGAGCTGCAAGCCCACCCTCAAGACGATCAGCTGCGCTTCGGTCTGGGCATTGTTCAATTCCTACGCGCCATTGAGTCTCTGTGTCAAGATTTCCATCGCTACGGTCTGCAAAACGCACCTGGTCGGGGATTTAACGCCCCATTTTTACGTTTGCCAGTGCCGGAAAATCTAAATCCGGAAGTGGCCAGCTATGAAAAACTTCGTAAGACTTTTGCAACCCTTGTGGACAATCTTACAAAGTCAGAAGCCACACTCGCTTTGATTAGCGATACCAACGTAAAGCTGCCTCTCAAGTTCGGATTGATCCGCATGGACCTGGACGGCGATGGACAGGTCAACGATGAGGATACACTGTGGAAAGTCTACTCCAGCATCACCAGGGAAAACCAAATTACTGTTCAGCAGGCACAGGAATTCTCAATCAAGTTCGATCGCGGCGATGTACATTGGTTGCGGGGATACTGCCATCTCCTCAGCGCAATTTGCCAGATCTACCTCGCCCATGATTCCAGCGAAACTTTTCAAAGAACCGCGCACCTAATTTTTTCAAAAGTGGACTCTCCTTATCAGTTTTTGACGAGAGGCAAGAGCGTTTATCACCTGGGGTCCGGCAATGGAGATTTATCTGATCTGGTGGCGCTTATCCACTTGATCAACTGGCCTGTTGTTGAGCCTGACCGCATGCAATCAGCTCTTCACCACCTCGAAGATGTAGTCAGGCAGAGCAAAGAGATGTGGAAGTACATTATGGCCGAAACTGACGATGATCGCGAATGGATTCCCAACCCGCAGCAAACGGGCGTGATACCAAACGTAAAAGTAACAGAAGAAATGATTGTCGCGTGGACAGGCCTGATGAGTGAAATTGAGAAAGTCCTGGCTGGAGAAAAGTTAATCGCATTCTGGCGCGGCGACGATGGACGCGGTGTCAATTTGCGCAGAGTATTTCTAGAACCGCGAACGCTCGATTTAGTTCTCTGGGTACAAGGTTCGGCGGCCGCACCATATCTAGAGAAAGGCGAAACCACCAAAATTGGTACCTGGAACTCGCTTCAAAGAGAATTTGGAAGTCAGTTCCCCGGATTTGCAATTTGGTTTAACTGAGAAGTTTCCAAAGCTGCACTTAATCCGCACTGATTGCAGACGCAAATCTCCGCAGTTTTCGGACAAAGGAAGGGTCAACCATGCAGACGCCGTCTTTGCAACTACTGCCGGCTACTTGACTTAAGATGGAATTTTCATCCGGCAATAGCGGAATGACCAGCATGCCCGTGGCCAATATTCTTCCTGATGGCGGGGCATTTTGTATCGCCTCCAGGACTTGTTTGGCTATGGCAGGATCAAGCCAAACCGTGCCCAGTCTGACGCTGCGAATTGCCACCTCAAGAACGTTAGCAACGTTGCCCTTCAATACATATCCGTCTGCGCCTGCATCCATTGCGGCAAAAATGTCTTCCGGTGTGTCGCTGGCAGTGACAATAAGAACTCGTACAGCCGGTTGCGATGCACGAATCTGTTTGGTCAACTCGACTCCGTCTGTCTCTGGTCCCAAATCAACAAGAGCAAGATCAATTGCTTTATCCTGAAGTTCTTTAAGAGCCTGCGACTGATCAGCAGCTTCTGCGCTCAGTACAATATCTTTAGTTCTGGCGAAAAAAGCATGTAACACACGCCTGCTTTCAACATTGCTTTCGACAGACAAAACTTTGATTTGGTTTTGATTGGACATCCAGCATCTCTCCGCCCCCACTGACTTCCAGCAAGTGTAATCTACTGAAAGCAAAAATAGCGCGATTTAGGGCTGGGTAATAGATTGAGACTGATGGCATTTGAATGTCGGCACTTGAGCACTACTAGCGCCGAAACACTCCCAGCGAGCTTTTCTCGTAGTATTTCTGGTGATACACTTCTGCGGCATAGAAAGTTGATGCCGGTTCAAGCAGGCTCTCGCTCTCTTGTTTATCAAAGCCCATCTCGGCAAGCACCCCTTCGGCCTCGCGTTTTTGCTGATCGCCTTCGTAGAATATTGCCGCCCTGTACTGGCTCGTTTCTTCTCCCTGGTGCCGGCTCGGTTTAAACGACTTCAGGTAATACCTGATCAGTTCCTTAAACGCCACTACCTTGGGGTCGAATAGGACCTGCACCGCCTCAGCATGCCCGGTGCGCCCGCCGCAAACATCTTTGTAGGTGGGCTCCCTGGTGTTCCCGCCTGTATAGCCGGAAGTCGCGTATTTGACTCCCTCAAGTCGTTGAAGCGCCGCCTCAACACCCCAGAATCAACCAGCGGCAAGAACCGCCTTGTGAAGGCTGCCCTGCTCTGGAAGTTTGGCGATAGATGTATCTCTCAACATTGTAATACTGACCATATATCCAGCAAAAACTATCAATACCAGATTGGCTGCTGCGTTCATTTCGACCGCCTCCAGACAATTTCCAGTATACATTCATATCCAAACCCCGGACTTTTCAATTTCTTCTCCGCCCAGCCCAGTTGGTCTTTGCGGTTTTCCGCAACACGGCCGTATATTCCCCATTCCCATGCCCGGCCTTCCGGGCTATCATCGGCGCATCCTCTTGCAGCAACAACATTTCTTTTCACACCGCGAGGTCCGCCCTATGAGTTGGTTGGAAATCGGCATCCAGATTGGTGGAAACAATCACGGCAGCTATGACCGCGACAACCCTGACCTGCGCGATTACCGCGGCAACCGCCAGGATCCAAACGAAGCGTTAAACTGCGAAGCTCGCAGACTGGCATATATGTTGAACACCGGCGATCCTTATGCAGAGCACGAAGGTGCCATGCAACTCAGCCAGGATCTTTATGATATGCCGGGCTGGGCTCAGCGCACGCTGATCGAAAGAACGCAAATGTACAACAACCCGGAGATGGGCGCCAGACTGACTGTAGAACCAGTTCTGCAGCGGACGTATGACGGCGGGCTGTATGACACTGGCGACCGCAACGTTCGCGTCGTCGATCCGTATTTCGGCCTCAACGATGATGTCGCCTACATGCACAGCCGCAACACTGGCTATTACAGACCGGGAATGAACATTGATTTGTTCGCCGGTGTGGATGGTTGCAATTTCCGTGGCCGCATGCCCTGGATGGACAGCGACTGGCAACGCCACTCTATGGAAGAGCGTCAGTGGTGGAATCAACAGAATGACTGGCGCAACTATGACGGCAGACGCGCCAATATGCCGGGATTCGCAAGACCCAATGTGGGCGTTGAGTTCGACCTTCGCATCGACGACTATCACAGGTCTTCACCGAATCACGGCAATAGCAGTGTTTTCAACAACGTCAATGTGCGCAACTATTACGACAATCGGGTCCAGAACAACACCACCATCAGCAACAACCGCATTGTTGAAAACAATCAGGGACAGGGCGGCAGACCCGCACCAATAGACCCCAGATTCCACCCGCATCTGCCCGTGCAAACTGGCACCGAGAATGGTGGCACAATCAGTCAACCGCTGCCCAATGTCGATCAAGGACACCGACGCTTTCTGCCTAATGTCGATCAGCGGCAACGTCAGGGAGTAACCGATGGAGACGACCAGCAACGTCGCCAGATCGTACACCCCGGTCAAGTTGTTCTGCCCAACGGGCAACAGCAGCATCGCTTCGATCGCCACGACCAGGGAACCAATACTGTCGACCCCAATGTCTTGCGCCAGCAACAGCTGCAAGAATGGGAAAGGCAGCACAAGAAATAAAACTTAGCCACACAACAATTTCGTAATTCCACCATGCCGCCTGGGAATCTCCCCATGTAAGTCAGGATGCTTTGTATATATCCTGGCCAATCATGGCCCAAGGTGACCAATGGATTTAACAACTGAAATCCAAAATACGCACAATACTTCATCGGACCACTCCTGGCTGGCCGGTGCTGTGGGAGAAGCGTATGCAATCCCGGGCGTGAAGCAGATAGCGGATGCATCGTCCTCAGTTGGCGAATTCGCCCAGGAGCACTGGAAAGAGATAGCCGGGGTCGGGCTGACTGTACTAGCCGGAACAGCCATTGTGGCCGGCAGAAAATATGGCTTTGGCGCCTTAACAAGTTTGCTCAAGGGCGGGGAAGCAGCCGTCGGACTGGAAGAAAGCGGCGCCCTGGCGGAAGGAACACTGGGTCGCCTTCGCAATGTCGATCACTTCCTTTTTGACATGGACCGCACCCTGGTCGACCATGACGGCGCCCTGAAAGCCTTGCAAACGACAATGACAGACGGTTTGACCAAGTCCAGCGGACTGTCCCGGGAATTTATAAGCGACGCTTTGAAACAAACAACCACCCGCCTCGATAGCCCTTACTTCTTTAACAGGCTCGACGAAATAAAACCGCTGCAAGAACACTTCCCTGGGGTCGACTTGAACCAGCGATTTGCCGATGTCGCCGCCAGCTCAAAGCAGGCTTACCATGACGCTCTCAAGGCAAAACCTGAAACTGTCGAGTTGCTGGACTATATTCGCAGTCAAGGCAAGGGAGTTCATGTCTTCACCGCCAGCAACCCAGCTAGAGCACTGGAAAAACTCAACGGCGCCGGCTTGCTCAATCATGTGGACAGCATTTACGTCGCTGGAGCAAATGCATTTGAAGACTCCGGAGCGGCCGGCTTAATGTCAAAGCAATCCTTTTCTGGAAAATTGTTTGCATTGCCTAATACCGCTAAAGCTGACAGCAGCGGCTATGCATTCATCGCCAACGACCTGCGTACGAATGGTTCGCGGCTGGCAATGACAGGCGATCACGCGGTAGAAGATATCGCCAATGCCAAGGCTCACAATTACTTCACGGCGCAAGCTAATTGGTATCGTCAGATGCCGGAGGTCGTTACCCCAGACTTGCGATTCACATCGCCCAGGCAGTTTACGTCGCTTTTAAAGTCGAAGATTTTCTAGATTTTTAATTGTAAATCGCGAGTTTTTCCATTCCATTCACGCGATCGGTTTGGGACGTAATTTCGTCACTTTTACACGCCCTGATACAAGGGATAAAATAAATCCATAATCATCAAGAATTCCCGGCAACCCTAGTGGCTGCCAAGCCATTCCGTCTTCTAAATTTGCTCATGGAGGAGCTAAACATGAAAATTATCGTGATCGGGGGACGAGGATTAATCGGTTCAAAAACAGTAGAGATTCTTCGCAAGCAAGGTCATGAAGTGACAGCGGCCTCTACCAAGACGGGTGTCAACAGCGTTACCGGAGAGGGGCTTGCAGACGCTCTCAAAGGCGCTGATGCAGTTGTTGACTTGACAAACTCACCGTCCGGGGAAGACGACGCGGTAATGGCTTTCTTTGATAAGTCTACTCGCAACCTACTATCTGCTTCGAAGGAATCGGGCGCAAAACATTTTGTCGCCCTCTCCGTTGTCGGCACGCCACGCTTGCAAGAAAGCGGCTACTTTCGCGCTAAGCAAAAGCAAGAAGAATACATCAATGAGGGCAAGGTGCCGTACACGATCGTTCAAGCCACGCAGTTTTTCGAGTTTGTCGGCGGTATTGCTGACGAGGGCGCGCGAGATGGGGAGATTCATTTGTCCACGGCGAAATTGCAGCCAATTGCCGCTGACGATGTTGCCGCGATTATGGCGGAAGTCGCCGTGGCCAAGCCACTCAACGGCACCCTGGAAATTGCCGGTCCCGAACGTGCGAGCTTCAGTGATATTGTCTTGCAATATTTGAAAGCCAAAAATGATCATCGAAAAATAGTGACAAGCGCAGAAACACCTTATTTCGGCGTAAAGCTTCAGGATCTTTCCCTCTGTCCTGCCGATGGAGCACGGCTAGGTCCCACAAGGTTTGGAGACTGGCTGCATGCTACCGAAGAGCAAGAAAAATTGGCCAGTTCGGCCGGCAAATCAAATTGACGTACCGCTGACACTAAATGTGGTGACAGACAATTCAATTGTCGATTAGAATATGACTGCCAACGACTATGCGATTAGTTACAGCTGGTTATAATATGTTCCTGCTCAACAGGACAACCTTATGACTTCCAATCTCGACCTGAAAGACATGGCGCACAGGGCTCTTCTAGAGGCGGGCTTTACACCCGACTTTGAGCCTGCCTCCCTCTCTCAATTGAGTGCGATTCCGAACACACTTCCCGCTGCTCCGGCTATCAAAGACCTGCGTTCTCTTTTGTGGTCATCCATTGACAATACCGAGTCGATGGACCTGGATCAAATTGAATATGCAGAAAAACTCCTCGATGGAAACGCACGAGTACTGGTCGGAATTGCTGATGTCGACGCCTACGTGCCGAAAGGGTCGCCATTAGATGTCCATGCTTCCAATAACACCACGTCGGTCTACACGGGAATAGTGACTTTCCCGATGTTGCCGGAAAAACTTTCCAACTCTACTAGTTCGCTGCTGCCCGGTCACGACAAGCTAGCCGTGGTGGTCGATATGGTGCTCGATTCCGACGGTCAACTCGTAAAGACCAACGTGTATCGCGCTTTAGTCAGAAATTATGCAAAGCTAGCCTATTCGAGCATCGGCAAGTGGTTTGAGGGTGGCGCTAAGGAAAACGAATTGCCCCTGCCCACGCCCGTGCCGAAGCTTGCCGAACAATTGCTTTTGCAAAAGCAAGAATCGGAACTTCTGCATGACCTGCGCATGAAAGCAGGCGCATTGAACGTCGAGACGATCGAAGCGACACCAGTGGCGGTGAACGGCAAGGTAGTCGATATAACCACCGTCGATCACAACGAAGCGCGCGATCTGGTCGAAAACCTTATGGTGACAACCAACAGCGCAATCGCAGACATGCTGGACCAGAAAGGAACTTATTCATTGCGGCGCATTGTGCGCAAGCCGAAAAGATGGCCGCGCATAGTCGAGTTGGCCAAAGACCTTGGTGAAACATTGCCTGATGAGCCCGATCCCATAGCGCTCTCCGATTTTTTGAAAAAGCGCAAACTGGCTGCTCCCGATCATTTTGCCGATTTGTCTTTATCGGTGATTAAACTGCTTGGACCAGGTGAGTATGTAGTCGTCAAAGCAGGAGAACAGCACGAAGGGCATTTCGGTCTGGCAGTGCATGATTACACGCACAGCACAGCTCCCAATCGAAGATTTCCAGACCTGGTCACACAGCGACTGCTCAAGGCGGTCATGGACGGCAAGGAGTGTCCCTACAGCGAAGAAGAGTTGAGTGCAATCGCTACTCATTGCACGGAGATGGCCGCAGCCGCCAACAAGGTGGAGAGATTTATGCGCAAGGCCGCCGCCGCTCAATTGCTCAGTTCCAGAGTGGGGGAAGTCTTCAAAGCTATTGTCACCGGCGTCAAGGAAGAGGGGGTATATGTGCGCATATCAAAACCATCAGCTGAGGGGCAGTTGGTGAAAAATCAAGCCGGCGTCGATGTCGGCGACAAAATCAATGTGCGACTGCTTTCCACGAATGCCGCCAAAGGCTATATCGACTTCCAGAAGATCTAGCCGGACTGGCAGCCGCCCCTCCTAAGGTCAGGAAAGCACTCTAAATCGACTCAAGACACTTCTTAATCTCAGACCTGGATTGAAGCTCCTGTAGCGTCAGCGACGTGCTTTGAATTCGAGACAAGATCAGTGCACAGTAAATCCACTGCTCCTCATCAGTTAGTCCGAGGTTGCCGTCAATGAGACCAAATTCGCTGACCAGATTATCGAGTTCTTGAGCATTGTCATTCATCGGTGGTTTTCTCATCCACCCAACAATGTCGAGGACAAGCTTGCGCCGATCATCAAGCGTGCTCTGAAAATGGGGGCCAATATAACTGCTCTTATCAGCAATCATCTTGGCATAGACCTGCTCTAGCCAACGATCGAATTCCGCACCGAAATTATAGTGCTGCAGCATCTTTTGCAGATTGCCTTCAGTCACGATACTGGGGGGCGGCGCGCCCGGATAAACATAACTCTCGGGTTGGGCGGCCAGCATCTTGGAAAAATTCGCATAATAGCCCCAGGTATTCTCCCGTCCCAACTGCTGTGATAACGCGGCATCGCTTTGCGACAGGTCTCGCACCAGTGCATCACGGATGACGAAGACTTCATGCGGATTGTCTTTGCAGTCAGCAATTGCGCTCAATTTATTCTGGATACCGCCGTGCTCACCCTTGTCAATGAACAGGCCAACGATCCTGCTGGAAGTTGCTTCAACTACGTCATCCCCCGCTACCCAGTAATGCTGGGAAGCCGGGGAGATTTTGTTGAAGTTGGCCGCCCAGTCAGAATCGCCTGGAATTGGCTGAGCAAACGCCATCAATGTTGTATTGTCCCAGGGCCAGCTTTTCACTGCTTTGCGCAGTTCATCACCGTAGCTACCCTGCTCCACGGCGCTGACAAATTGACTGGCCAGTCCCGCTCCCAGGCTATGACCGGTGACGAAGACATGCTCGGGAGCAGGATATTTCTGCTCGAGGTACTGGCAGCAAGCAGTGATCGGTCCGAGCATGGTGGGCAGCGATTCCGCAAATCCCTGGGTCACCTTGCCAACTTTGCTGATTAAGGGCTGCTCAATCTGTTTCCCTCCGCGAAGGTCTGTAATCCAGTCCGGATTGCCCTTCGCGTTTCCAATGAAATCCTGTGCTTTCCATACCGTTTTACTTAGGGCAGAACCACTGCGGCTGCCGCGAAAAACAATATGGGCGTCGTAGCCGGTGGGTGTCTTTTGCATCAGCACAAAACCCATGAGGCTCCATGCTGGTTCGGTGGCACCAGCAATTCCCGTGCCGCCTTCGAAAACGACCAGGTGATCCTCACCGCTGGGATACTCGCGAATTTGGAATCGCTCTACGTCGTTATATGGGAAGCTTGTCGGTTTTGTCCTGTAGCGCATCCCCTCAATCACTTTGATGTTATTGGTGATATAAGCCGGCGCGATCAGGGCAAGAAACCTTTCACCATCCCGTGTGAATGCCG
>CAZHEZ010000081.1:0-29723 GCA_964531315.1 uncultured Candidatus Obscuribacterales bacterium | reverse complement strand
TGGGAATCGTTTTGACCGGCCTCAGTCCGGATTCGCCTGAATCAGGCTCTGCCTGGGCGCCCGAAATTTTTTCCAGCATCAGCATCGGCTGCACTTTCACCGTGCCGAAAGTGGAAAAGCCGGAGAGAACCTCCAGGATAAACTCGTCGTCTGCCGGAGGGCTGGCCAGGATATTGGGATTGGAAGTAGAGAGGGCAACATCGGTGAGCATGCTGAAAAATCGCGTGCGTTTGCCTTCTACGACAACAAAGCGACCGACTCTTAGATCTTCGACAGAATGGCTCTTATCCAGCCGCATCTCCAGCCCGGTAGAAAGCGAGCCCTGGGTAATGATGCCTAGATAGTGGGAGCGTTTTACCATCTTGTACCGCTAAGTCTGTAAAACAGACTATACGGTGAAGCCGATTGCCTTGGCAAATGCTTTGACGGCTGTGTCTTTGGCCCCGGCATCGAAGGTTTCTTTACTGAGGATTTCGCTTTCTTCCGCGCCGCGAAATTCCGACAATGTGTAAATCAAGGGCTCGTGCAAGCTTCTTTCCAGGCGGTACAGATTGCCGTTTTCGCCGGTCGCTCCAACCAGCCCCCAGACGCCGTCCAGTGACTTGAGGATGTCCTCGACAGTGTGCGGCCATTGCGGTCTCATCAACACGCCCATTTCTCTATCCTCCTCAATTGGCAAGCGGCAAGCGCATTAGATGAAAAAGCCATTGCGAATACCGGGGCTGCTTTTTCAAGCACGGACTTCCAGGCAATGGCTGCTTTTGCTTGAGGCCATGAAAAAATCTGTCCGGAGAGGGACTTGAACCCTCACGATTGCTCACACGCCCCTCAAACGTGCGCGTCTACCAATTCCGCCACCCGGACTTGAGCAGTGATTTTAGCCCATTTCGGCAAATACATGCCCAACGTGACAATACTTTATTACGAAAAGCCCGCTGGCTGTCAACAGTATGGGCTTTCCAGGTTTACCGCTGCTTTTCTTCTTGCGCCGGCGGGCGGGGAACCTTATGCTTGAGTAAGCGTCTTTCTACTTTGACCTGAGCCGGCGAGACTTGTCGAAAGCGGCGCCACAACTGGATTTCCCGTGTCGCCTCTCGAGCGGATCACGGAGCGAAATCGATAAAAACCTGCAAAAGATGCGGCTCTTGTTCGAATTTTGGTGGCGTCCACAACAAAAATTTTATCTTCTAAGCAAATAAAATCAAGGATCTTGGGAATAATCACAGTTAGAGAGAAATCGGGGACTCCAGAGACAATCGGCGGTACACCTGAGAAGAGCTGGGGTTTCAAGAGATAAGAAGAGCCGCCAATGAGCCGGCAGTGAAGCACGGAGAGCAAAAGGTAAAAAGGTGGATAAAGGGGACAGTTCCGATTTTTTGATGGTTGAGATGTTCGTTGCCGGCATCGCTCTTGATGCGCGCAGTGGACAGCCCATCGTCGTCCTCAACGATCAAACCAAAAGACGTGCATTACCCATCTGGATAGGCATGGCGGAAGCCAGCGCCATCAGTCGGGCACTTGATAACTACAAGCCTGAACGTCCGATGACGCACGATCTGCTTCTCAATGTCATCACCTCGCTCGGATACAAAGTCAAGCAAGTGGAAATCAACGAGTTATCGTCCAACACTTATTTCGCCACCATTCAATTGATATTGAATGAGCCCGGCACACCACCTGCTTCTATTGAAACTCTCAAACCGATTGATTCCCGCCCCTCCGATGCCATCGCGCTGGCCTTGAGGGCAAAAGCGCCGATCTTTGTATCGGCTCAAGTGGTGGCGGATGGCACTATTCCTGCCGACTTCGAAAAAGACGAAGCGGAAGCGCAAGAGTTCAAGAAATTTATCGAAGGCTTAAAAGCTTCGGACTTCAAATTGTCCGGTGGAGAATAAAAAAAACAGCCTTCCGGCTCAGACTTATTTCTTTTTCAAGCTCTGTTTGAGAGCTGCATCAAGCGTTTGGATCTTCGCTTCCAGAAGCTTGATTTTGTCATTGGTAAGTTCTTCTTTCAGCTTTTCGTCCTGCTCTCGCCAGGCCACCTGAATTTCACCGCTTTTCACTTCTTTGGCCCGGTTTAGAAGCACAGGAAGAGTGCTCAAACAGCCTAAAGCAAAGGTGGCGAAGGCGACCACACAAAAGGAAACCGCCACCTGGCTGCCGAAAAACTTGAGCGTGACCGGCTCGCAGTTTTGCCCGGCCACAGCCACAGTCAGGGCGATTGCCAAAATCGAAACAATGAGAAAGATTGGTTTTTTATTCATGTCCTAAACTGAATCACGTGCTCAAAGCGGATTGACAGCGCTGATTCACAGCCGCGTCACAGTATATTGATCAAAGCCTGCATGTCACTGGGACAAGCAGTCTGAAATTCTAGCAGTTCACCTGTGACAGGGTGGGTGAAAGCTAATTGAGCTGCGTGCAAAGCATGGCCACTAAGCCCCAATTTGTGCCGCGCCGGCAGCGTGCCGGTTGTTTTACGGTTGTATACGATGTCGCCGACAATAGGAAAACCGCTATAGGAAGCATGCACGCGAATCTGATGGGTGCGTCCGGTTTCCAGTGTCAGTTTGAGCAGTGAATACTTTGAGGACCTGTTCAACACCTGATAGTGCGTGACGGCGCGACGGCCGTTTTCCACCACCCACATCTCCTTGCGCTTGGTCGGATGCCGCCCGACCGGCAAGTCAATGGTGCCTTGGTCGCTTTCCACCACCCCTTCAACTACGGCCAAGTAGGCTCTCAGTGCTTTGCGCTCTTTGATTTCATTCTGCAGGTGATGTAGAGCGCCGGCACTTTTGGCCACCACAAGAAGACCGGAGGTATCCTTATCCAGGCGGTGTACGATGCCCGGTCTGAGCGTGCCGTTGATGCCTTTGAGAGAGGGGCCGATGCGGTTCAAGAGTGCATTTACCAGTGTGCCTGTAAAGACGCCTGCTCCCGGGTGGGTAACCATGCCTGCTTTTTTGTTGACGACAACCAGTTCACTGTCCTCAAAGATAATTTCAATGGCAATATCTTCAGGCAAGAGGGCCAGTGGCTCCGGTGCATCGATTGTCACCGTCAATTCTTCGCCGCCTTTTACCTTTTGACCTGGTTTGAAAGTCTTGCCGTTGACCAGCACTTTCTTTTCTTCAATGAGCTGCTGAATGCGGCTGCGAGATAAACCGGGCAGGCGAGTAAGCAGGTAGTGATCGAGCCGGCAGGGCAGGTGCAATTCCTGGTCGGCCAGAGCATCTTCATCGAATACTTCCAGGGTGTCTTCGGAAGTTTCAATCTGGGACACGGCGGCTGCAGGTTTCTCGACCTTTATCTTTATGGTATCGCTGGCGATATCGTCATCCATTTTGGTCACTGGCTTTTTTCCGGCTGTGCCGGAGCGGCTTCTTTTTCCTGCCTGTCGTCTTTGTCCTCGCCGGCATCGCTCTTGCCTATGCGGGCAATTAAGACCAGCCCCAATCCTATATTTATGAAGGTATCGGCGACATTGAAGACAGGAAAAGAGAAAAAGGCAAATTCCAGAAAGTCGGTGACGTGTCCTTGCGCAAAGCGGTCGGCCAGATTGCCCAGCGAGCCGCCGATGATGCAGCACAGTCCAATCAGTTCAATTATAGGAACCGACTGCCCTCGGACAATGCGCGAACCCAGCCAGCAAAGAAGAGCGAGAGTCAAAACCACAGCCGTAATCGTCATGAACGATCCGTTATTGGCACCGAGGCTGAAGGCGGCACCGGTATTGGTGGTCAAGGTCAGGCGGAGAAATCCGTCTATAAAAGGTTGGGATTGATGCAACTGCAGATGGCTGAGTGCCCAGGATTTGCTCAGCCTGTCCAGTGCAAAAGCGGTGGCCACCGTAAGAAGCGCCGTAGCGATTGCAGTTGCGCTGGGTTTTCTTGCGCAAGCTTGACTGGATTGATCTTCGCTAGCCATTTCTATCTTGAACTATTGAGATTCCGCGTCGTCTTTTTTCTTTGTCGCGTCCGCATCTGAAGTGTGTTTTTCCTTCTTTTTGGACTTCGGCTTGTCTGGCGATTTGGACGTGGCGGCTGGTTTTGAATCGGACTTGGTCTCAGTCTTTTTGTCTGGTGCAGAATCTGATTTGCCGTCTTTGGCCGATTCTTCCGTCTTGGACTTAGTAGAATCGCTCTCGGCTTTTTCTTTGTCGGAGTCTGTTTTGGCTTCCGCCTTTTTGTCTGTGTCTTCGTCGGACTTGGCGGCAACGCTGTCGGCACCGTCGTCCGGAGTGGTAGGAATCACATTCAGGCGTCTGGTGACGACGGTGATGCCCATCAAGTGAGAGCGCGTGGCATTGGTGATGCCGACTGTGGCCATGAGCAATTCGTTGCGATTATTGGTATTGGCGGACATCACCCTTTCCAATGATTCGCCGTCGATGATTCGTGGCTTGGGACCCTCATCGGAGTCTGCCTTTTGTGGGTATTTGAGCGGCTGGCTCATGATCGAACCGATGGCTGTGAGCCCCACCGGCAGCGATATGTCGACGCGGGCGGAATACTGTCTGCCGGATTTGACTTGCTCGGGAGCTGAGAAATTGGCCGTTAGTTGCCTGGCCAATCCGTAAGAGACGCGAACCTTTTCGTAGTCAATTCTGTCGCCGATGATCTTCCAGTTGTTGCCGTTTTTCTTCAGATAAACTTGTCCTTCCGAAACTGAATTCAATTCGCCTTTCGTGCCCGTGTCGGCATTTTCTCTGTCCGTTGTGCCGGTGGCGACGTCTCTAGACTCAATTGTGGAAAAATTGCCGTCGATGCGCACTTGTTTGATTTTGGAATTTGATTTTGAGTCGGGATACTGCGACCAGAATTTCTTTGTTATCGAGGCGACAGCCTTTTTGTCGAGCCCGTCGTTGTTGACGTATTCTTCTGAGTAATGGCTCATGACGCCGTCTAAGTCATGGGCATTCCATTGAGTTTCCAAACTGGCAAGCAGCGACTCGATGTCTTTGTGGTCTTTGTCATTGACCTTATTGTCCGGCTCCAGAATGGAATCGCCGCTTGCCGCTGTGGTAGCGGCTGGAGAGGTCTCAATCGCTCTGGCGCTCAAATTCATGCCGGCGCCTGCGCAAAGCGCAAGTGACACCATCAGTGGTGTTAGTAATTTTTTTCTGGTGTCTGTTTTTCTTGTCATTTTCTTATGTTTTTGAAGCAGGTCCCGGCTCTATCCGAGTCCACATTATAACAACCCGGGAGAAAACCTGTCGGGCGGGCTCAGCCGTGGGAGTTGCAAAATCAAGAGGGTGGAAACTATTTTTCCCACCCTCTTGCAAATGTTCTTGTCTGTTCAGTCTTTAGACGGCTGCAGCCAAAAGATCGTTCATCAGCTTGATGTTTTCCTTGATGGAATCAGCCGATTTCTTGAGCATTGCCGATTCTTCATCGGTGAGCTTCAATTCGATGATCTTGTGCAAGCCCTTGCGGTTGAGCACTGCCGGCAGACCGATATAAACGTCTTTCAGACCGTACTCGCCTTTGGTCGGCAAGACTGCGCAAGGCAAAAGGCGGTTCTTGTCGAGAAGAATCGCTTCCACCATTTGTGAAACCGAGGAGCCGGGAGCATAGTAGGCGCTTCCGGTGCCCAGCAATTTGACGATTTCGGCGCCGCCGTCACGGGTGCGGGCGCTCAAGGCTTCAATGCGTTCTTTGGAGATCAGTTCGGTAATTGGGATGCCGTTCACCGAGGAGTAGCGCGGCAATGGAACCATGAGGTCGCCGTGCCCGCCCATCACCATCGCTCTTATGTCCTGGCAGGAAACGTTCAATTCCATGCCGATGAATGTTTGGAATCTGGCGCTGTCAAGAACTCCTGCCATACCGATTACGCGGGTCGAATCGAGCTTGGTAGTCTCTTGTACCAGGTAGGTCATTACATCAAGCGGGTTGGTGACCACAATGAAAATGGCATTGGGTGAGTGCTTGACAGCTTTTTCAGCCACTTCTTTGACAATCTTGGCATTAGTGCGCAAGAGATCTTCGCGGGTCATGCCCGGCTTGCGGGCGATGCCGGCGGTGATCACGACGATGTCCGAATCCTTTGTATGAGCATAGTCTGAGGAGCCCGTCAGTGAGCGGGAATGCCAGCCGCTAATCGGTGCTGCTTGCATGAGGTCGAGTGCCTTTCCCTGCGCTACGCCTTCAAGGTTAGGAATATCAATCAAAACCACGTCGGCCAGGTCTTTCTCGGCGACGTATTGGGCGACGGTGCTGCCGACGAAGCCGGCTCCCACAACTGTTACTTTGCTCACGACTCAAACCTCCAACCTGTCAAAACTGGCGGCCAGATTAGCATGTGGTCGCTTGAGAGGGGCTGAGCTTAAGCAAAGGTTTTGATTAGTGACGATCAAATTGCGGGAACACCTCACACCTCTTGTCGTCATGATCTTTGACAAGGAGTATGGACACGACTTCCAGATCGCTTAACATCGAGCCCGGTGGTTTTTTAACGAACCGGCTGGACTTTCGGGTTTTCCCACTTTCAAATAGGATGTCTCGGAGTTATTCTAGGTATGCAAAGGGGCGGCAGTTTCCGCCAGTGAGAGCATGCATGAAAACATGAACAAAAGCATGACTGCCCAAAAGAAATTCTCTCCAGTTACCATCATTAGTAAATGCCTGGCCCCGGCTCTGGCTCTTAGCTGGGCAATGCAAGTGCTGCCTGCTTGCGCCAGTGACGACGTGCTTCTCAAGCCCGACGTTCCTAAAATGGACACGCCGGTTGAAACGCCCAAGAAGACTTTGAAAGGCACAATTCAACACAGTCACAAACAGAGCGATCCAGGGCGCAAGCCGCTTTCCAGCGGCACCAA
Organism: uncultured Candidatus Obscuribacterales bacterium; assembly: GCA_964531315.1. Taxonomy (GTDB): domain Bacteria; phylum Cyanobacteriota; class Vampirovibrionia; order Obscuribacterales; family Obscuribacteraceae; genus QKMZ01. The sequence goes on along the minus strand of CAZHEZ010000081.1, from coordinate 22,900 downwards.
TCAGTCGGGGACCGCTCTTGGGGTGCCTGGTCTGGGTCGCCTCGGCATTCACCGCGGGCCGGTTAAAGGACAAGCCCGCAACCAGGGGCTCGACGCCAGTCTCATGGCGGGTATAGGCATTATCGGCGTCAAGTTTGAGATGATCATCGGCAGGCCGCCTACCATAAAGATAGTATTTGCCGGTACTCCTGCCTCCGACGAGGGCATCCGTCCCAACGACGTCATAGTGGCTGTGGACGGCGTTCCCACCTTCGGATTGACCAAAGAAGAAGTCTACGATTTGATTGTCGGCACCCCGCATACGCCTGTGACGCTTTCCCTCCAGCGAGGCGATGACGTTTCAGTCAAGCGGCTGACGCGGATGGATTTTAATGAAATTCCCGATCCGAAAGTACGAGCGGACTACCTGCGCATGTAGCCAGGGGGCTGTGAAGCCCGGTCTGCTTTTAAGGGTTTGGCATCTGAGAATCTGGTAAACTCTGGGGCATGCGACTCTGTTTTGATGCCACCAGATTTGGTTGCGGTTTGGACGGCGCCGTCGAGCTTGCCTCGCAGCGCGGGTTGACGGCTGTCGAGTATTCTTTTCAGCCATTTGAGGTGACGCAAAAAGCACCCACTCTGGACCAGTCGGAAAAGGCTTATCTTAAAGAGGTCAAGAAGGCGTGCCGCGAGACTGGCGTCGAAATCAGTTGTCTCAACCTGGATTATGCAGTCGATCCCGAAGACAAGAAAGCCGCCAAGAGATTTCTCCAGATGTTGGCAAAACTGGCTCTGGTAGCGGATGCTGCTGGATGCAGCCGGATCTCTGTGGCGGTCAATGTCGGATCAAACGGTTCCTGGCGCGATTCGGTAGCCGAACTGTTGGCCGAGGCGCAAAAAATCGCCGCCAAGAAGAATTTGCGCCTGACGCTCAGGCTCTCGACTCCGCAAGAATTCCGCGGACATTCTTTGAAAACCTGGCGAGCCATGGAGCCGCAAGACTGGCGCGACATTCTTTCTTCCTGTCCGGATTTGAGTCTGAGTTTTTCTCCGGCCGATTGCGTCTGGCTCGGTATCGACTATTTGAAAATCCTTTCCGGTCTGGTCGCCGCTATCGATCATGTGGAAGCGCATGACATTGAAATCAACCGCACCCTTCTAAACGACAGCGGCATGTATGGACCGCTCTGGTGGCGCTACCGCATGCCAGGCAAGGGCCAGGTAGACTGGAGTCAGTTGATTGAATTGCTCAAACTGTACGACTTCTCCGGCACCGTCTCTATTCACCTGGACGACGAGTTTGTAGGCGAAGAGCAAGAAGACCTTGGCGATGCCCTGTCGCGCAGCGTCAAAGTGCTGGCACCTTTGGTAAAAGACTGAGGACCGATTGCCGATGGCTCAGACTGTAAAAGAGCTTAATTTCTATCTGCATACTCACTGGGACAGAGAGTGGTATCTGCCCTATGAAACATTCAGAACGCAATTGGTAACGGTCGTCAGAAGTGTTCTCGATTTGATCGAATCAGGAGCGATTCCCAACTTTCTTCTGGATGGGCAGTCGCTGGCTCTGGAAGATGCAGCGGAAATTGATCCGACCATCAAAGAGCGTCTGTCAAAACAAATGGCCGGTGGCAAATTGGGGGCCGGTCCCTGGATGGTGCTTGCCGACCAAATGCTGGTCGGCGGCGAGAGTTTGATCCGTAACCTCAAAATCGGCATCAGTGCCTGTGAAAAATTCGGACCGCCTACTCGGATCGGGTACTGTCCGGACACGTTTGGTCATTCTCAGGATCTGCCCCGAATATTGAACGGTTTTGGGATCAAAAACGCCTTTGTCTGGCGCGGTGTTCCCGGCGGACTGAACAACACAATTTTCCAGTGGTTGAGTCCGGACGGCAGTCAGGTCAATGCCTATCATCTTTGTTTTGGTTATTACCAGACTATGTTTCATGGACCTGGTCCGGTCGATGTTAATAAACTGGCAGAGCGTCTCAGTCTCTGGACTGATCTAAAAGGACCAAAACTTGTCCCTGTAGGCGGCGATCATCTTCTTCCCCCGGCCCATTTCAGCCGCTCATTGAAAGAAGCTGAAGCCGAGCTTTCCAGTAAAGGAGTGCAGGTAAAATTTCTGGCCCTGCCGCTTTGCGAATTTGCCGCAGAGGTTGAGAAGGCTGAAAACCTTCCCAGGGTAAAAGGTGAATTGCGAGACAATGCCTGTGCCTCACAATTCGAAAGAGCCTATATGCTTCAGGGTGTTCTTTCGTCGCGTCTTTATTTAAAACGCGCCAATCGCATTCAGGAACATCGGCTGGCTTCTCTTATAGAACCGCTGCTCACGCTTATTTCACTGCGCGGCTCTCTGGCTTATCCGAATTGGGAGTTGGAGCACGCCTGGAGGCTCTTGATCGCTAATCATCCTCACGACAGCATCTGCGGTTGCAGCGTTGATCAGGTGCATGATGAGATGGTGATTCGCACCAATCGCTTTCACCAGGCCCTCGACGCAGTTGAAAAGAAAGCTGCTCAGGCGGTTTTTACCGGGCTGAAGACAACGCAGATTGCTCGCTTCTCGCGCGCGCTCAACATGGTGGCGGACCCGCAACTCAACCCCTCTTTTTTGCTTGCTTGCAACTTAAGCCAGGACGAAGTATCTCAGCCTGTGCGTTTTCAGTGGGCCGAAGAAATGGCGGCCCGAGAAACGGAAAAGTCCGAGGCGGCCTCTCCCAGCATGCAGATTCGCTCTTCGCCGGCGTTGGCCGTGGCCGGCTTGGCGGCAGCAAAAGACGCCGGACCTCGCATTCTCGATCAACCCTCGCTGGCGCTTTCCGAGACTCTGCAAATCGTCTCCATGCGTGAAGAGTCGCAAGTATTCACTGCCGTCGGTGAAGAGCCGGTCGAGAAGCGCATCAAGCTTTATGACGGCTGGGTCTGGATTGACAAACTACCGCCCTTCTCGATGCGCACAGCCGACTGGAAAGCCATCGGTTGTGGTGGCAATGGCAAAGGCGAGAAGTCGCCGCCTGCTCCTGTCTCCCTGGAACCGCGTGCAGTCTCAAACGGACTTTTGCGGTTGGAAATCACAGATACAGGCAGTTTGATAGTCGAGGCCAATCCTTCTGATTCTGATTCCAATTCCAGTTCGCTTGTCGGCAAACCAATTCGCTACGAACTCTCTCACTCTTTTAGAGATGTTGCCGACGCCGGCGACACCTACAACCACGATCCGATAGTCGCCGACGTGCCTGTGATATCCAATGTTTTGACAGTCTCTCAAAGACAGAGAGGCCCCCTGGTCGGCTCGCTTTCCGTCACCTACGAGCTGGAAATTCCCCTGCGCGTTATCGAGATGGAAAGCGAAGATGCGATTCCTTTTGAAAAACCCGGGGTGCCCGAGCGAGCAGTCAAATATGTGCGCTCGGTCGAGCTTGTGAAGCACGAAGTGACAACCGAAATTCTCTTGAAAAAGGGCATCCCGATTGTCTTTTTCGAAACTAAATGGAACAATCGAGCCGAAGATCATCGCCTTGAAGTTGTTTTCACCACGGACAAAAAGGTGGAAAAAACACTTTCGGAAAATCACTTTAGCGTCGTCGAGCGCACCCACAAAGGCGAGCCTGATGCTCTGCCGGTGCCGGCCGGACATGAAGCCAGCCTGGACAGATTTCCCTGCCAGCGCTTTTTCCTGGCTGAAAATCAGGCCTTCTTCAATCAAGGATTGCCGGAATACGGAACTCAAGAAAACAGTGTCTCAATAACGTTGCTGCGCGCCGTGTCCAAACTCTCCAGACCGCGCCTGCGCACGCGCGGCGGCGGTGCCGGACCCTCTCTCTCCACGCCGGGCGCCAACTCTTTGGGCGAGAATGTCGTCAATTACGGATGGGCACCACTGGGTGTTTTCTCGAATCATTCAAAATATCTGAAAGGTGACAGCAAAGCACAAACGGACGATCGCGCTCATCTGCCTGAGGCCTATGCACTTGCCGATCAGTATGAAGGCACCACCTGGCTGCTTCTTTCCGGTGGTGATCAAGCTGATTCCACGGCGCCGCTTATCACTTTGGACAATCATGCCGTTCGCGTGCGCTCTATGCACATGGACCAATCCGGAAAGTCTGTTTTGGTGCGCTTGCTCAATGTGACGTCTGATTCTCAATCAGTCCACTGCTCCATTGATGCCATGATTGCCGGCGGCAGCCTGACCAGACTGGACGGCATGCTAGTCTCCAAACTTGTTTTGGAGAGCGCCAAGGGCCGCAAAATCACGAAACTTACGCTTTCTCAAAACGAGTTGACTACCTTGAAGCTAGATCTTTAGATTTTCGGGGAACACTAAGCTGGAAAGCCTTCAGCTAGAATGGTCCGAGAGAGGCTGAGGAGCAATCGAGGAAATTTTATTGTGAAATTTGATCTTCCGTCGCGAAAAAAATGGCAAATCCTCACTCTGGCGGCAATGGGCGGAATTCTTATTGCCCAGCAGGCGTGGGCCGCGCATAAGCCGTGGCCGGGATCGCCTCTCACCGACGATGCACAGATGGAGCTGGAGCGGGCATCCAAATATATGAAGAGCCAGCCGGGAAAAGCAACTCCCATGATTATGAATGCGCTGAGCTCAGCCACCGATATTCCCAAATGCTTAGCCATTGCAGCATATACGGAACCATATGGGCACCCGATGCTGGAAGCTCGCCGGGCCTGCATCGCCAAGGCCCTGACTTTTTGCCAGACCCGCGAAGACTTTCTGCAGCTGGCCATCAAGGCGCGCCAATACGAGTGTTTTGAAGTGACGCGCCAGGCCGTCAATAATCTGGTCGGCAGTTCAGAGAGTTGTGACGAGCTTTTGGATCTGGCTCACAAAGCGCAGGAAGTGGCTCTCAATGATGTTTGCCATCTGGCTATGGAAAAGGCATACAACAAAGCTGACTCGGTTGAAGAAGCACTGAAATTTGCTCGCGAAGCCAAAGTCATGGGCATGGAAGATTTGAGCAGAAAGGCTACCAAAGAGCTGATTGATGATGAGCCGGCCACGCATGATTTATGTGTTTTGCTGCGCAGTATTGAACCGCTCGGCTTCCAGGATCTCAATCGTTATTTGCTCAAGAAAGCCATAGATGAGGCAAGAACCATCACCGATATGCGTGACGTTTACGATGCGTCGCGCCGCACCGGGCAAAATGACATTATGAAACTGGCCGAGTTTCGCGGCAAGAAAATGCAAATCTTGGAAAAGTACAAAGCCAGTCAGGCTGACTATCAACAGAAAGTAGACGCTTACAAAGCGCAGCAAGGCACTCAGCAACAGCAGACCACGCAACCGCAGGGACTGCCGACCGGCTTTTAGCCTGGCTTGGCATTGCCTCCACCCTCAGTCTAGCGCCGCAAGAAATGAATGATGCGAGCGTCGTTGTCGATTGTGTATTGCCATTCGCCCAGGAAGCTGCGGCCAATCAGCGGATGCCCTTCTTCCATACCTTGAATCACGCTGATGCGGAAATTTGTGCGGTCGATCGGGCCAACTGTCATTCTGCTTATTTCAAAGCCCACACCACTGGTATCGCCAGCAATACCGCCATGCCGTTCTTGTTCAGCGTCCTCGGGTATATTAATTCCCAGTTTCTTTATGTCTCCAAGTGCGAAGACTGTTCCGGTAGCGCCCGTATCAAAAATCATTGCGCAAGGCTTTCCGTTGACGACAGCATCGACGACCATCGAATTGCCCGATCTTCTAAATGGAACTGCATTTCTGTCTGCTCCACCGCCGCCGCCTGAATATGAGGCTGCCACAGCTCTGCGTTTGCGTGTGAATTGAATGGAGCTGCTGCCTTTATCGATTGTATAGGTAAAGTCCTTGAAAAAATTCTGCCCTAGAAGCGGCTCTCCTGGTAGATTTTCCTGAACGCCAATGGACAGCTTTCGCTCAATGCCTCCCACCTTGATTGTGGCTGGAACCTCCCAGGTATCGATGCGTCCGCCATCTCCAACACCCTGAGACTGGTATGACGCCTTTCCTGTCGGCATCTGCATTCCCAGTTCGCTGAGGTGATTTTTACCGAAGGCGCAACCATCGGCTCCAGTATCGAAGAGCATTTTGATTGGTCTATTATTCACATAGGCATCCACGATCATTTGGTTGGCATGGTCGGGCTTAAAGTAGACCTTGGTCGATTCTGGCAGATTGTCCGATGGACCTCCATACGAGGTGCCACCGCTGCCGCCACCAGAGTTGGCGCCGCCTGTTGAGTGACCTGGTGTCCCGAATGCGGTCAGCGCCTGAGCCGCCATTCTTCCGGCCGGATAAGAAGGATATTGCTGAGCGACTCTCATGTAAGTTCTTCTTGCTTTATCAAAATTGCCCATCTGGTGCAAAGTGAGTGCGTAATAGTAGAGCGTATTGGGGTCTGTTGCCGGATTCTGGCAGACTGGGTCAAGAACTCTGGCAGCCTCGGCGAATTTGCCTTGTTTGTACAAGGCAATTCCTTGCGCCGCTCCATTTGCCGAATGACTGGGCAAAGAGGCCGTTAGAGAAAAACTGCAAAGCAGCGCAATGGCGCTGTATTTGATCGTCGATTTGGCAAAATGCATGTTGATAACTCAAGGTGTCGATATCAATGGAGTATGTTATCGCTGTCTAAGGTTAAAAACAACGGCACAGGAGGTGGCATTTCAACGCTGGTCCCAGTCTCCCCAAAATCGCCGGTCTGGTTGTGGCACAACAAGGATGTCTTCCGGATTGTAAGTGTCGAGCGGAGGGCTCAGACTGAAGGTTTCTCCAGGAGTAAATCTCATTAGCGATCGGTCCACCAATAAATCGGAGCCTTCGCCGCAGAATTCTCGAATATCCTTTCTGAACTCTCTTAACGACTCCCTTCCAGTTTCGAGAATTGAGTTTCTTTTCCAGGAAATGTCTAAATTTAAGGCATTTTCAAGCCATTCTTTGTCATTTTCCTGTCGGGGAATGCCTAACTTGTCCGCGTAGAGATTGGCGCGAAACCAGTATTTCTCATAGTCGCGACAGAGAGTTTCCAGATTCGGAAACCGCGCATTCCAGGTGTTTTTTCTCTTCTGCTTTGCTCTGGCAATTAGCTTCTTAATGCATTCGGCGCCGACTTCAACCCAGCGTGTGTTATAGGCATTCAGTTTAATGGTGGCATCATTTGCCCGCGCAGCATCATTGTTTTGTGCACTGGCTGCCACTAGTTTAAAAACTGTTCCTAACTTTCAAAAAAGAAGGTCGACCAACCGGCATGTTTCTTGTCTCAGAAAAATACTGCCAATGCTAAAAGGCAGCAGAGTTCCGAGATTTCGACTGTGGCGCCATAAGTGTCGCCGGTTTGACCGCCCAGCTTGCCGTTCAAAATCTTGCTGAAGATAATGCCGGAAATAATGGTGAGAATCATGGCGGACCATACTAGTGAATAGCCTGCCAGCCCGAATGCGGCCGTCACCGCTAGTGGTGGCGCTGCTCCTTTAAATAAATCGATGGGATACACCGTTGTTTCATGCCATACTTTGCCTTTGCCTTCTTCTTTTGCGTAGGGAAATTTTGCAATTGCATAGAGTTCAGACCAGCGTGCCCAGGCGGGAATGACAATCAGGCAGGCGCCCAGAGAAGCGCCGGTGAGCGAGTAGATTGCGACGAACTTTCCTAGAAGGGCAATAAAACCGGTGATGGCGCCGAAATTTCCCACCCGGCTGTCGCACATGATTGTCAGCATTCGCTCTTTGCTTTGATGCGAAAAGATACCGTCGGCAGTGTCCATCAGTCCGTCAAAGTGAAGGCCGTTTGTCAGGATCAGCCAGGATACGGCAAGGAGAAAAGCGGTCACAATCGGTTCTGACTTGGATATTGATAAAGCGCTGTTGAGCGCAAACAGCAAGGTGCCGATTATCAATCCGGCTGAGGGAAGATATTTTGACAGCCCGTGCAAAAGTTCCGGTTCACTGAAATCTATACGTGTAAGCGGCAGACAGGTGACGTATGAGACCGTGATCTTCAGTCGTCTCAAATGCTTAGACACTGGGAATCTCCAGGTTGACGCTCTCGTGCACCTCGGCTGAATATTCGGGGCGTTCCGGAAAGAGAGCACTGTTTCCCAATACTAAGAACTCACGACGCTCGTCGTAATAGTTGACCGCTTCTTCAATCTGATTGATGAAGTCCGGATCCGATTCGAGTGCCAGTGCTTTTTCTACGATTGTGTCTGATATGGAGTCGGTGCTCGTCCCTTTCTTGACGTTTTCCGACCAGGGCATAAAAAGTTCTTCCATAAAGGCCCCCACCACATCTGGTGTCACCGGCAGGGGTTCCCGCATCGGTAATCCATAGGCGAAAAGCAAGCGCTGATAATGATTTTCCATAAAGGCGCGATGAGGGCCGATTATGTCTGCCGCCCAGGACATGACCAGAAGAGTTCTCTCCGGGCGGTTGGGACCTTTATAACTATCTGTGGAAACGGACAACAGGTCAGCAAAAATTTTGGCGAGCGGACGAGAATAGGTGCTGTAATATTCGACGATTTCGACATCGACTCTGAGGCCGAGAAAGAGACCCTTTAAGAGGGCAAGGGTCATGGCAATCTTTTGCGGACCTTCTACTGTTTTTCCTTTTTCAATTTGAGGGCGCAAGAGTATCGAGCCGTACAGGATATAAAGCCAATCTCGGTATGAGAAGGCTGATTTATTTTGCATGCGCTCCAGTCTTTTGAGCACAGTTTTTCTATGGGACAGTTCTTTCTTTTCATCGTCTTCTTCAGCCAGGTCTTCAAGTTGTTTGAGGATGGTTTTCGCTTCATCAAGGCGTCTTGTCAGGCTGTAGCAAACGGCAAGATTGAGAGTTGTATCGAAATCGCTTTCTTTTTCCTTCGCTTTTTCAAAATATTTGGTTGCCTGGTTAAAGCGCCCCAGGGACATGAGCGAAAAGCCCAATTCGTAATTGATGACGGGTTCTTCGGGATGGACTTTTGCACAGCGCTCTAAAAGCATGGCGGCCAGCTCGTGCTCACGAACATCAATCAAAGCGTGACCGGATTCGAATAAATCGGTGGTCAAGGCACGGTCTTGGACCGACAAAGAAGGATCGGAGGTTTTTGCCTGTTTTGCCGAGAGTGTTTCCGAAAGCCGCTCAAGCTTGGCTGAAAGATCGCTTCGTCCGGCTTCATTCATCACTCTGGCGAACATCAAGGCTGCTTGCGCGTCGCCCGGATTTTGCAACCAAAATTCTTTAACGGCTATCAAGCATGCTTCCGGCTGCCCGTCGTCTAGCAGCTTCTGCGCCTTAAGAAGAGCATGCAAATTGCTGGAGCTTGCTTCCTCTTGGCTCACTGGTCCTCACAAAAACAAGAAAACTAATTGGCGGCGCGGGCAATCTCTTCGGCGTGATAGGAGCTTCTCACCAGTGGACCGGAGTGAACGGTCTTAAATCCCATGGAAATGGCAATATTGCCCAGTCGGTCAAACTCTTCGGGCGTGTAGTATTTAAGCACCGCCAGTTGATCGCGGGTCGGGCGCAGATACTGACCCATGGTCATGATGTCGATCTCGTGCTCGCGCATGTCGCGCATCACGCTTATGATTTCTTCTTCTGATTCACCCAGTCCGAGCATGATTCCGGACTTGGTGGGAATGTAATGGCAAATTTCTTTTGCTGCTTTGAGAACCTCAAGCGAGCGCAGATATTTGGAACCCGGGCGCACTTTGCGATAAAGCCTGGGGATTGTCTCAATGTTGTGATTGAAAACGACAGGCTCTGCTTCAAGAACAATCTCAATGCAATCACGTCGACCTTGAAAGTCAGGAGTGAGTACTTCAACGGCCACTCCGGCAATGGCTTTCTTGAGCGCACGGATTGTGGCGGCAAAATGTGCGGCCCCTTGATCGGGCAAATCGTCGCGATTTACCGATGTCAAAACCACATGTCTGAGCCCCATTTGCCGGGATGCTTCGGCAACGCGGTACGGCTCTGTGGGGTCGAGAGCGTCGGGCAGCCCTTTATTGACGGAGCAAAACTTGCAAGTGCGGGTGCAGAGCGGACCCATAAGCAAATAGGTGGCAGTGCCTTTGGACCAGCATTCGCCTTTGTTGGGGCAGCGGCCGCTTTCGCAGATCGTATTGAGCCCTTGTTCTTTGAGGATTTTGCGCGTGCCGCGGTTTTCATCCGTGTTCAAAACCGTGCGCTTGACCCATTCAGGCAATCTAAGAGGCGGTGATTCCGGCCCCATCTCAAGCAATGCATGATCTGAATTGGTTTTGTTGTCAGGCATTTTGGCTGTGTTTTTCCTTGCGCCCTTTTGCGTCATCGGGCATTTTCGAGAAGCCGCCTGGCGCAGGCGAATTGCAACTACTGCAGCTTGGCATTTAACCCAATGATTGTACCTAATCCGTACAAAATCACCGGTTTTAGCTCCGGGCCGTCCTTTAATAGAGCGGATTGATTTGCCCCTTACAAGGTTGCAAATTCGGCAACACTTGCCTTCCCTGGCCTTGAAAGGGGGTAAAATTAGCCCTTCACGAAGTGATCAGCTCTCTGGGCGAGCGCCTTTAGGCGACCCTTTCGAGTTATTACCAGTCTTTGTGGGAGATGGGGCAGTGACTAAACGTAAAACGATTATTGCCGGCAACTGGAAGATGTTCAAAACCCGGAAAGAAGCAGCTGAGCTGGCTTCTGCCGTTGCGGCCGGGATTAAAGGCGAAAAGGATCTACCTGAAGTAGTTCTTATCCCGCCTTTTACATCAATTGAGTCTGCCCTTGCCAGTGTTAAGGGAGCAAACATTGCCGTCGGCGCCCAGAATATGGACTGGCGTGACAATGGCGCTTTCACAGGTGAAGTCTCGCCTTTGATGCTGATCGAATTGGGTGTGACCTACATTTTGATCGGACATTCGGAGCGCCGGCAATTCTTCGGAGAAACCAACCAGACTGTCAACCAGCGCTTGAAAGCGGCGCTTGCCCATAAACTTACCCCGATTGTATGCGTGGGAGAAACGCTCGACGAGCGCGAATCCGGACTTACCGACTCGGTTGTAAGGCGTCAAATTGGGGCGGCCCTGGCTGAAATTCCGCCCGAAGCGCTCGATGTCATCATCGTTGCCTATGAGCCTGTCTGGGCAATCGGCACAGGCAAAGTTTGCGAAGCCGACGAAGCCAATCGCGTGCTTGGCCAAATCCGCGCCACCATTGCCGATCTGTACAAAGAAGGCGGCAATTCCGAACGCGCCGACCTGGTGCCTTTGCTCTACGGTGGTTCTGTTAAGCCCTCCAATATCGAGGAGCAAATGGCCAAACCGGAAATCGATGGTGCGCTTGTTGGTGGTGCCAGCCTTAAAGCTGAGGAATTCCTGCCGCTTATCAAAGCCGGTCAAAAACGAGTCAAAGATTCGCTTTCTAAGGTCTAGATTTCAGCAGGATGCGCTTTCGGATATAATGCCTTCCGGATCACCTGGAGAGGTGTCGGAGTGGTCTATCGTGCAGTCCTGGAAAGACTGTTTGCGTCAAAAGCGCAACGAGGGTTCGAATCCCTCCCTCTCCGAGTTTTATTTGGCCAGGCGATATCGGCGGCTTGCGTATGAGTTAAGTCATGCTCATTCGTGACGGTTTTCCAGCGCTCATCTGGCACCGCCTGAAAACCTGTCGTACAATCCTAATGAAGTGACTGAATAGGCTTTGCTTAGGCGTGTCATCTCACTGGCTAAGTCTCATCAAGGGCAGGGTAATGTTGTAGCGAGTCCATTGTTTGTCGCCAATCACCGTTTTGTGCGTTCACTATGCCAAATGCGGTCGGACTCTGCGGCGCTTGGACACTTGAACACTTGTACACTTGTACATAGGTTCGATTCAAGATCTTCAACAAATGTGGATTTGTCTAAGAGACGCCCTTTGAATTTTTCCGGCCGATAATACAGTTTCATTGAATTAAGTGAATTAAGCGAAGGTGCATGCAAAGACACTCTTGGTTGGCCTCTTGTTTGCTACTCACTGAAAACAACAGGTAAAGGTTATGGAATCGCATTTTGTTGAAAAACTTGAAGAGATAGAAAAGGTTTACAACGAACTTCAAGAGAAGCTCGCTGTAAACCCCGGCACAACCGCAGACTACAGAACGTTAAGAAACCTGGAGAAAACGGTCTCGCTCTTTCATGACTACCAGCGCGTTGAAAAGGACATGAAAGGCGCCGACGAAATGGTGCGCTCGGAGAGCGATAAAGAGCTCAAAGAGATGGCGGAGATCGAACTGGCAGGATTGAAAGAAAGAGAAGAAGATCTCTGTCAGCGCCTCAAAATCCAGCTTTTGCCCAAAGATGCCAATGATGACAAAGACATCATGGTGGAAATTCGAGCCGGTGCCGGCGGCGATGAAGCTTCGATTTTTGCCGGCGACCTCTTGCGCATGTACTTACGCTACGCCGACAAAATGGGCTGGACACCCGAAGTGGCCTCGCAAAATGAAGGGGAAGTGGGTGGCTACAAAGAAGTAATCATCGCTTTCAAAGGAGATGGGGCGTACAGTCGCATGAAGTTCGAATCGGGCGTGCATCGCGTGCAGCGGGTGCCGGCAACGGAAGCGTCAGGGCGGGTGCATACTTCGACTGCGACGGTGGCGGTGATGCCGGAAGCTGACGAAGTGGATGTGCAGCTTTACGACAAGGATCTCGAAATCACCACCATGCGTTCGGGTGGCGCCGGCGGGCAGAACGTCAACAAGGTGGAAACGGCCGTGCGCATTGTGCACAAGCCGTCCGGCTTGATGGTTGCTTGCTCGGAAGAAAGAAGTCAGTTGCAAAACAAAGAACGTGCCAAACAAATCCTACGCGCCAAGCTGTACAAGTTGGAATTGGAAGCGCAGCAAAAAACGCTCATGGACGAGAAACGCGCTCAAGTGGGAACAGGAGATCGCTCCGAGAAGATTCGTACTTACAACTTCAAAGATAATCGCATCACCGATCACCGCATCAACCAGAACTTCAACTTGCAATACGTTCTTGAAGGCGATCTGGAAAAGGTCATCGATGCCAATATCATGGCGGATAACGAGCGGAAGCTTAAGGAGTCGATCTAGTTGTCGACTAATTCCAACCATGCGCCGACCATCACTTTTGCGGATTGCCGAACCATTCGAGAAGCCCGGGAGAAGGTCGTAAAGACGCTCAAGGAAGTGGGCATAGAACGGGTTGAAGTGCGCCGTGAGGCGGACTTGATAATTGAACACGTGACGCGAATGAATCCGGTCGAGCGTGAATTGAAATTTGATGAAACCCTGGAATCGGCAGCGCGCGATGAGTTGGAAACCATTTTGAAGCGGCGTGTCATGCGGGAGCCCTTGCAGTATTGCCTGGGTTACGGCTGGTTTATGGGAATGCGCGTGGTCGTTAAGCCAGGCGTGTTTATTCCCAGAACCGACACTGAAACTCTTTGCGAACTGACAACTAAGCGCTTGCAATCTATGGGCATCGCCAGCGAGATTCGCGTATTGGAAGTGGGTGTGGGCTCAGGCTGCATTTCGGTTGCCATGCTCAGAGCGATTGCCAATCTACAGGTTGTCGGACTCGATGTTTCTCAAGATGCGCTCGATATAACCAGGCTGAACGCCCGTACTTATGACGTTTCTTCAAGACTGACTTTGAGCAAATGTGATTTCCGCGAATTTTCACTCTCCGGTTTTCATGCCATCGTCTCCAATCCGCCCTATATTCCCAAGCTGACTTATGACGCGCTGGAGCCGGAAGTGCGCGACTTCGAGCCGTCTGAAGCTTTAATTGGCTGGGGAGAAGACGGGCTGGATTTTTATCGCCAATTTGCAAAATTTGCTCTGCCGAAATTGTTGCCGCCTTTCGGTTTTGCCGCCGTGGAAGTGGGTGACGGACAGGCTGAGCCAGTTGTGAAGATTATGCGCAGCGCCGGGATGAACAAGGTGGAATGCGTAGAAGACGTGAATGGGCTGCCCAGAGTGGTTGTCGCCGGCATTGCTTAATGGCGGGTTGAGAGCATTTTGTTCTCACCGGGTCTGCCCTCAAGGACTAGCGGCTGACCTGACTGCGTAAAGAGATGTAAAAATTTCGGTTTTACTGCTAGAATATTTTTGAAAAGCTCTTATTTGGTGATGTCTATGCAGGATGGCATACTCAAAGCGATATCTAACGATGGCACCATCAGAGCGGTAATCGCCACCACGACCGACCTAGTAGAAGAAGCAAGACAGCGACATAACCTATCCTTCACTGCAACAGCCGCGCTGGGCAGGGCGATGACGGCTGGCGTTCTCTTGACTCCGGTTGTAGCGCGTGAGGGTCAGGTCACATTGAAGTTCCAGGGCAACGGACCTCTGGGCAGGGTGATGGTAGACGCGTCACCGAAAGGCACAGTGAGAGGCTTTGTAGAAAATCCCCAGGTTGAGTTACCGCTAAACTCCCTGGGGAATTTTGATGTTGGGGGCGCAATCGGCTCGACCGGCTATTTGCATGTCACTATCGATCACGGCTTTGGTCGCGCTCATACATCGACTGTCGAGCTCGAGTCAGGAGAAGTGGGTGAGGATATCAATCGGTATCTGGTCTGCTCCGATCAAACAGGCTCGATTGTTGTGGTCGGCACACATATGAACGCTCGCGGTGTGGAAGCTGCCGGTGGGCTGATTGTGCAGCTTCTTCCGGACCATACGGAGGAGACTATCTGTCGCATTGAAAACAACATAACCACTTTCGGCACCTTTACTTTTCTCATGCGCAGGGGCATGAGCCTCGAACAGATTCTTGAGCGCATCTTGAGTGGTTTTGAGGTAGTGCCGATTGCCAACACCAAGCCGCTCAAGTTCTACTGCAAGTGCTCCAACGAGCGTTTCCTTGAAGCACTGCGTTGGATGGGTTCCAAGGAGCTTCTATCGATGGCGGAAGAGGACGGGCAAGCCGAGGGACGTTGTCATTTTTGCAACGCTGTCTACCTGGTCGGTAAAGACCGTCTGCTCGATCTGGCCAGAGGCAGCAAATAAAGCGGCCGCCAAATTCCCGCTCAATAGCAAAATCGCATTTTCTAGCGTATATTTCTTATGCGCCGATGCTCTGATTCTCGGCGCCGGGGCGCTTTTCGTGCGCCGGAGCAGCGGGTTCTGGCGCTAGCAGGCTGAATGGCACTAATCAACTACCCCAAACGTGAAATCGTTTACAAGGTTGTCTATTACGGCACCGGACTTGGTGGCAAGACGACCAATCTCAGATTTTTGCACGCCAACCTGGACCCATCGGTTCGCGGCGAGCTGGTGACAGTGGCGACAGAAACCGAGCGTACGCTCTTTTTCGACTTTATGCCCCTTGATCTCGGAGACATAGAAGGCTACAAGGCGCGTTTTGCGCTTTATACCGTGCCCGGGCAATCGGAATATGGAGAGAGCCGCCGTATGATCCTGAAGGGCGCCGACGGAATCATCTTCGTCGCCGATTCCAGTGCTGTGCGCAGGCAAGCAAACGTCGAAGCTTTAGCCGGGATGATGGAAAACTTAAAAGAACACAAGCTAACCATCGCGCGGGTGCCCTGGGTTTTGCAATACAACAAACGGGATCTGACAGACGCCTTGCCGGTCGAAACCCTGGAAAAAGATCTGAACGCCAGCGGAGTTCCCTCTTTTGAAGCCATAGCCACGGAAGGAAAGGCGGTATTCGGTACGCTAAAAACGCTCAGCCAGATGGTTGTTCAGCGCCAATAGCCGGACCCAGTCGCGCAAAAGCCAACCGGCAGCCTGTCCGGTCTTTTTCGGATGTCATAAAGCATTTTTCAAACGGACGTAAACTGTTTCTCAAATATCAGCCGAGCGTTTCAGTCCCTGAACAGCAAACGGCCTGAAACCGGACACAAAGAAAGGCGCACAGAATGCGCCTGTATTCTTATCGGTCACCGAACCGCCAATCTAAGCGCCTGACGCCTCAGATTAGAGTGCCCGCTGGACTTTGCCGGCTTTCAGGCAAGAGGTGCAAACTTTCATCTTCTTGACGCTATTTTGCAATTTAACTCTGACCGGTTGCAGGTTTGGCAGCCAGCGTCTTTTGTTGTGCGGGTTCCAGTGAGAACGCAAAAAGGTATAGCTGCGCCCGGTTGTTGGGCCCTTTTCGCACACATCGCAACGTTTTGCCATTTCCCTAATTCCCAAATAATGGTTGGTCTGCCAGTTTTTGCCACACCACCAGTCGATAGCTTCAATACGCGCCCCGTTGAAATTCCAGGGTGGTAGAAGCCGTCGCCGTCGTCCGATCTAGTACAAAATCAGCCGAGGTGATGAGGAACCCTGGATTTTACCACGAAAGCCTTTACGCGCGAAGGGCCAGGAGTGCTTGAGAGTTCTAAGACCGAAAGGAACATTTACACTAAACCACTCCAAGGCCGGCCGTCGACGTGGTAGTCTGTTTTTGGGGTTACAGCTTTGGCTGGCGTTGTCAGGCAAATAAACCTAACCGGGAAATCAAGCAGCCGTTTTTCTGACTGTCTTAATTAACTGTGTCCCCCCCTTCCCCTGGAACGAGATCAATTCTCGTAAGATCACTTCTAATGCTGTCCCAATCGTGGTATCAATTCCTGTTGTCGCCCCATCAAGCGCTTGAAATCCAAGAGCGTCGAGGCGGTTCGGCGGCGTTGGGGTAGGAAGGCAAGGATGGCTTTAGTAAATTACGCAGCGCGCGAAATAAACTGCAAAATCGTCTACTACGGCACCGGTCTTGG
The DNA here is from genome assembly GCA_964531315.1 of uncultured Candidatus Obscuribacterales bacterium. Lineage (GTDB taxonomy): Bacteria > Cyanobacteriota > Vampirovibrionia > Obscuribacterales > Obscuribacteraceae > QKMZ01. Next base: position 6,228 of record CAZHEZ010000081.1, on the reverse strand, counting down.
TGGCAAAACGACGAACCTCAAGTATATTCACAGCCAGTTGGCTCCAACGACCAGGGGCGAACTGATTTCACTGGCAACAGAAACTGAAAGAACACTCTTTTTCGACTTCCTGCCTTTGGACCTGGGCTCCGTGCAAGGTTTCAAAACCAGGTTTTCACTCTATACAGTCCCCGGACAGGTTGAATACAACGCCTCCAGAAAGCTGATTTTGAATGGCGTAGATGGCATCATCTTCGTCGCCGACTCGGACGTCATGCGCTCCAAAGACAACGTCGAGTCCCTGCAAAACATGATTGAAAACCTGGCTGAATACAGCCTGACGCTCGACAACATTCCCTGGGTTCTCCAATACAACAAACGCGACCTGGCTAATGCCATGCCCATCGAGCGTATGGAAAAAGAACTCAATATCCGTGGCGTCCCAAGCTTCGAAGCGGTTGCTTCCGAAGGTCTAGGCGTGTTTGCCACCTTGAAAGCAATCAGCAAACTGATTCTCAACAGACTTCAGTAAATCATTGCAGGGGCGACGCCATGCGTCGCCCGCTTTTTATTGCAGCTTCGTAGCCGGCGCGTTGCACGCGCCTGTGATTTTTTGCCGCCTATGGTTTCTTGCGTAATGCAATTTTTTGCCGCCTGCAAGGCGGCGGCTACGCTCAGGCAATGCTAGCTACGCTCAGGCAGTGCTAGTTGCGATCGATATGCGATGCACATAGGCCCAAAAAATAACTGGCAGTTCCACTGCTGATCTTTTAGTCTTAAGGGCAGAGGGCCTCGCTTTCAGACCCAGGTCTCTGGACTTGCCAACGACATCGAGCAGCACAAAACCGACCAGGGAAGCAGAGCTTTCCGCATTGCGTCGCGCTGTTGTCGTGGAAAGACGTGCACGCTATGCGGATTTTCAAGGCAAGCGTTCGACATTCTCTCAATTTATGCGCACGACGGCGGAGCGGCTCAGCCGTCGCTATCCCATGGAGCCGGTTTGGGTTACGGTACGGGCTCTTTTCAGGCAGTATCCCAATGTCGATGTAGCTACAAGGATTTCTATTGTCCGCCGTACCGAAGAACTGATTGGACCGCTCTTGGAGATGGCTGAGGAACGGCAGGCTGCATCTTTGGAGCCGAATGACGGTGATGATGCCGACATTGCAATCACAGGCGGTAGCGAGCCGGTAGGCGACCGGAAGAGCATTTCTGTGTCTGCTGACGACGACTCGACCCGGCAAACAGAGAAACATTCCCGGTCTTCCAGAACTGAAGAGCAGAGAGTTGAATCGGGATCGAAAACACCACTTTCATCTAAGTCGAAAGAAGCTGGCTCTGTTAAGCATAAAGAGATATCCAAAAAGCAAGAAGCGCCTGCCGCTTCAAAAGAAGTTGCTGCACCAGCGGATCCTCAGAAGAAGCCAATTCACAGCAACGATCCCAACGAAGTCAACGTCAAATTTGTAAAAGGCGTTGGTCCCAAGATTGCCGGCTTGTTGAATAATCTGGGCATTGAAACGGCCGGTGATCTTCTGCGCCACTATCCGCGCAAGCATCTGGATTTCCAGAATCGATTGCCGATTCGGCAATTGCAAGTGGGCATGGAAGCCACTGTGTTTGCGCAGATTCGCACTGTTTCGGCCTACCAGTCAAAACGCAGCAATATTTCAATAGTCAGTGTTTTGCTTTCTGACGGAACCGGCACTTTGTCGATAACGCGATTTATCGGCGGCAAAGGCAACAAGTATTTGCTGGACCGCTACAAAGATCAGTTTCCAAAAGGCGCAACAGTAATAGCTTCCGGCGTAGTTGAAAGAGACAAGTACTCGAATAAATTGGCGCTGAAGAATGCCGAAGTAGAAATACTTGGCGTTCTCGATGAAGGTGGGGGCATTGAAGATCTGCAAAGCCAGAGCATTCATTTGGGCCGCCTGGTGCCTGTTTATGCCCTCACCGAAGGACTCAGCCTCAGGTATCTGCGCAATATCATCAAGAACGCGCTCGATACATTCGGCGATCATTTAAATGATCCCTTGCCAGAAGACATCAGAGAAAAACTTGGTCTCATGGATCTGCGTACCGCGCTTACAAACATGCATTTCCCGGAAGAACCGGAAAGCAAGGACGAAGCGCGCCGCCGCCTGGTCTTTGACGAACTGTTCCAGATTCAACTTCTGCTTGCGCGCCGACGCTACAAATTTGAACAAACTGAAGGCGCACTTTCAATTGAGCTTATCGAAAACGGTCTTGTGAAACAGCTCGTCGATTCATTGCCTTTCCGATTGACTAAGGCACAAAACCGCGTCTTTGGCGAGATTGCACGCGATCTTGCTTCTGCCAAGCCAATGCACCGGCTAGTGCAAGGTGATGTCGGTTCCGGAAAAACAATTGTTGCTTTGATGGCCTGTCTTGTCGCCGTCGACAATAAATTTCAAGCAGTGGTGATGGCTCCCACTGAAATCTTGGCCGAACAGCATTACAGACAGTTTGCGCGACTGCTTGCCCCAATGGGTCTGCGAGCTGGTTTTGTCGTTGGCAAGCAAGGCGCCAGAGAAAGAAGAGAAGTGCTGCAAGACATTCGCTCTGGTCAGGTTCATGTAGCGGTCGGAACTCATGCTCTGCTTGAAGATGGAGTCGAGTTTCCCAATTTGGGTCTGATTGTTATTGACGAACAGCACAGATTCGGTGTGAAACAGCGGGCGCGCCTGAAGGCCAAGAGCCTTACACCTGAGCTTCTGACGATGACTGCTACACCGATTCCCCGTACACTGGCGCTGACGATGCACGGCGATCTGGATGTTTCCGAAATCGATGAAATGCCGCCAGGTAGAAAACCAGTCGATACAAAACTGCTGCGTCCTTCAGAAAAAAAACAGGTCTGGGCGCTGATGAAAGAGCAGATCGCCAAAGGAAGGCAGGCTTACATCGTCTTTCCTTTAATTGAGGAAAGCGAGACCCTGTCTGCTAAAGCAGCGACTCAGGAATATGAAAAACTGCGTACGACTATCTTACCTGAACCACAGTACAAACTCGGTTTGATGCATGGAAAGCTGAAGCCGCAGGAAAAAGACGAAATTATGGAGCGCTTCCGAAAAGGCGAATTCAATATTCTCGTTTCAACCACAGTGATCGAAGTGGGCGTAGACGTGCCGAATTCGACCGTCATGATGATCGAAAATGCAGATAGATTCGGCTTGGCACAATTGCACCAGTTGCGCGGTCGCGTTGGCCGTGGTGCCGAGCAGTCATACTGTTTTCTCATTGCCGATATGAAGTCGGAACAAACCCGCCATCGTCTCGAAATCATGGCGCAGACCAACGACGGTTTTGTCGTCGCCGAGCGCGACCTGGAAATCCGCGGACCAGGCGAGTTTACAGGCTACCGGCAGAGCGGTCTGCCCGATATGATTCTTGCTGACCTGGTAAAAGACACGCCAATTTTAGAAGACGCGCGCAACACGGCAATCGAGCTGATAAGACGAGATCCGGAATTGACCAGTTGTCCGCGTTTGCTTCAACATATCGAACGCAAGATGCAGTCAATCGAAGGCGATCTGGTCAGATCTGGCTAACCTGATGCAATCAGGATGGCTGCCTGAATGCAACTATGAAGCAATCCGATTGATTATTGGGGCGGTGCCAGTGAACCCACAGTTTGTGTTTGTTTCTTCTGACTCTGAGCCAGCTTCATCAACGAATCGATATGATCCATCAGATCGACACCGGATTTTCCTGGATCGAACTTTAGTGTCTGATTCAAATTATTGAGACGATCGACCAAATGCATAGTCGCGTTTGTTTGTCCGAACACCTGCAATTCACACCAGCCCACTTTTGTCAGTAATTTTGCACTGGCGGGAGGCGGAGTCGACGCCTTCAGCAGGGGATCGTCTAACTGCTGCACTACCTTCTGCGCTTCCATTTGCTGATCCTGGGTAGGAACTTGACGTTGGCGAACTCTTACACCACCAAAACCCGGCACAAGAGGAATGCCAGCCATATTCAACAGGGTCGTGCCGACCGCCGCCAGCTTCGACATGCCCGGACCTTTTCCAGGCGGTGTTCCGGAGCTCGAGTTATCCATTGCCGCTCTTTCGTCTGCCCCATAAGGTTTGGCGTGCAATTTCTTTTCGGCATACTTTTCCAGAGCGTCGGTGCGATCGCTCAAGTCGGCAGTGGATGGACTTCCGAATGCTTTATTTTCCATGCGAGCCAGGCGGTCTGCGAGTTGATCTTTGACAAAAGTCTCTCCCAGAATCGTTTTTTCCAATGCCGTCACGTGCGGATAGTCAGAGCCTCCGCCCGCGGAACTGCCACTGTCATTGCCTGCAGCTGTGTTTGCGCCGCCTGAGCTATCGTCTGAACCGCCATCATCGAGGCGTCGGTCGGCTGCTGCTTCGCTCGAATACTCTGATTTGAAGGGATTCTTATGCAAAGTCTGCTCGGCATAGTCGTACAGTGCATCAGTGCGCCCGCTCAAATCATCACTGTCCGAAGCTTTGCCGAACGCTTTGCGCTCCATTCTATCCAGCCGCGTGGGCAGGGGCTCCCAGGCAAACGATTGTCCGAGTATAGTCTTTTCTATTGCGGTAACACGTGGATAAGAATCGGACGCGCTGTCACTCTGGGCACCATCTGAATTGGCTGCCGATGTTGAGCCTGCGGCAGTCTGCGCCGCTGCCCCAGTGGAAGGATGCTCGGCAGCTTCTGCGGGTGCATAGATTCCCGCCAGAAGTGAAACCGTTAACGCCAGAAAGATTGCTGTTCGCATGAACAAACCTGCCTTCGAACTCCATTAACATACTTAAATCAAATGTTAAATGGATGTCCGTCTAAACGCTAGGTGCTTTATCTAATTTTTGAAACCGGGCGATGCATGCCATAGCCCCTAAAATTCAACGCCGCCATTATCTAAAGCGCATTTTTAGTTTGTCCAGTAGACTCTTCGTGTCGATATGCTCTTTTATTCTGTCGGTAAATCCGCGTACTTCGTTGTGGACAGCTTGTTCCGTCACGCCCGAAAGAGCGCACGTCATTAGTGAATGCACCTGATACTCGTAGTCTTCATTGAGTGACATCATCAGCTCCGGAATGTTTTCGATGCTATAGACTCTCCAATCGCCGAACATACTATTTTGGTACATGCCGAGATTGAGAGTAATCTCGCGTCCTGCTTTTGGGCTGTTGAATTTAAAACTGACTATCGACTTAGAGTAGCCCTGTGAGTCAGTTGTCGTCGTGCAGCCGGCGATCCCTTTGAAGTTTTCTTTGCTAAAACCATATTCGTCTATCAAAAGTTTTGCCTGAAAGCCGACGACTTGCGGAGGCGAGCCGAGCAATTTTCCGGTGATTGTTTTTGGTTGCAGGCGAGCACAATTTGTGAGGCGCACATATGTTTCGTTTTTCAGCTTGCCGGCTTCACGTCCCAGCTCATGGCCGGCAGCACGAAACAATCCCTGCATATCGTGAGCATCAGGCAGGTTTCCGGCAATGGCCGCATCGGCACCGAGGTTTTGTTGATATCCTGTATATCTGCCTTCCTGCCCATTTTTTCCACTAATCGCTTCTCTGATTTTATTGATCAGTTGCGCATGCAGAGTTGCTTTTGCAAATTCAATCGCTTCGTACCCCGTCTCTTTCTGAAGCGCCGAAAGATTTGGAGTTGTCTTGGATGGTTTTACCAGCAAATCATCAATGAGGGTGTCGACGAAATGCTCGATGTCGACACGTTTTTCGAAGCCTTCCAGATCGTGTTTGGCTGCTGCAATTCCAGCTTCCTGAAGAGCATAGAAGGGGGTAGAGACCCAATAAAGATATGCGCAAATGCCGACAAGAGCTAAGCCTGCAGCAACAAAAACGGCAATTCGCACGGCCCTAATTTCTTGCTGAGTCGCCTTCGGATACCCGCTCCACCGTTGGTGCTGCAGATGGGCCGAGAGCCTGTTTCAGTTTTTCCAGTGAATCTTTTGTTGGTTGAACATATGCGCCATTGGGATCCAGTTGCAAATATTTTTCATATGCAGTTACGGCGTCTTGTTGATCGCCTTTGGCTTGATAGATCATCCCCAATGCATAATAGGCATTCGAATATTTCGGATCGATCTTGATCGTTCTGTTGTATTCGAGAATGGCATCGTCAGGGCGATCCTGCCCCATCAATGACACACCGAGATTATAGTGAGCGAGCGCATTATCCGGTTGCATTTGAATCGCTTTCACGTATGCATCCTGAGCGGCCTGGTAGCT
>CAZHEZ010000080.1:0-29787 GCA_964531315.1 uncultured Candidatus Obscuribacterales bacterium | reverse complement strand
AGTCCAATCAAGATCAGGCAGCTGACGGCATATCCCACTTTTAAGGTCATTGAAAGCAAGTCACCGGCTGTTTCTCCAAGCGTGGTAGCCGAGATTTTCATCACCCAAAAAGCAAGTGTGATTTGGGGCAGTTTGGCCAGGACCGCTTGCCTTTGTTCTGCTGTTTCTAGCATGGCGTTATGATTCCTTGGTGAAAGTTTCCACTGTAGCCAATAGCACTGCTCTTTGCGGGGACGACGGTCCGCTTTCGAAATAGTTTCCAAACTTATGATCCTACCTTTTAAACCTCCGATGGAACGTTTGCCAGGTTTGTCAGTCCAAAAAAAATAATCAACAGGGATTTCTGAACAAGAATCCGCAATAATCACAAGATGATTTTGTAGTTCATTAAGCCAGCCAATCGGCTGGGTTGTCATTGTTCCTGAGGAACCAAGGAGTTTAAATGTCAGGCGTTTACAAAATGGTCGAAATTGTTGGCACGTCGCCGGTCAGCTTTGCTGAAGCGACCAGGGAAGCCGTCAAGCGCGCAGCTAAAACCATCCGTCATATGGGCTGGTTTGAAGTAGTCGAGCAACGCGGCGCCATAAAAGACGGCGAAGTTGCCGAATTTCAAGTCAAACTGAAAGTCGGTTTCAAGTTGGACGAATAATTTTCTCGATCTAAGTGATGGGAAGCATCGAATCGTCTGCCTTGGCCGGCGATTCGTTTTCCTATGTTCCAAAGATGCGGTCGCCGGCATCACCAAGACCGGGCACTATATAGCCGTGCTCGTTCAGGTTTTCGTCCAGGGCGGCAGTAGTGATGTGCACATTGGGAAACTGGGCATGCACCCTGGTGACGCCTTCCGGAGCGGCCACAATCGAAACCAGATGAATTGTCGAAACGTTCAGCTTGTCGAAAAGACTAATGGCGGCGCATGCCGAGCCACCAGTCGCGAGCATGGGATCGAGCACGAATACCCTGCTTTCGTTGGGCAAAGCTTCAGGCAATTTGGCGTAATAAGAGATGGCCTTGAGAGTTTCTTCGTCGCGACGCAGTCCTATATGGTAGATGCGGGCATTGGCAAAGAGCTCCTGGGCTGCTTCAGCCAGTATCAGACCGGCTCTTAATACGGGAGCAAAGACCACATAGTCGCTCAGCGCCACGCCTTTGGCTGGACCAATCGGCGTTTCCACGCCGACTTCCCGCACTCCCAGTTCGCGCATCGCTTCGTAAACCAGGAAATAGCTCAATTGCCGGGCTTTCTCGCGAAACTCGCCGGACGGGGTCTGGTAGTCGCGCAGCCGCGTCAAAATGTTCCTGGTTAGAGGATGATTGACTACGGTGACCTTGGAAATTACCTTATCTGTGCCAGTGGAAGCCATTGGAGCTCTCTCCCTGCTGAATATGTGTGTCGCCTTTGCTGCGCTTATGCTGCCCGTGACTTCAGGAGGTTGTCTGCCTCTTGTCGAGCCCAGCGATCAGCTTCAAGTATATCGTCCAAACTCGGCTTTGAAATCGGCTTGTGCTTCTCTAATACCTGCTCTATCAGACGGGCTATGTCGCGAAAGGCAATGCGGTCATTAAGAAATGCGGCAACCACTACCTCATTGGCGGCATTCATGACGCAGGCGCTGGTATTGTCCTCTGTCGCCACTTTTCTGGCGATGGCCAGGCAGGGGAAACGTTCTGTGTCCGGCTCTTCGAAACTCAATTGATTGAGCTTGGTCAAATCCAGGCGCGGCACCCTTTCGGAATAAACCCGTTCCGGATGAAACAGGGCAAAATGAATGGGCAGCCTCATGTCCGGCAATCCCATCTGTCCGACTATCGATCCGTCCACAAATTCGACTGCCGAATGCAGTATGGATTGGGGGTGCACGACAACGCGGATCTTGTCGGCGGTTATGTCAAACAGCCAGCGCGCCTCCACTATCTCCAAGCCTTTATTCATCAGTGTCGCCGAGTCAATTGTGATCTTTGGACCCATATTCCAATTGGGATGCTTTAGTGCATCGCCCTTGGTGGCACTATCAATTTGTTCTTTTGTCCAGGTTCTAAACGGACCGCCTGAGGCTGTCAACCAGATTGAATCAACATCTTTCTTTGTATGACCGCTGAGCGACTGAAATATGGCCGAATGTTCGCTGTCGACAGGGACGATTTTAGCGCCATATTTTTCGACCATCGGCATGACGGCGCTGCCGGCAGCGACCAATGTTTCTTTATTGGCCAGAGCGATTGTTTTGCCCTTCTCAATTGCCTTGACCGTCGGCTTCAATCCGAGAAACCCGACCACACCAGTTACTACTGTGTCGGCACCGCTTTCTGCCGCCACTGCTTCTAAACCGAGAGAACCGATTTCAATCTGAACGTTTGTCGTGCTTCCCAGTCTTTCTTTAAGCGCCTTGCGGTCGCTCTGACTGGGAACGGAAACCAGGGCCGGTTGAAACTGCTTGATCTGTTCGGCAAACAAATCCAGATTGCTTCCACCTGCTGCCAGAGCCACCACTTGAATGCTGTCTTTGTGAGCCTGGGCAATGTCAAGACTCTGTCTTCCGATAGAGCCTGTCGAGCCCAATAGGCTGATTTTTTTGGTTGCCATATTTAAGCTGGAACCACCTGACTACCTGTCTTTCGGCTAATTTTACTACTTCGCCGGTTGTCTCATTGTGTTCCTGCCTCAGGTCACTTCATAAACTGACTCTTTGAACCTGTTTTTGAAGCACCCTCTATGGTTAACTTCTCCCAACTCGGTTGGCATCAAAGGAGATTCTCATGCTTTGCAAATCGGCCGTTTCCGGCGCTGTGAAAGGGAGCGTCGTTGCCTGCACCATTACCCTTCTTTCCGGATGTGTGGCCGAACAACGTTTGACCTGGTCGCCGGACGGAAAGAAATTGGCCCTTGTAGGTTCGGACGGCGTGCGGGTTTCAACAGATGGCGGACTGCATCTTGGAGAACCGGTCGAGGAAGATGCGCAATTGGTCTCCTGGTTTCCTGATTCGAAGCGTGTTGTTGTAGTCAGCAAAAGCGGATGCGAAAGTTGGGCCGACCTGGAAAATCAGGTAGATAAAGCCGAAGTTGATGGCATCAAAGCAAGTGCCGACCAATTTCTCAAGCAATTGGAAAGTTGCAATGGCGACTTTGCAGTTTGCAGAGATGCGCTTCTAAAAGAAGGTTTCAACGCCAATTACCTGGCGCAAGCTTTGTATTACCTGCGCGCCACCGCGCCTGACAAGATGAGCAAACTTGTCGGTCGAGAGTGGGCGGCAATGAAGTTGAACGACTCAATGATTCCAATTTCTTCGATCAAGGTTTTTGATGTAGAGGCAAAAGGGTCTCTGCACGCCAGGCATACCGTAGCTCGTAGCACCGACGATTTTGAATCAGCAAAGGTTAGTCCATCCAATGAGTTTGTCTGCCTGGTTGATAATGACGGCAATCTGCAGTTGGCTTCCACCGATTCCCACGAAAAAGGCTTTCGAGAAATCGCCAGCGGATTTGCCAAATTGCCGGATTGGGATGTCGATACGGATGTAATCTACGGATTGCATACAATCACGAAGAAGATTAAGGCAAGCGAATTGAAGCTTCAGGAATTGGTTTCAATTGACGCTAGAAAGCCAAAGTCAATGAAACATCTGGCTGATGTTTCTTCAGGGCACGAGAAGGTGCGGGCGACCGTGGCAGGGAATTTGCTCTTCGTGTCCGATGCGACGATCAGATCTAAAAACGGAAAAACGCGCAACGTAGAGACTCTAAATCTGTTTGCTCTTTCCAGTGGAAAAGCAAGGCGTATCTATCTTTCAGCCAAAGGGGACAGACTGGAAAATTTCGAAGTCAGTCCTGACGGCAAAAACGTTTCCGTTCCAAACGCTACAGGCGCGGTCAAGGTGATTGCCCTGCGTGACGGTAAAGCTCGACTGATCGCTTCCGGCAATTCAAAGAACGAAGGTGACGTTTTTACTCCAGTTTGGAAGAACAATGAAGAAATCTGCTTTGAAAAGGTAATGGCACCTGATGGTCACGGGCAAGTGGCGCTTTTCTCCTTGCACAGCGGCACAACTAAAAACATCAGCAGTGACTGGCCAATCAACGCTGTCAGTGGTGTTCTGACAGGTGGCGCAGACAAACCATTGACGTTCGAAAAAATGATTGATCAACTGAAGGAACGCAAGAAGCGTCTGCACTAAGAGGATTGGTAAAAAATCACCAAATCCGCTAACTGAGCGCCGGCTTTGACTTGCAGTATTAATTGCCGGATTGACAACTGCGGCGTTGATCGGCGCCTGCTTCTGGCACTCTATAATTTCCAGTCAAGAAGGCAGATTCATACGTGTTGTTTTGTCTGGGCAAAATCGAACACTTCACTGTTTTTGAAACACAAAAATAAAAATGAGGTTTTCGATTACATTCACATGAATGAGCCCAGGCCCGAAATCAAAAACATCTTGTTGAAGTCACTTTCTGCCCACGCTCTGGAAAGAGTAGCGGATAAATTGCAACACATTCAGCATCCTCGCAAGGCGATGATTGCTGAAAAGGATCAACCATTCAACTACGCATATTTCCCTGATGAGGGAATGGTTTCCATAGTTCTTGTCACGACGGAAGGAGTGTCCATCGAGGTGGGCACGGTTGGAAAGGAAGGCTTTGTAGGCATTCCTATTTTGCTGGGTGCCGACATCTCTGATCGTAAGCTTTACTCGCAGGTTCCCGGGCACGGATGGCGCATGGATACTAATGATTTCAGAACTGCAGTCAATGAAATCGTTGAACTTCGCACGCTCTGCCAGCGATTTACACTGACAATGATCAATCAAATTTCTCAAACCGCAGCCTGCAACCGCCTTCATACAATCGAAGAGCGCTGCGCGCGCTGGTTATTGCTGGCCCACGATCGAGATACATCCAGGACTGTTGATTTGACTCAAGAGTTTTTGTCGATGATGCTCGGTGTGCGCAGATCGGGGGTGAATATCGCCGTCCGAACCCTGGAAAAGGCGGGACTGATAGAGCATGGACGTGGTTTTGTACGAATACTGGACCGCAAAGGTATGGAGCAAGTGAGCTGCGGTTGTTATGAAGAGGTCAGGCAATATTTCCGTCAAACCATGGGATTTTCCATGTGAGCCTTTGTATGTTTGCTTTCGCACACTTTGCTGGTTTTAAATTGATATACGCTTCACACTCATTCTGGAAGGATCTATAAGAAATGAGGTTGTCCATAAATGAAAGTTGCCGATGATATAGGCGAGGACAACCAAGGACCAACTGACTCACTTCAGTCTCAAACAGTGTTGTCGCACCTTGCCTATGTTGTGAGCAAGCAGCGTCAGACTTTGGGATTGACCGTCGAAGAAATGGCGGCGCGCACAAACATCTCAGTTTCCGATCTGAATGCATTTGAAAGTGGCGACTGGGATATTGATTTGGTGTCCCTGGACAGCATTGCCGCCTGCCTGAAAGTAAAGCTGAAAGTAGTGTTTATCTCGACTGAGGCACTTGCCGCAAAATCCAGGAAAAAGCGTGACTGAAGGAGATCGCCATGTTTAGCAATCGAACTCTTAAGTGCTGTGATTGTGGCGTCGACTTTGAATTCACGATTGGCGAGCAAGAATTTTTTAGCATCAAGGGTCTGACCAATGAACCGAAGCGCTGCGCAAATTGCCGGCTATTGAGCCGCTTGCAGCGGTCAGGAAAGGGTGCTGACAGTGTCTCAAAGATTGAATGTGCTGAATGTGGTTCAAAAACGTTGGTGGCGTTTGTGCCAAAGGGTTACAGTCCTGTTTACTGTGCTTATTGTATGAACAAGAAAAAGCGGGCGGTGGAAGAGCCATTGAAGGCAGCCGCAGAAGCTCTTACGCATTCTGCCTGAGCGCTGCCCTTGTCCTATTTATGCCATCCGTCTAAAGATTCTGCTTCTGTCAAAAGTATCGAAAGTGGAAGAGCCAAGGCCGTTGCCAGTCGAATCATGGTCAAAAATGAGAGATTGCGCAAACCGTTTTCGATATCAGTAATATAGGTTCTGTGAAGTTGCGCAGCATCTCCCAGCTCTTCCTGCGTCAATTTCTTATCCAGGCGACGATTGCGAATTGCTTCACCGAACGCCTTAAGGACGAAGTTTTGCTGTTGCTGTTTGCTTTTGCGCACGCCAAATCCCTTTATTCCAGGATTTGCCTCCGCAGCGGACCGCGTATAACGCTCACAGAAAATCCAAAAAGTGAAAGCGCTGTCTATTCCCAGTATGAACCTTTACAACCGGGGCTGCCGTATATTCTCTTAAATAGCCGAGTATCACGTTACAACCTTGATTTGCAGGTCTTTATGCCAAAGTATCGCCATTTACAGGCACCGGCCTCTATATGCGAAGTTGCCATGAAATTAGGGAACTGCTCTATTTGCATGCAGGGCATGGCATTGCAGTCTTTTCAAGCGGAAGTGGCTAATCGCTGAATGTTCGAATGCTTTCCTGGTTGACCTTGAAAGTGCTGGCCAGTCGATCGATCATGGCGGCCTTTCCAACTTTGGAGTGCTCGTTTAGAAACTGCTGGTAGCTTGAGATCAGGCTCTTGATGCGTTTATCGTCCGTTTCAAAATTGGCTGTAGCCAGAGCCTTGTCGAAGTAGTGCTCTGCCATTTTGTCATTTTTCTCTTGCTTGTAGATCTCAGCCAGATGAACATTGCTGCGAAAGACTGCCGGTTTCCACGTGATATTGTCTTCCAGATCCGACCAGTTGCAACGTTCAATCGCTTGCCGGTAAATGGGCACGCACTGAGCGAGCTTGCCGTTGGTTTCCAGCACGCGTGCATACCTGTATGCTGCCGGTCCAAAGTCAGCATGGAAGGGAAATGCGCGAATTTTCTGATAAGCGTCACGATACACCCGTTCAGCTTGGGCAAATTGACCTGCTTTGATCAGTTGTCTGCCGTCCTGCAATAGGTTTTCGACCGCTACTTGGGCGCTGGCCGTCACGATCACGAAGGCCAGGAAACAGATTATTGCTGAAAGTCCAATCAGGGCAAGGGCAGCTTCCGTTTTTGTTTTTTGCTTGTAGAGGGCGCCACTTTTGCTTTTCTCACTGCGCTCTAAGCGCACCTGGTCTGGAATCTGCATGAAGGCCATGCTGGCGTTCCGGACAGGATAGGCATGGCGGATTTCTATTGTGCGGCTTGCTGATTCTGATACTTCCAGTTCCTTTACCCTTACTTGCAAATATTCTTGTTTGCCGAGCTTTTCTGGATAGATGTATAAAACGTCAGGGTATCTGCTTTCAAGCATCACATGCATGAATCCGTTTGGATTGTAATTGAAGAGCCTTTTGTTTGTGATCAAAAACTGCGCACCGTTTCCCCCCAGGGTTGATTTGTAAGCGGCTTGCAATGCCAATCCCAGCACGATCGAAAATACTGCCACGGCAGCCAGAATTCCGAGCGGACCGGTTATTTCTTGCGTAAATTCAGCGAATGTTTTTTCAGACAGATAGGCAGTCAGCGCTGTAAAACCGATAATTATGTAAAACGGAAAACCGAAAATCGCAAATAGTGTCGTTGCCATGCCGGCTACAGAGCTTTCCGGAGTATCTACAGATTCGCGGTAAAGGATTTTTTCGTCGTCTTCCAAATGCAGAGTGGAATCTGATTGAGCCTTTTGCGCACTTTGTAATGCTTGTCGTTGTTGTTCTTTTTCTTGTGTTAGTTTTTTTGTTTTCATGCCCTCAGCATAGATGAGCAGGGGTTAAGAGCTGGTTATGAACCGGCTGCCCAAGGCGATCTTTCACAGTCTCTTAATGGTTCCGTATACTAAAGCCGGGCCGCTTCCTGGCGGTCTTTTTCAGCCAGATCCTTTCGTCCCATTTTGTCGTAGACAGTGGCCCTCTCTTTGAGCGCATTGGTCGAAGGTTGCAATTCAAAGGCTTTTGAATAATCGTCAACCGCTTCTTTATGTTTGCCAAGGCTTTCGAATAACCGAGCTCTGGTTAAATAACCGCTGTCGTCTTGTTTGTTGTGATTAATCAATGTATTGAGGCTGCGGATTGCTTCCTCAGGTCTGTGCAAACCTTGCAAGCATGCGACTTCACGATAAACCACTTGATCTTCATATTTTACTTTCAAGAGCTTGCGATATTCTGCCAAGGCGCGATCGTATTGTTTGAGGTTTTCCAATATCGTTGCTCTTTGCACTAGGTGTTTTTTTTCAATCTTCGGCGTTTTCTTCAAAAATGCCTCAATATCAACGAGTGCCTCTTTGTCTCGTTTGAGATTGCTGTACGCGCCGGCTCTCTCCCTCAGTGCATCATATTCCGGCTTCTTGACCGAAAGCGCTTTGGTTGCATATTTGACGCCGGCCTCGAAGTCTCCTTTGGCGTCGCAACATTCAGCCATTCTGCAATAAGGTTTGCCGAATTCCGGATCTAATTGAATGGCCCGGCGCAGGCACTTTTCCGCCTTGTCGACGCCGCCTGACACATCGTTGTAGTCATTCATGTAAGCCGTGCCTAACTCAGTCAAAATGAAAACATCATTGGGATGTTTTCTCTGCACTTCGCGCAGGATCTTGGCTGCCGATCCATAGTGTCCGAGCGCACAAAGTCGCATCGCTTCGTCAAAATCTCTCTGATCAACCCCTCCGCCTGCCAGGCATGGTACGGCGGCAAAAGGAAACTCAAGGATCAATAAAAGCAATAAAGCGCTCGAGAATCGCTTATAGTTTGTCGGCTTCATGTCTGTCCTTTTCCGCTTGATCTTTGCGCCTGATTTTTCTTTTCTTGCTGAACTGAATGTGGTGGCAATCACTGGGATGATTGCGTGGCTCTTAAAACTCAAAATTCAAAGCGATCAAATGCGCTCGGCTTCCTTGCGATCCTTGGCCGCCAGATCCTTTCTACCCATCTTTTCGTATAAGTCGGCTCGTGCTTTCAGTACAGCAGACGATGGAACCAATTGAATCGCTTTTGTGTAGTCATCAATTGCTTCTTTGAAAAGCCCGGATTTGGCTCTGAGCTTCGCTCGTCCTTCATATGCTGAATCATCTTCAGGGTAACGCGTGATCAATTCGGTAAGGCAGGTAATTGCTTCTTTTGTTTTATTGATTTTGTCGAGGCAATTTGCTTCCAGATAAGCCGTATTGGTTTCAAACGCGGTTTTCTGCACAATGCGGTAGTCTGAGGCGGCTCGGGCGTATAAACGCAGGCTCTCCAAGATACTGGCTCTGCGCAAGTAGGCAAGTTTGGTGCGATTGCCCAGGGCAATAAACTTATCCATGTCGGCAAGCGCTTCCTTATCTTTATGAAGGCGGCTGTATGCGTCAGCGCGTTCCATATAAGCTTGATTGTCCGGCCTTTTGACGCTTAAAGCTTTGGTGGCCATTTTGACTGCCAGTTCGTGTTTGCCCTTAAAGCTCGCACATTCGGTCATTTTGCAATAGGCGCGACCCAATTCCGGGTCAAGCTTTATCGCCTTTGTAAAACATTCTTCCGCCTGTCTGGCGCTATCGGCCATATTGGTCGTGTCTTTCAAATAGCAATCGCCGAGTTCCATCAGCAAGTCGACATTATGCGGGTGCTTTCTGCAGATCGGCAAGAGCAGTTTGGCAGCCTCATCATAACTATTTCTTTTAATCAACGCTTGGGCTCGCTCATAATAAGCTTCTTCAAGCGTTTTGCCGGCAGCGTGAGCAGCTGATGAAAAAGACATTGACAGTGAAAGTAAAAAAAGACAGATGCCAATTCTTTGCAGTGGTCCAATTAAAACAGGCGGATCACTCTTTTGTTTTCTTCGATCAAATCCGCTCTGCATCTTTGCGATCCTTATCCGCCAGGTCTTTGCGACCGATTTTTTCATAAACGGCAGCTCTCTCTTTCAGAGCTGTCGTCGATGGCTGCAAGTCTATAGCTTGGCTGTAGTCGGCTAGCGCTTCCTTATGTTTACCCATACTTTCATAAAGGCGGGCTCTTGTCAGAAAACTCGAATCATCTTGTTTGTTGTGTTTGATCAGGTTGTTGAGACTGGCGACAGCCTCTTGCGGTCTGTGCAAAGCTTGCAGGCAGGCCACTTCCCTGTAGACAGTGGAGTCTTCATAAGAAGCCTTGAGAAGGCTGCGATATTCGACCAGAGCCAGATCAAATTTTTTCAGGTTTTCCAGAATGGTGGCTTTCTGCAGGATGACCTCCGGGTCTTTATCGTTGGTTTTCTTGATGTAGAGTTCGATGTCGGCCAGGGCTTCTTTGTCTTTCTTCAGATTGCTGAGCGCCCCGGCTCTCTCTTTCAAATTCTCCCAGGCCGGCTTTTTGGTGGACAGACCTCTGGTGGCAAACTGAATGCCTTTGACAAAGTCTCCGCGCGAGTCCAGGCACATGGCCATGCCATAACAGGCTCTGCCGCATTGCGGATCGATCTGCAGGGCTCTTTCAAAGCATTTCTGAGCGTTATCCAGCCCATTGGCGCCGTCGTTGAAATTTCTTTCGTACGAACATCCTAACTCGCATAGAATATTGACATCATTAGGGCGGTGCCTCTGGATTTCGCGCAGAATTCGCGTTGCCTCCAGATAATGTCCTGAATTGGTAAGTTTTTGAGCGTAGTTGAAGTCCTGCACATCGTTGGCGAGGCCAGGCGCGCTGTTGTTTAACACAAATCCGATTGCACAAAGCCAGGCCAAGGCCTTATTCATTTTAGTAACCCTGTTTTATCAAACGAATTTAGAGCCTCTCTGCTTCCCGGCGGTCTTTTTCAGCTAAGTCCTTGCGTCCCATATTATCGTAAACGGCGGCACGTTCCTTCAGCACTTTGGTCGAAGGTTGTAAATCGAAGGATGCTGTATAGTCGGCGATTGCTTGCTTGTGTCGGCCTTGCTTTTCATTGAGCCGGGCTCGAGTCAAATAGGCGGCATCATCCTCTTTATTGTGCAAAATCAGGTGGTCGAGCGTTTTCAGTGCTTCGTCCGGTTTGTTCATTCCCTCAAGACAGGCGACTTCGCGATAGACCAATTGATCTTCGTAGTGCTCTTTCAAAAATGCCCTGTATTGAATGAGGGCTTCGCCATATCTTTTCAGATTTTCGAGAATGCTGGCTTTGAGAAGGAGCAGCTTTCTTGTGTTTTTCGGTTTGAAAGTCAGGTAGTGATCGATATCGGCCAGGGCTTCCTTGTCGCGTTTCAAGTGACTGTAAGCAGCAGCGCGTTCTTTCAAGGCGCTGAAATCCGGCTCCTTTACTGTCATTGCTTTGGTGCTCAGCTTGATGCCCAGATCGAAATCACCGCGTGCGCCTGCACATTCAGCCAATTTTGCGTAGGGCTCTCCGTATTGCGGATCAATTTCAATAGCCCGTTTGAAACACTGCTCGGCCAATTTTGTACTCTCGGAAAGATCCTGGATGTTATTCATGTAAGCGTCGCCGAGTTTGGTCAATATGAAGACATCATTGGGGTGATGCTTATGTAGATTGCGCAGAATTCTAGCTGACTGCACAAAGTCGCCCAGCTCAGAGCATCTGAGCGCATCCTCCAATTCTTTGTGTTCATAAGGCTCAACCGCCAAAACTTGTGAGCATGAGCAGGCAAAAATAAATGCGCAGGCGCTGCCGGAGCATACCGTCGAAAATCGCCTGGGCAAAATCGATTGATTTGATTTGGTATCGCCAATAGTGGCGTGCTTCATATGCAATTAAACGGCGCTGTTGAAATACGGAAAGATTCCAGGCTTCACCTATCCTAAGGATACAGGGTTTTATTGCCGGTCGTAAAACCGTTCTCGCCAATGGCAACGCTGAAGATTGCCTGCGAGAACCGTTTTGCAGTTATTTTTCTGTTGTTAAACTAAGGCAATTCAATGCGCGGGAAGGCATTGTTTTTGGCCAGATTGCGTATGAATGTGAGCGCCACTTCTCTTTGTCTGGCCTGATCGTAGCTGCCGCCCCAGAATCCGTAATAATATTCCGGGAAGTGCGGATCTTTTGGATCGCCATAAATGCGATAGGGGTCAAGCGGCAAAACCGTATTGCCTGGTGGATTTCTGTTCACCCTTTGCAGTCCGGTCCTGGAATCGGTGTCCACGGCTTTGAGAAGCGAGATGGCATCGTCGAATTTCTTCATCGTGACCGGATTGTTCAACTCGATGTTGCGCCCGCCGTTCAAGACTTGATCGATGATTGGTTTCATTGCTTGGGCAGTGTAGACATCGGCCAGATAGATTTTGAAGTATGGGTTGTCGGACGTTTTTACCGATTCTTCCAGGCTCTTTTGCTGGACATCGAGAATGCTCGAGGAAGTCTTGGACATGCGCAAGAAATAATTCATGGCATCGCCGCTCACCACTTTTTGACCGCCCGGCGCCTGGAAATCGACTTGCTGACCAGGTTTGAAACTGGAGAAGCCTTTAAAGCCGCCTTCGGCTGCCATCGCTTCATTTACTTTCAGCCTGGTCGCTTCCAGATCGCGAGTCTGATTGTTCATCTGGATTTCTTTGGCTTGAATCGAATAATAATGCCGTCTTGGCCTCTGGGAAACAGTGCCGTCGCCGCCGCGAATCTGTTCAGTCTCCCCGGAGCCGTCCAGCCAGAAGAAATAGCCTTTGGCGTCAACGAAATGCTTGACCCTGACGTTATCCGGCAGCCCCTGAATGCTCAATTGCTGGTAGTTAGGATTGGCCGCCAGTTTGCGGTCGAAATCCGGCTCGCCGTACTGCAGCGTCAGTTTGCCGTTTACGACCGGGTCGCCGATTGTTCTGTCGGTTCCGACCGGGCGATTGAAATTCGTCTGCACTTCCGGCTGTGTAGGACCACCGGCCAAACGT
The DNA here is from genome assembly GCA_964531315.1 of uncultured Candidatus Obscuribacterales bacterium. Classification (GTDB taxonomy): domain Bacteria; phylum Cyanobacteriota; class Vampirovibrionia; order Obscuribacterales; family Obscuribacteraceae; genus QKMZ01. Next base: position 17,016 of record CAZHEZ010000080.1, on the reverse strand, counting down.
TCGCGCATTCGATCATGGAAAGACGTACCGGTTTGAGGGCTGGCTGCCCGTACCCAGTATTCGCTGTTGTCCAGAACATTACCCTGAGGCAAAGCCTGTGCCTGCAGGTCAAATTGTTCTGTTGTCCTGTCTGCCATAAATCCTGTCCTTAAGGCTTTTCCGCCACGCTATGGTTGAATATCTTCAAAATCAAGCCCAGTGTCAATGTTAGGACTACGTAGCCAGACCGCCACCGGTCATTTTTGCCGTCGAGCGCCGGTTTTCGCCGCCGGCGGCAGAGATGGCGGTTAATGGACCTGGATGGCGGGATTGTTAAAATAGGTCGCATCGAGTTGCGTTACCACAGGGCTGGCGATTTGCAAGACTTCTATTGATGGCGAAAGTTTTAGTAATCGAGGACGACACCGACACTGGGGCGACCATCAGGGACTTGCTGGTTCTGGAAAGCCACATCGTCGAGGTTGTGGAATCCGGTTTTGAGGCGGACAGTCGCCTCAGGCAATACAATTACGACCTGATCGTGCTTGATTGGGAGTTGCCCGACCGAAGTGGGGTCGAAGTTTTGAAGGAATACCGCGCCCGGAAAGGAAAGACAGCGGTTCTGATGCTGACCGGCCGCAGCGATTTTTCGGACAAGGAAACAGGACTGGACACTGGCGCCGACGATTACTTGACGAAACCTTTCCATCCACGTGAGTTTAACGCCCGAGTGAGAGCCCTTTTGCGCAGGCCGCTGGCAGTGTTGGCGGACAAACTCGATCTGGCAGGAATTTCGCTTGATGCTCGCACGCAGGCGGTCTGGTTCAGCGGCAAAGAACTTGACTTACGTCCAAAAGAATATGCTCTTCTGGAATTTTTGATGAGACATCCAAACGAAACCTTCAGCCCTGAGGCTCTGCTCCAGCGCATTTGGAGTTCTGAGTCGGAAGCTACTGAATCCACGGTATACAGCTTCATGAGCCTGCTGCGCAAAAAATTGAACGAAAAAGGATCGCCTGAGGTGATCAAGACCGTTTACGGGCGCGGATACAGATTTGAATCGGGCGCGCCATAATTTGAGGTGGGCACGGCCCTTAAGAAGATACAATGATGCGGCTCCCCAAGTGTAGATGCCTGGTTTCCTTTGAAAAGTAGTATCGCTCGTCGTGGACTTATTGTTGTGGCCTTGCCACTCGCTTTCGAGCTATTTTTTGTGAGCGTCCTTTTTTGTCTTTTGAAAGCAGCCGACGAACAAACAAGACATTCTCAGCACGTAAAGATAGTCACGGCAGAATGCTGGTCACTGGTCAAGTCGGTGTACGAAACCATGAACAGTATTATTGGGGTTGCCATCGAGCAAACCGACGAAGCAGAACTTAAATACAAGGCGACTATCAGTACAATTCCGCGCCAGGTGTCTACTTTGAAGGCTCTTACCAGAGATTCACCCCGGCAGGCTGCCCTGGCTGACAGCCTGGAGAGCGAATGCGATGGTACCTTGATGGGCCTGGAGGCTCTGCACAAGCAGGTTCGCGTTACCGGGCTCGATTCGATTGCTTACTTACGCTGGGTGCAGCGTGTTCGCATGTTGATGGGCCGATTTATATCGGCTGTTAATGTTCTTGCTGAAACAGCAAGCGTGGAAGGGCTCTCGACTCAATCGCAGGTTACTGTTCGAGACTATGTGGGGCCGGTTTTGGCCTTGGGCTTGATTGCCAACCTGATTCTCTCTCTTCTTCTTTCTAATTATTTTTCCAAAGGAATTACCACACGTCTTGGCAGGCTAGCCGACAATTCGAAGCGGTTAGCCACCAATTTGCCGCTCACTGAGAGGCTTGCAGGGGATGACGAAATTGCCAGCGTCGACAAGGCATTTCACGATATGGCCACGGCGCTCAATGAGGCGATCAGAAAAGAAACAGCAGTCATAGAACAATCGCGCGAAGTTATTTGCTCGATTAGCCCCGATGGAAAGTTTGCCGCCATCAATCCAGCCGCTCGTCTGGTCTGGCGCCGCGACCCTGACGATTTGCTGGGCCGGAGGGTGGCCGATGTCATTACTGAAGAGGAGAGGAATATTGTCGGCAGCACATTTGCATCGGTGATTTCCAGCGGTGTACCGACCACTATAGAAACACGAATACTTCGTCCTGATTGCACGGAGCTTGATGTCTTGTGGTCGATTAATTGGTCGGCTTCGGAAAACGTCCTCTTTTGCGTCGTGCTCGACAATAGCGAACGCAAGGAGCTGGAGCGCATCAAGCGATCGTTTATGCAAATGGTGGCGCACGATCTGCGCTCGCCCTTGACCAGCATCTTAGGAACAATGCATCTTCTTTCCCAGAGCACCGAACTGTCGCCCTCCTATGCTGAAAAGGTCGGGCGCATGGAGCGTGTAACCGAGCGCCTTCTCAAATTAGTGAATGACTTACTGGAGATCGAATCGCTGGGTGCAAAGAGCAAGTCTCTGAGATTCTCACGAACTTCCTCTGGGATTCTTATCGACCAAGCCGCAGCCGGAGTAGAATCTCTACTGGCGGCAAAATCATTGCAATTGAAAAACAATATAGAAGTATTTGATCTGGACGTCGACGCCGACAGAGTTGTCCAGGTATTGATCAACCTTTTATCCAACTCAGTGCGTTTTTCCCCCAGGGGCAGCGTCATCCAGGTCTCGGTTTGCAAGCAAGGAGCCTTTGCCGAATTTTCAATTGCCGATCAGGGTCCGGGCATACAACCGCAAGATCAAAAAGAGATCTTTGAACCATTCAAACAAGTAAAAGAAGCAGGAAAAAAACCACAGGGCACGGGGCTGGGTTTGGCCATCGCCAAGGCAATTGCAGAAGCGCATGGCGGAGAAATCGGCGTGGAGAGCAATGCCGGAAGCGGCAGCCGCTTCTGGTTCAGCGTCCTGCTTAGCCAACCAGCCGATTGAAGCAAGACGGAAACAGGCAAGTTTTCTTCAATTTCAGAATCCGTTCAAAGTCCGTTCAAGAATTGACCGGTAATGTCATTGCCACGCACCAGTTTTTACAGCGTTCGCGCATTATGAGGTACGAGGCAATGGGTGATATTTTTCCAGACTACAAAGGCTATGCCAAAACCGCAGAGGCGGGAGTAAATAAGATTGGCAACGGTTTTCAGCAAATGGCACAGGGGGCTTTTAATATGGTCCTCGGTCACGCCGAAACGCAGGCAGCCGCAATAGGCGCTGTCGCCGAGTCAACTCCTGCAGTAATAGTAGCTAAAGGTCTATACAACGAAAATAAAGAGAGACTAGGCGGTATCGCTGCCGGTGGCAATGGCGTATTGCAGGAGGTGGCGAAGGTACCCGGAAAAATGATCGATCATGTAAAGAACAAACCTTTCACATCCGCGGCTGAAAGTTTTCTGCCGTCCGTTTTCATCGCTGATGCACTGACAGCCGAAAGTGACAACAAGGGAGTCGTCGCAGCAGCCGGTGCCAGAGCCGCCGCCGCTATGCAAGAAGCGGCAAAGGCAGCCATTCAGCGGCAGGCTGCCGAAGACGCACAAAAACAAGCAGTCCAGCAAAAGAAAAATCCCGAAATTAATCCACGCGTTGACCATGTGGATGCTAAGCCGGAATTTAATTTGAACCCGGAGAAGAACACCAAGCCGGCTGAGTCCAAGCCGCAAGCTTATCCAAAATTGGAGGCGGATTATTCGGCCGCTTCGGGAAAACCCAAGGGTGGTGCAGAACTCGACAATGTAGAACTGAAGCAAAGCGAACTGGGCAAGGCAAAATCTGGACCTCCTCGCCGTGATGGTATCGATGGTGCTGTCGCCGAATCTAAGAGCGGGCCCAAAGAAGATTTGAAAAAAGGCGGCGATGCAAATGAGTCGAGAAGCCGCCATAAAAGAAAGCACGGACATGAGCAGTCGCAAGAAAAGGACAGAGGCGGTATCGATGCGACCGAGAGTGAGGATAAGTTCGCCAAACAGCTAAAGAACGCCGTGGAAGTCTATGAAAGTTCGCTCAAAAAAAGTCTGCCCGATGACATGAAACATATGATTCCGGAACTTTCTCGCGACTTCAAAGCCAAGTTGCAGGCGCAAAGAAATCTCGATTTGGAAAGCAAGAATAAGACAAAAGACTTACCGAAAAGCCCTCTCCAGCTTGAGGCTGAACAGTCTAAGCAGTCCAAGCAGTCAATGCCGCTCGAGAAAGCCCCTGCCGTAAGCGATAAACTCTCGCCTGGCGATTATGAAGCAGCCGTCAAAAAGTTTCCTTTCAATGAAAGCACCTACAGCCAGGCCCTTGCTGAAGCGGCAGAAAAAGGCAAACCGGTGGTGCTGATTGGCGGCACAAAGGATTCTTCAGCCAAGTTTATGCAAGCAGCCCAGGCCCAGGCTGCGGCCGGCGACGCTGTCTATGTCTTTGTGTCGAGAGACAAATTGAACGACAGCAATGCGCTTGCTCAGTATCTCGACAAACAAATTCGCCCCAATGGGCAAACAAAGGACAACAACGACTACTGTTGGACCAGCGTTTTCAGAGTCAACAAGGATGCCTCCGGCGGCGTAGTCATCTCGGCGCCTGACTATGCCAAAGCAGGCGCAAACTCGATTGATTCGGCGCAGATTCGCAACTCAGTTGAGACCATTGGGAAGATCAATGACGCCTTAGGCCGCCATGCTCAAGTCAAGGAATTGCCGACTGCGCAGCCCTATTATTCGACCACTTATGAGCAGCCGACTATGTACCAGCCGGCACAAATTCAATATCAACAACCTGTTTATCAGCAACCGAGGGGACTGGGGATATTCCGCCGCAGATAGAGACGAATGGAGGCTATTACTGAATGCGCGACAGGAGCCGTGGGAAACCACGGCTCCATATTTTGTCTATCTCAAAGGTCTAAGCAGACTAGGCTTTGCTGTCTATCTCTTCTTTGAATTTGACCATCATGTCTTTCAAATTGAGAATGCCCAGATCGCCTTCGCGCCTGTGCCGCAAGGCAGCACCGTCGGCAGCCAATTCTTTATCGCCGATTACCAGCATATAAGGCACTTGCTCCATCTGCGCTTCGCGGATTCGGTAGTTGATCGTTTCAGAACGAGTGTCTACCTTCACCCGCATGCCCATGCCTTTAAGTGCCTCGGCTACTTTGTCCGCATGCTCGTAGTGGCGGTCGGCAATCGGCAGAATCATGGCTTGCAGGGGCGCCAGCCAGAGCGGGAAGGCTCCGGCATAGTGCTCAATTAGTCCGCCCACAAAGCGTTCCATCGAACCGAGAACGGCGCGATGGATCATGATCACCTTATGACGGGAATTATCGTCGCCGATAAAATTCACATCAAACCGGTTAGGCAAATTCAAATCGACCTGAACAGTCGGTCCCTGCCACTCGCGGCCGATGGCATCATAGAGCTTGATGTCTATTTTAGGGGCGTAGAAGGCGCCGCCACCTTCATCAAGCTCACATTCCAGGCCGCGCGATTTTGCCGCCGATCGAAGCGCCTCGGTGGCGAAATCCCATTCTTCAACCGAACCGATGAATTTTTCCGGGCGCGTGGCCAGGTAGGCTTTATATGTATAGCCGAAAGTTTTCATCAAGGTGTCGATCAAGTCGAGAATGCCGTTGATTTCGCTTTCCAATTGCTCGGGTGTGCAGAAAATGTGCGAGTCGTCTTGGGTAAACCCGCGAACTCTAAGCATTCCGTGCAGAACGCCGGAGCGTTCATAGCGATAAACGGTTCCCAGTTCTGCAAAACGCAGCGGCAGGTCGCGGTATGAGCGCAGGCGGGTCTTGTAGATCATGATATGACCCGGGCAATTCATCGGCTTGGCCCGATAGGGCATGCCGTCGATGTCCATGGCCGAATACATGTTTTCGCCGTATGACTCGAGGTGACCGCTGATTTTGTACAGTTCTTCGGAGGCAATATGGGGCGTGAAAACGAAGTCATAACCGCGTTTTCTATGCTCATCGCGCCAATAGTCCTCAATCACAGCTCGGACAGTGGCCAGATTCGGATGCCAGAAAACCAGCCCGGGACCGACTTCATCGTGAACAGAGAAAAGGTCGAGCTGTTTTGACAGCTTTCTGTGGTCGCGTTTTTCCGCCTCTTCCAGTCTGAGCAAGTATTCGTCGAGATCCTTCTTAGACCAGAAAGCAGTCGCGTAAATCCGTTGCAGGTGGTCCTTCTTCTCGTCACCGCGCCAGTAGCTGCCCGAGAACTTGAGCAGTTTGAACGCTTTAATATGATTGGTGGAAGGCAAGTGTGGACCGCGGCAGAGATCGTTCCAGATCGTCTTGCCGTCCTTATCCTGCATGAGATAGAGGGTGGGCTCGTGGTTTCTGTGCTCTTCAAGCAGCTCGGCTTTGTATTTTTCGCCTTGATCCTTGAATTCCTTGAGTTGTTTGTCCACATCAGGAATGTAAAAGCGCACCAATTTTTGATTGGAGTCGGCAATTTTTTTCATTTCCTGCTCGATCTTGTCGAGGTCTTCTGCCGTGAGCTTATGGTCCGGGATGTCGAAGTCGTAATAGAAGCCGTCTTCGATGGTGGGTCCGATAGCGATTTTGGCGTGCGGGAACAGATTTTGCACAGCCTGGGCCATCACGTGTGCGCTGGAATGCCGCAAAAGCTCGATGGATTCTTTATCATCGGGTTTGAGGATGCGGACGTTGTCTCCGTTGTTCAGAGGAGTGAAAAGGTCGCGCAGCTCACCGTTTATGTGGGCGCCTACCGCTTTTCTGTATAAACCTTCGGCGATTGATTTCGCTAAATCCGCTGCTGTCCAACCTGGTTCGATAGGCCTTTGCGAACCATCGGGAAGATTAACGAACAACGCGTTTTTTACCTCTTGAACTGACATAGTTTTATCCTCATATTGCGGCATCTACAAACTGCCGTAGATAAGGATTTTACCAATTTATAGGGCAAGAATTAGCAGCTGAACTCGCTGCGCAGCTGTTTCGTAAAGGAAGCCAGGTTGTCCCGGGTGGTGTGCATCCGTATGCCGACACCGTCCCAGCGGTATACGCCCGTCGTTGCATTGCCGGAATCCAGCCAGGCTTCGACCTTGAAGCCGAAAACCGGGGCCTTTGTGACTCTTAATTCGAAAAAAGGCTCGGCCGGTTCGAACAGGACAGAATCGACTTTACCTTCAATAAGCTGTTCAATCTGGTCGGCAAGCTCGTGCACTTCGTCTTTAGGTTTGCGGCAAAAAAGGCATTCTTCAGAGCCAGGCTCCTCTTCTGCCGGAACATCTCCATTGGATGTATAACCGAGATTAATGTTGAAAGGACCGCTTACAAGAGCCAGACCGACCTTTTGCCAGGCCTGGTCGCTCATGATTTCGGCAATCGGAAGCGCCGGGCCGGGAACGATCTCAAGGGTGCTTTCCACTTCCTTGTCTTCAGAAATTAGCTTTGCCAAACGGAACCTTCTTTTAAATTGCTTTTGAACTAACTGACTTTTGTCTTACGGACTGAGGGGATCTTCTCAGCAGGCTCTTGCTACTTTCCAATACAGAAATTGGCAAATACCTGAGCGATCACTTCTTCTGATACTGATTCGCCGCACACCTCCGACAAGCGATCCACTGCCAATTTTAGATCGGTGGCCAGGCAGTCCTGGGGGAGGCCCTCGGCTAGAGTTTCTTTAACAAGCTGCAAAGCTTGATTGGCACTATTACAGAGCTCATGCTGGCGTTGATTGAGCGAACCGCCGGCTTGCTTTAGCGCCTCTTCTGTGAGTACGTAATTCTCAATAACGGCGCTGATGTTTTTTACACCCTCTCCAGTTTTGGCCGATATTTCCAGCTTTGCTACCGGTTCGCCCTCGTGCTTATCGACATTTCCATTCAAGTATTCGTCAAATTGGAAATTCGGACTCAAGTCTACTTTGTTGGCGATTAGAACAAACGGCTTTTGTCCGACCAGATTGCGAACCTTGGTGTCTTCGTCAGACCAGGGACGATTGGCTTCGAAAAGCATCAATATAAAGTCCGCTTCCTCAACTGCCATTGCTGACCTTTCAATGCCTATTTGCTCGACGGCATCCTCGGTGTGTCTGATGCCGGCAGTATCGATAAGAATTACAGGTATACCGTTCAGGTCAAGCGGTTCCTTAAGCGCGTCGCGCGTAGTGCCGGCAATTTCAGTGACGATGGCCCGGTCATAACTGAGGAGCTGATTGAGGAGGCTGGACTTGCCTGCATTTGGTTTGCCGACGATTGCCACTTTCATGCCTTCCCTCAAGAAGTGGCCCGACCTTGTTGTTTTCAAAAGCCTCTCAAGTGCTTCAATGCTTTCAGACACTACCTCTTCAATGCGCTGGGCGGGCGTGTCGCCAACTTCTTCTGGGAAATCTATGCCGGCTACGATTTCAGTCAATAGAGTTAGCAATTCCAGGCGCACAGCCTTGATCTTCTGACCCAGGCCTCCGGCCATGGCAGAAACGGCAAGCTGTCTCTGGCGGACAGTTTTTGCCTGGATCACATCCAGAACAGCCTCGGCTTGAGTGAGATCGATTTTGCCGGAAAGAAATGCCCGCTGCGTAAACTCTCCGGCCCTCGCCAGCCGGCTACCGCATTCCAGACAGGCACTGAGAATCTCGGCTGTGACGACTGCACCGCCATGGCAATTGATTTCAATCAGGTCTGAGCCGGTGTAGGAATTCGGACCCTTATAAGGAATCACTACTACTTCATCGATTACGTTTCCGGTCTTGGGATCCATGATAAAGCCGTGTTGGGCCGTGTGTGTTTTAAGTGGCGGCTCCCCCTGCTGATGTGGAAAGCCCTGAGGGGTGAAAAGCCTTTCTGCGATGGACCATGCGTCAACGCCCGCCAGGCGCACGATGGCAATGGCCCCGGCGCCGTGAGCAGTGGAGATAGCACAAATAGTGTCGTCCAGAAACTGAGAATACAGAGGATTCATGGCTTTTGAATTTACCACATGGTGCGGTAGAAGCTTACAGAATGAGCGCTTTTGCAAGCGACCGTGACAAAGGATACAAAGAATTCCGGCCGGCTCGCACTGCCAAATCTTGAGCATGATCCCGATTTATGTATAGCTTTGATATGTACCCATTGCTCTTGGCTCTTAAAATGCGGATTCCCAAAGAAAATATTTTTTGCCGAAAATTACTGGCCGATTTTTTCCCGCATGCCGCAAATGCGGCTCCTGCGGTGGCTCTCATGGCTTCAGCCTTTTGCCATGCGCCTTTTGCTACCTGAGATTTCTGATTTTTTTTGTCCCGAAGTACTTGAATAAGATCGGAATTAGCTGCTAGTATCTCGCATTGTTTTACGGCTATTAAATTGGCTCTCGATAGTATTAGGGTAGGGAGAATTCAATGAACAAAGCAGAGTTAGTCAACCAAATCGCTAAGTCGACTGGTCAAACCAAGATGCAAGTGCACAACGCAGTAGCTGCGATGTTGCATTCCATCACCCAAGGACTCCAAAAGGGCGACAGAGTCACCCTGGTTGGATTCGGCACATTCGAACGTCGTCAGCGTCAAGCTCGCACCGGCGTCAATCCGCAAAATCCCAAGCAAAAGCTCAGGATCGAAGCAGCTAAAGTTCCTGTATTCAGAGCAGGACAAGAGCTCAAGGATGTTGTAGACGGCAGAGCAAAATTGCCTGCTTTGAAGGTGGAAAAACCCGCCGCTGCAGCACCCAAGAAAGCCGCTGCCAAAAAGCCAGCTAAGAAGGCCGCTAAGCCTGCCAAAAAAGCAGCTAAGCCAGCCAAAAAAGCAGCTAAGAAGAAAAAACGCTAAGCGTCAAAGCTAGCTAAAACTATTGAAGGGGAGGCAATTTGCCTCCCCTTCTAGTTGTCGCCTTAATCTGCCGTGCTTTTCGATTTTTTGCTGGCTGATATTCTCAATTTTGCCGGTATAGGAGCTATGAAAAACTTGGGTTTTTCATAGTGCCGGTGTGTCCCGAAAAGCTCATGGAATGGACAATTTTGATTTTTGTCAGCAAGTCCTTGAAAAGGGTGAGCGCTCTAAAGCCTCACTGCTGCCCAAACTTGATCATTGCGGAGGCTGGGAAAAATTCGCGTTCGTATTTTCGCAGCTGGTTTATAGATGAAATCAAAGCACCCAGCGCCGGCATTTTGAGATGTAATTGGCATTTAAGCGGGCCAATCAGATTATTCTGAGTCTTGAATCGGTGCTACCGGCTCATTTTCAGACGCGCTTTACTGATCAGCTTTGCCATCAGACAAGTCCTGGTTTTTGTCGGCACCCGGACCGGGGTTTTTATTTGAGGGCGAACTCGAATCTATTTGTGAGCCAAGCTTTTCGACCGGTCCATAACGCAAAAACAGAATGACCAGCAGATTGTTCAGCACATGGGCAGTTATAGGGGTCCACAGCGAATGCGTTGCTTGCATAGCTACTCCGAAGAGCACGCCGGCTGTCATCGCCCAAATTCCGTAAGCCAGATACCGGAAAGTGGGCATGTGAAACATGCCGAAGATAAAGGCAGCAATCCAGAGATTGAATTCCAACTGGATTGCTCCTCGAAAAAATACTTCTTCGCAGAAGCCAGACACCAGGGAGATGATGACGATGTCCGGCAGCGTTGAATTTTTAAAGAATGGGGCCAGCTCGTGAATAGCAATTTCTTTCATGGAGAGGATCGATCCAGCCTGCGATTTGCTCAAAACCTTCTCAAGCAGATGCGAAATTCCATAAATGGCAATCGACGTGATGACAAGCGCAACGCCCATTGCTGCACCGATGGCAAAGTCCTGCCAGTGTGGTACCAGAACTGGTGCAAGCATTATGTTGCCTACATAACACCAGAGCGTGCCAATTAGAAGAAGCAGGCCTTCAGTGAAAATAACAACAGTAAGAAGCATGTCCCTGTCAGGACGAAACTCTCGCATCGGAGAAAACGACCTCCGGTTTCCAGTTTTTTTCATCCACATGTTTTAGAAGCGCTAGATATTTACCGTTTTTGACCGCGAGCAAAAACCGGCCGCTCTCGCCGTTTTTTGAATGTTCAATATCAATGTTTCGTCCATTGAAGATTCTATCGGCATCGCTTTCTTCAATTTCCACCTTTCTAAAGCCAAGGGCATCAGTCAGGTCTGTGAAAAGCGGTTGCCAATCGTTGTTTTCAGTCAGGTCTTTAATTCTCTCCAGCGACAGCGAATTTTCCAAATTCATAAAACCGGCCTTTTCTCTCACCAATTTGAAAAGGCAACCGCCTGTTCCTAAGGCGTCTCCAAGATCGCGCGCTAAAGAGCGAATGTATGTTCCTTTTGAACAGTGCACGCGGATGGCGACAATGGGGACTTTGATGGAGACGACCTCCAGGCTGTGCACAGTCACGGTGCGCTCCGGCGCCTGAGCCGGGGCCTGTCCTTTTCGGGCCAGATCATAAAGGCGTTGTCCGTCAATGCGAATTGCACTGTATACAGGCGGATGTTGCTTGATCTGACCGCGGAATTGGCTGAGGGCTTTCTCAATTTGTTCTTCAGTTATATGGTCCGCAGTGTTTTCCTCTACGACATCGCCTTCTAGATCGTCGGTTGTGGTTTTCTTGCCGAGCAGAATCTCGGCGTAGTAGGTTTTTTCGGACGGAAGATAATCGATGAGCCGGCAGGCCTGACCGAGCGCCATTGGTAAGACACCCTCGGCAAGGGGGTCTAGAGTTCCTCCATGCCCGCTGCGTTTAATCTTGGTCAGGCGCCGTACGCGTGCGACCACGTCATGTGAAGTCATGCCCGGTGGCTTCATCACATTTAGAAAACCGAAGTGCACTGCTTTGCCTGATCCTGATGGATTCTCAACTAGTTTTCTAAGCGCCCGTCGTCTTCAGACTGATGGTCTTAAGGCGTGTCGTTTCTAAACTTCGCCGCGGGCGATTTTTCCGAGCAGATCAGAAACTTTAGCACCACGTTCCAGTGACGTGTCCAGTTTCAAACTGATTTCGGGAGCAAAACGCAAATGCAGACGGCGGCATAATTCTCCACGCATGTAGCCGAGATGCTCGTTGAGAGCCTCCATAGTGCTGTCGGAATCGCCTTCTTGTCCGAAGACCGAAACAAAAACTCGGCAAGAACGGCAATCAGGAGTCGACTCGACATCGGTGATCGAGACCAGTCCTTTAATGCGGTCGTCTTTCAAATCGCGGCGAATAATCTCGGACAATTCTTTTTTGATTGACTGAGAAACACGCAGAGCACGTTGTGTAGACATGGTTCACCTCAATTAAGAACGGGTGATTTCGCGCTTGGTTTCGTGAATCTCGAAGACAGTGACCTTGTCGCCTTCCTGCAGGTCATTGAATTTTTCGAAGCTCATGCCGCATTCAAAGCCTTGCGCGACTTCTTTGGCGTCATCTTTGAAGCGCCTGAGCGTTTCAATTTTGCCTTCATAAATGATCGTGCCTTCTCTGTCGATTTTGGCGATTCCGCCGCGCTTGACCTTGCCGGATGTAACCATGCAACCACCGACTGAAAGGTGCTTGCTTTTGAATACGGCGCGAATTTCGGCTTGACCGATTTGCACTTCCGAGCGCAGCGGCTGGATAAGACCTTGAATCGCTTTTTCCAGGTCGTCTGTAATCTGATAAATGATGTTGTAGGTGCGCACGTCCACACCTTCTTTTTCGCTGACTTTCTGCGCATTCTGGTCGGGCTGCACATTGAAGCCGACGATGATGGCATTGGAAGATGCGGCCAGGTTGACGTCGTTTTCCGAGATGTCGCCTGACGATGTGCGCAAGACGCGAACAGCCACTTCATTGGAAGTCAGTTTGCGTATTTGCTCTGCGATCGCTTCGGCTGTACCTTGCACATCCGCTTTGACGATAATGTTGAGTTCTTTCACTTCGCCTGTGGCCAGCATGTCGTGCAGAGACTCGAGTGTGACGTGATGAGGACGTCTGTCTCCCTGGGCGATCTTGCGTGCATCGACGATGCTCTTTTGAATCTGCATGTCGGCAACTACTTCGAAGCGATCGCCTGCTTGCGGAACATCATCCAATCCAAGAACTTCTACAGGCATCGACGGTCCGGCCGCTTTGACGCGCTGCCCGCGATCGTCAAAGAGGGCTCTGACTCTGCCGGATGCAGTTCCGGCGATCAATAAGTCGCCTTCTCTCAGGGTTCCGGTTTGTACAAGCGCTGTGGCAACAGCACCTTTTCCGCGAGACAATTCGGCTTCGATGATGACGCCGTTGGCTGGTTTTTCCGGGTTGGCTTTTAGATCCTGCATTTCCGAGACGAGCAAAATCATTTCCAGCAGCTCATCCAGTCCGGTGCGCTTTTTCGCCGAAACATTGACTGTGACGGTGTCGCCGCCGAATTTATCGGGAAGCAGTCCGTGCTCCATCAATTGAGTAAGAACTCGATCCGGATCGGCGTCTTGTTTGTCTATTTTGTTGACGGCAACAATAATCGGCACGCCAGCTGCTTTGACGTGGTCGATTGCTTCGATTGTTTGAGGCATGACTCCGTCGTCGGCGGCGACAACAAGAATGGCTACGTCTGTGGCTTTGGCTCCGCGGGCACGCATCGCCGTAAAGGCTTCGTGACCGGGCGTGTCCAGAAAGACGATCTGACGCAGCGTGCCATCTTCATGGGGAACTTCGACGTGATAGGCGCCGATGTGCTGCGTGATGCCGCCGTGTTCGGCATCGGTGAGCAAGAATTTCGTCTGTCTGATGGCGTCCAGAAGACTGGTTTTACCGTGGTCGACGTGACCCATGATCGTGACCACAGGCGGTCTGGTCACAAGCGCGGCGATATCTTCGGCAGAAAGATTTTCCTCTACATGAACGACTTCCTCGACCTTTTCTTCCGTGAGGACCTCGTATTCCATTTCGGCAGCCAGCTCGCGAGCCAGTTCCACTTCAACCAACTGGTTGACCGTGCGCATGTGCCCTTTCATGAACAGACGCTTGATCACTTCAGTGTCCTGCACATTCATTTTGTCTGCCAATTCTTTGATGGTCAGATTTTGCGTCAATGTGATTACTTTGGGAACGTCTATGGGGGCTGCTGTCTGGCGCGACTTCTCTTCTTTCTAGGCTCCGTGGCGCTCAGGCGTCGAATGTCTGTGGGATTTCGGTGGTCTGGGCGGTGTGGCGCGATTGGACGGCGCGGCCACTCTGACCGGTACCGAGGGACGAGTCGCGAGACCCTGGAATGCATCAGGCACTATGTCTTCTACCTTTGACTTGTCGTCACGAGCGGTTTCATCGACTTTCGCTGAATCTTCCGGAGTTTCCTTAACTTGCTCTTTGCCCGGCGCCTGCGGCGGCTCTTCGGGCTTTTCTTCAATTTGGATCGGTTCGCTGGCTTTCTTAGCTTTCGCCTTTTCTTCAGCGTCCTCGACGACCGGCGGCGGCGCCACTTCTACGACCGGTTCGGGCGGCGCAGGCGGTGCCACCGGTTCTTTCGGCACTGCCTGTTCGGCAGGCTCTACAACCGGGGGGGCCTCAGCTGGGATGGCATCGGCAGGCACGTCTTCAGGTGCTGTCTCTTTTCTGTAACGGGCCAGTACGCGCGGCTTTTGTTTCTCCGGCGGCGGCGGCGGCGGGATTTTTCCGGCGGGCTTGGCAGCTGTTTTTGCGGCTGGTTTTTCTTTCTCGCCCTTGCCGTTTTTCTTGCCCAAGTGGGAAATCAGCAGTCCGACTGTGCTTGCGTCGATGGTGCTGGAGTGGCTCTTGATGTCGTAGCCGAGTTCGCGCAAAGCCGTGATGATATCCCCGTTTTCGAGGTTCATCTGGCGCGCTAATTCGTACACTCGGACGCGATCATTCATCAGGCTTTTACTCCTTGCTCTGTGTATTTTGGCATGTTTTGGCCGTATCTGTGCACTCTCTGTATACAAGCTGTATCAGTTGCTCTGGGAGCGGGAAAGCCACAGAGCGCCCGGCCGGTCTGCCCTTTACTTTCCGACCCTCAAGCGCACCCTTCAGGCGGATGCCTTTCAAAGCCTGGTCAACACAGGATTTCTGGCGGCAGATGTAACAAGACCGCCCTGACAGGCTCTTATCGCCCGTGTTCAGGCGCACTTCGCCGCTTTGATAATCGCAGGTGAGGCGAATTAAATCTTTCTGCGCTTTCTTCAAACGGCATGCCACGCAGATTCGCGTAGAAAGCAACGGGCAATCTCCCCGAGAACTAGAATGTAACGTCAAAAAAACAATCAAAGAATCAGTCAAAAATTCGCCAAAAGCCAGTTGAAAATAGGCTCTCTTTAATTCAGGCATGATCAAGCATGCGCAAAAAAGAGAGTTAAAGGTGGGCCGGGCAAAGGCCCGGCCCACCTGCCACTTATGCCTGGGCGCCCAGATCTTCCAAGGTTTGATTGAGAGATTTGAAGGAACCGCCGGCCTGAGATTCCGACTTGATGTCGATCTTCCAGCCCGTCAACTTAGCAGCCAGACGAACGTTCTGTCCGCCCCGGCCGATGGCCAGACTGAGCTGATCGTCAGGCACAATTACCTCGGCTCTCTTGCCGCCGTTCTCGGGCATCTCTTCGTAAAGAGCTACCGTGGTGATACGGGCCGGGCTCAAAGCGTTGGAAATATAGTCGACCGGATCGCCGGAGAAGCGGATTACGTCAATCTTTTCATTGCGCAATTCGGCAACCACGTTTTGAATTCGCACACCGCGCGTACCGATACAGGCACCGACCGGATCGACATCGGCGTCATCGGAATGAACGGCGATCTTGGTCCGGTAGCCGGCTTCCCGTGCGATCGATTTGATTTCAACAGTGCCGTCTTCAATTTCCGGCACGTAGAGTTCAAACAATTCTCTGACCAGCTCGGGGTGAGCTTGTGAAACAATGATCTGCGGAACGCGCCCTGTTTCTCTTAGTTCGAGAACGTACACACGAACGCGATTGCCTACTCTATATGTTTCACCGGGCAATTGTTCGCGAGTGGGCATGCAGCCTTCCACGCGACCGAGGTTGACGATGACGTTGTTGCGGGTATTGCTGATCACTTCGATACGCTCGATTTGACCGGTCGTGCAAGTACCTTTGCGCGCTTCGAATTCTTTCTTGATCAGCTCTTTTTCTGCTTCTCTCAAGCGCTGCGTCATCAGCTGCTTGGCGGTTTGGGCAGCGATCCGTCCGAATTCGGAGAAGTCGGCCGGCGTCACTTCGATTTCCAAAACTTCGCCTACCGATACGTCAGGAATCAGATCCTTGGCGTCTTCCAGGCTGATCTGGTGATACTCGTTTTCCGCTTTGTCGACAACTTCTTTGGGGGCAAAGATGCCGATTTCACCTGTCTCATGGTCGAAGATTGCCCGTACGCCTTCCACATCGTGGTCTGGGACTTTCTTTTTGTAAGCTGCAACGATGGCATCGCAGACATAAGAGATGAACTCTGCTTGCGGAATATTGCGCTCTCTTTCCAGCTCCTCTGCGGCTTCCAAGAGCTTATCGCCGATTTTAATCACGGATTGACTCCTCCAGTTTATTCAATTTTAGTATTCAGTTTTCCTGCTTTGTCTATTTGGTTTGTTCGCTAAAACTGGCTTGGGACCAGTCTTTGCCAACAGTATTTCCTCTAACTCTTTTCTAAGTCTCCATCCAGGGCGTGCATTTTAGGCACATCCTGTGGGAATAGACGAACTAAAGAAACTTTTTTCATATCCAGGCTCAAGCTAGAACAGCCTGGGAATGCGGATTTATGCAGCTCGGCCGTTTTCTTGGACGGCTTGGCATTGTGCCCGGCTGCTTTCTTGGCCAGAACAGGCTTGACGTTTTTCAGGTGAATTTTGCCGTCCAGCAATGCTTCCATTCTGCCGGTAAATTCCGATCCGACATCCGGCACGTTCTCTTTGGCTCTGATAAAGACCTGAGAACCGGCAAAAACCAGAAATTCTCTTTCGGTTTTCAGTTCTCTTTCGATGCCCGGGCTTTGCACTTCCCGTACGTATGGACCTTCGATACTCGGTGCCTGTCCGTTTGATTCAGGCTCCAGGATTTCTCCCAACTGCCGGCTCAACGTTTCACAATCGGTCAATCCGACCGGTTTTGTATGTGAGAAAATCGTCACTTCCAGACTTTTGCGGCGTC